>JBFKOW010000160.1:0-7698 GCA_041628615.1 Paracoccaceae bacterium | reverse complement strand
CCCGCCGCCTAGGTCCACGGCGAGCGACTGGTAGGGCTGGCCGCGCACGGTGCCGCCGCCGCCGGAATAGAACAGGAAGTCGGCCGGGGCGTCGCCGGCCTCGACCCCGAACACCGCGCCGAGCTGGCCCCGGGCGGCAAGCGTGACGCGGTCCTCGGCGCCGAAGCTCCGGTAGGCCCGCGCGTCGGCGTAGAGCCGGCCGCCGGCAGCGCCGTCCGTGGTCTCCACGAACGGGGTGAGGTCGGCCTCGATGTAGAAGCCGCCGGTGGGGTCGAGCGGATCGTTGCGGCGGTCCCAGGTCGCCGAGACCGGCAGCGTCAGGTAGACGTAGGACCGCGCGCCCAGGGCGTCCTCGACCTCGGCGGCGAGCAGGCCGACGCCGACCTCGCCGCTCAGCGTGGGCGACAGCCGGCGGCTGAACCCGGCCTCGAGCGCGATCTGGTCGAGGAAGAAGCCCGGGTCGTCGACCCGCTCGATCCGCCCGGTGGCGTAGAAATCGTTGAGCGGCCCGATGGTGGCCGGGCGGTTGAAGCTGGCGCCGAGGGCGTAGTCGGTGCCGCCGGTCTCGCCGCCGATGCCGGTCACCTCGCCCTCGAGCCGGAACCGCTCGGCCCCGCCCAGCAGGTTGCGGTGCAGCCAGAAGGCGCTGAGGGCCAGGCCCTCGGTGCTGCTCAGTTCCGCGCCGACCCCGATCCGGCGCGGGGTCTGCTCGGCCACCTGCGCGGTGATCGGCAGCGTCAGGTCGGCGGTGGGCGTGCCCTCGACCATCGCGACCGAGGAAAACGCCCCGGTGCGCCGCAGTCGGTCCGCCGCCTCGTCGAGGTGATCGGGCGAGAACACCCGTCCCGCCTTAACCCCGGCGATGGCCACGATGCGCTCGGTCCGCACCGCGCTGTTGCCGCTGACGCCGAGCGCGCCGAAGGTCAGCCGCGGGCCGGGGTCGAGCCGGACGCTGGCATCGAGTTCGGACGCGGGATGGCGGGCGGTGATGGTCTGGCCGGCCGGGGCGGCGGTGGCGTGCCCGGCGTCGCGCCAGGCGCCGATGCCGGCCCGCACCGCGTCGCCGACCGCGCCGGAGCGCGCCACCGCGCCGGGCGCGAAGCCGTCGGGAACGACCGCGCCGGCCGGCAGCGGGGCGATCTCGGCCCTGCCGAAGGTGAACAGCGGACCAGGTTCGACCACGATCTCCACGGTGTCGATTCGGGCCGGCGCATCGAGCGGCGGGATCGTCGCCGCCTCGCGGCCGTCGATCCGGATCGAGATGCGACCGCCATAGTGGCCCTGCGCGTAGAGCCCGGTCAGAAGCCGCTCGTAATCGGCCCGCGCGGCGGCCACGAAGTCCTGCGGTTCGGCCTCGTCGTCGCGCCGCAGGGCAAAGGTCAGGGACGCGGCGCGGAGAACAGGGCGCAGTTCGTCGCGGCGTTCCTCGTCGGCGTCCACGGTCAGCGTCACGTCCTGCGCCGCACCGGCACCGGCGATAAGCCCGAGGGCGAGAATCAGCGGTGTCAGTCGTCGGTTGTCCAAGTCTCACTGTCCGGTCTGCTCGGGGCCGTGCTTATCCGATACCCTCGCGAGATGGAATGCTTCCCGGGGTCTTCGGCATCAGGTTCCGGTCGGCGCGGCGAAAGGATCGCGGGGATAGCTGACCGCCGCGAGGTAGAGACCGTCGGGGGGGCAGACCGGCCCGCAGGCCGCGCGGTCCCGGGCCGCCAGCGCCTCGGCCACCCGGTCCGGCGGCCAGGCCCCGGCCCCGACCCGCTCCAGCGTGCCGACGAAGCTGCGCACCTGGTTGTGCAGGAACGACCGCGCGCTGATGTCGAAGCGGAACTCGGTCCCGGCGCCGTCCCGCTCGACCACCGAAATATCGAGACTGTCCAGCGTCTTGACCGGCGATCTGGCCTGGCAGATCGAGGACCGGAAGGTGGTGAAGTCGTGCCGCCCGACAAGATGCGCGGCCCCCGCCCGCATCGCCGCAAGGCTGAGCGGATGCGGCACCCTCCAGGCCCGCCCCGCGTCATGGGTCAGCGGCGCCCGGCGGCTGACGAGCCGGAACAGGTAGCGCCGTCCAATTGCGGAAAACCGCGCGTGGAAATCGTCATCAACCCGGGCGCAGGCCACCACCGCGACCGGGTCGGGCTTGAGGTGGAAATTCAGCGCCTCGGACAGCCGGAACGGGTCCCAGTCGCGGCCGAGGTCGCAATGGGCGACCTGTCCCAGCGCGTGCACCCCGGCATCGGTGCGCCCGGCGGCGGCGATCCGGTGCGGGCCCGGTTCGAGCCGTTCGAGCGCGGTCTCGACCGCCGCCTGCACGCTCGGCGCATGGTCCTGCCGCTGCCAGCCCGAGAACGGGCCGCCGTCGTATTCGAGCGCGAGGGCAAAGCGGGGCATGGCCCGGGGCCATAGGGGCCGGGACCGGGGAAATCAATCCTGTCCTCCGGCGCGGGCCGTGCCTATCTTGCGCCCGAACGAACCGGAACGGAACGGAGAGGCGGCGGACGTGGTGATCGCGACACTGGCCGACGGGATCAGCCGCAGCGTCGAGGCGGTGGCCGGCACGCTGGCCGCGCCGTTCACCGACAGCGTGATCCGGCTCGGCGTCACCGGCCTGTCGCGCGCGGGCAAGACCGTGTTCATCACCTCGCTGGTGGCCAACCTGATGGACCGGGGCCGGATGCCGGCGTTCCGGGCCTCGGCGTCGGGGGCGATCCAGGCGGCCTGGCTGCAGCCGCAGCCCGACGACACCGTGCCGCGCTTCCGCTACGAGGACCACCTTGCCGCCGTGACCGCGCCCGAGCCGCACTGGCCCGAGGGCACCCGCCGGGTCAGCCAGCTGCGGCTGTCCTTCAAGGTCCAGCCCGGCGGCCTGCTGTCCGGGCTGCAGGGGCCGCGCACCGTGCATCTCGACATCGTCGACTATCCGGGGGAATGGCTGCTCGACCTCGGCCTGCTCGACAAGGATTACGCGCGCTGGTCGCAGGAGGTGCTGGCGCGGATCGCGGCGCGCGCCGCCGGGGCGGAGTTCCGGGCCGCGCTGGACGCCGCCGATCCGGCCGCGCCGCTGGACGAGGCGCGGGCCGAGGTGCTCGCCGCCGCCTTCACCGGCTACCTGAAGGCCGCCCGCGACGCCGGGCAATCCGACTGCACCCCGGGCCGGTTCCTGCTGCCCGGCGATCTCGAAGGTTCGCCGGTGCTGACCTTCGCGCCGCTGCCCCGGCCCGCCAATGCCGGCCGCCGGTCGCTTTGGCGCGAGTTCGAGCGGCGCTTCGAGAGCTACAAGTCCAACGTCGTCCGGCCCTTCTTCCGGGACCATTTCGCCCGGATCGACCGCCAGGTGGTGCTGGTCGACGTGCTGGGCGCGATCCATGCCGGGCCGCAGGCGCTCGAGGACATGCGCGGCACGCTGGCCGATATCCTCGCCGCCTTCCGGCCGGGGCGGAACGCCTTTCTCACCCGGCTGCTGCAGGGCCGGCGGGTGGACCGGATCCTGTTCGCCGCCACCAAGGCCGACCACCTGCACCATTCCCAGCACCCCCGGCTGACCGCGATCACCGAGGCGCTGCTGCGCGAGGCCCGGGACCGCGCCCGTTTCGCCGGGGCCGAGACCAGGGCGCTGTCGATCGCCGCCCTGCGGACCACCACCGAGGACACGGTGCAGCACGCCGGGGAGGCGCTCGACGTCGTCCGGGGCCGGCTGCTCGATGGCGGGCGGCAGGCGGCGTTCCATCCCGGCGCATTGCCCGAGGATCCGGCCCGGCTGCTGGCCCCGGCCCGGAGCGGCGCGGAGAAATGGCTCGACGGCGACTACGGCGCGATGCGGTTCGCCCCGGCGCCGCTGACCCTGCGTCCGGGCGAGGGACCGCCGCATATCCGGCTGGACCGGGCGGCGGACTTCCTGATCGGGGACCGGATATGAGCGGGCGTCCGGCCTTGCGCGGCCCCCGCAGGCCGGCGCTGCGGCCCGCCCCGGAGAGGTGCGCACGATGAGCAGGGGGCCGGTCCTGATCGACATCGAGGACTCCGCAAGCCAGGTCTCCCCCGCCGAGGCCCCGCCGGTGCCCGAGACCGGCCCGGAGGCCCTTGCCGAGACCGCCCTGCAACGCGCCGCGGTGCGCGCGGCGCGGCCCCGCTCGGCGCTGGCGCGGTGGTTCTGGGCCTCGCTCTCCGGGCTGGTGGCGGTGCTGGCCGGGGTGGCGCTGTGGGACGCGATTACCGGCCTGTTCGCCCGCGCGCCGTTGCTGGGCACGCTGGCGCTGGCCTTCGCGGCGGTGTTCGGCGTGGTCCTGCTCGCCCTGTCTGTGCGGGAGCTGGCCGCCTTCGCCCGGCTGGCCCGGCTCGACGATCTCCGCGAGGCCGCCGACGCCGCGCTGGCCGACGCCGATCTGGCGGCGGCGCGGCGGGTGGTGGACCGGCTGCTCGGGCTCTACCGCGCCCGTCCCGAAACCGGATGGGGCGCGGGCAGGCTGGCCGAAAGGGGTGGCGAGGTGCTCGACGCCGACACCCTGCTCGCCCTTGCCGAGGCCGAGGTCCTCGCCCCGCTCGACCGGCTGGCCGTGGCCGAGGTGGAGGCCGCCGCGCGGCAGGTCGCCACCGTGACTGCGCTGGTGCCGCTGGCGCTGGCCGACGTGGTGGCGGCGCTGGCTTCCAACCTGCGGATGATCCGCCGGATCGCCGAGATCTACGGCGGCCGGTCGGGGGTGCTGGGATCGTGGCGGCTGACCCGTGCGGTGCTCAGCCACCTGGTGGCCACCGGCGCGGTGGCGGTGGGCGACGACCTGATCGGATCGGTCGCGGGGGGCGGGGTGCTGGCCAAGGTGTCGCGCCGCTTCGGCGAGGGGGTCATCAACGGCGCGCTGACCGCGCGGGTGGGGGTCGCGGCGATGGAGGTCTGCCGGCCGCTGCCGTTCTCGGCGGGCCGCCGGCCGGGGGTCACCGGCCTCGTGCGGCGGGCGCTGGCCGGCCTGTTCGGCCAGGGCGGCGGCGCGACCTGAGGCGGACTTCTCGCGGCCGCGCCGCGCGGATTGATCTGGCGCAAGGCCGGGCGGGGCGCGACGGGGCTAGACCCGTGCCATGAAGGAACACGGACATTCGAGGGCCGAGATCGCGGCCCGGATCGGCGCGCCGCCGGGCCGCGGCCACCTGCGCGACATCGTCTACGGCGCGATCGACGGGTCGGTCACCACCTTCGCCATCGTGGCCGGGGTGGCCGGGGCCGGGCTGCCGCCCTTCGTGATCGTCGCGCTCGGGATCGCCAACGTGCTGGCCGACGGCTTCTCGATGGCCGCCGGCAACTATTCCGGCACCAAGGCCGAACTGGACGAGATCCGGCGGCTGCGCCGGGTCGAGGAACGCCACATCCGCGACAATCCCGACGGCGAACGGCAGGAAGTCCGCGAGATCCTGCGGCAGAAGGGTCTGTCCGGCCCCGTTCTCGAGGATGCGACCGCCGCGATCACCGCCAACCACGAACGCTGGATCGCGCTGATGATGGAGGGCGAATACGGGCTGTCGGCGGTCGACCCGGCGCCGATCCGGGCGGCGCTGGCCACCTTCGCCGCCTTCCTCGTGGCCGGGCTGGTGCCGCTCCTGCCGTTCCTCGCCGGATCGCCCGACGCGTTCGGCTGGTCGGTCGCGCTGACCATGACGATGTTCTTCACGGTCGGGGTCTGGAAAAGCCGCTGGTCGCTCGCCCCGTGGTGGCGATCCGGGGGCGAAACCCTGCTGATCGGCGGGGTTGCGGCGGCCATCGCCTATGTCGTGGGCAGCCTGTTCGCCGTCTAGCGCCGCGCCGCGGCGCGGCGGACTTGCCGATCCCGCCGACCGGCGCTAATCCGGCGGTCATGGACCGTCCGACGCACTGCCTGCGAATTATCGGCCCGGCGCTCTGACTGCAGAGCCGCCGGGAAAAGGTGCTTGAGCCTTCGCACCGCCCTGATATTCCCCCGATCCGACGATTGCCGACGAGGAGCGCCGCGATGTGCGCCGACACGCCCGACCAGACCGCCCCCGACTACAAGTCGACCCTGAACCTGCCGCAGACCGATTTCCCGATGCGCGCGGGCCTGCCCAAGCGCGAGCCCGAGTGGCTGGCCCGCTGGGCCGACCTGAAGGTCTACGACCGGCTGCGCGAGAAGGAGGGCCGCAAGCCCTTCACCCTGCATGACGGCCCGCCCTACGCCAACGGCCACCTGCATATCGGCCACGCGCTGAACAAGACGCTGAAGGACTTCGTGGTCCGATCCCACCAGATGATGGGCTACGACAGCCGCTATGTCCCCGGTTGGGACTGCCACGGCCTGCCGATCGAGTGGAAGATCGAGGAGCAGTACCGCCAGAAGGGCCGCGACAAGGACGAGGTCCCGGTGATCGACTTCCGTCAGGAATGCCGCCGCTTCGCCGAACACTGGATCGACGTGCAGCGGGACGAATTCAAGCGGCTGGGCGTCACCGGCACCTGGGACGACCCCTACCTGACGATGGATTTCCACGCCGAGCGGGTGATCGCCGAGGACTTCATGAAGTTCCTGATGAACGGCACGCTCTACCAGGGCTCCAAGCCGGTGATGTGGTCGCCGGTGGAGCGGACCGCGCTGGCCGAGGCCGAGGTGGAATACCACGACAAGGAAAGCTTCACGGTCTGGGTGAAGTTCAAGGTGTTCGAGCCCAACGACCACCCGCTGGCCGGAGCCCACGTGGTGATCTGGACCACAACGCCCTGGACCCTGCCGTCGAACAAGGCGGTGGTCTATGGCGAGGGCATCGTTTACGGGCTCTACGAGGTCACCGGACGGCCCGAGCAGTGCTGGGCCGAGATCGGAGATCGCTATCTTCTGGCCGACGCGCTGGCCGCCGACGTGCTGGGCCGCGCCCGGCTGGACGAGACGATGTATCGCCGGGTGCGAGACGTGACGGCGGACGAGCTTGCCGGTCTTCGTCTGTCGCACCCTCTCGCCGGGGCCGAGGGCGCGAACGGCGAATGGGACGACCCGCGCGACTTCCGCGCCGCGGATTTCGTCACCGACACCGAGGGCACCGGCTTCGTCCACTGCGCCCCGTCCCACGGGATGGAGGAGTTCGAGCTTTACCGCGATCTCGGGATGCTCGACCAGGTCATCACCTGGAACGTGATGGACGACGGCACCTTCCGGCCCGACCTGCCGTTCTTCGGCGGCACCGCGATCCTCAAGCCGAACGGCAAGGAAGGCGACGCCAACGCCGCGGTGATCGACAAGCTGGTCGAGGTCGGCGGATTGCTGGCGCGGGGCAAGATCAAGCACTCCTATCCGCACAGCTGGCGGTCCAAGGCGCCGATCATCTACCGCAACACGCCGCAATGGTTCGCGTCCATCGACGCGCCGCTCGACGACGGCATGGGCGAGATGGGAACCACGATCCGCGAACGCGCCCTGCGGTCGATCGACGAACTGGTGACCTGGTGGCCGAAATCCGGGCGCAACCGGCTCTATTCGATGGTCGAGAGCCGGCCCGACTGGGTGCTGTCGCGGCAGCGCGCCTGGGGCGTGCCGCTGACCTGCTTCACCAGGAAGGGCGCGCTGCCCACCGATCCGGACTTCCTGCTGCGCGACCCGGCGGTCAACGCCCGCATCTGCGAGGCCTTCGAGGCCGAGGGGGCCGACTGCTGGTACGCCGAGGGCGCCAAGGAGCGGTTCCTCGGCAACGACCACAACCCCGACGACTGGG
>JBFKOW010000159.1:0-7720 GCA_041628615.1 Paracoccaceae bacterium | reverse complement strand
CGGCCGCTGGTGCTCGACTTCATCGACAGCAATTCCGAACGGCCCGCCGGGCGGCGCCGGCCCACGGCCGCCAAGTAGCGCCTTGGCGACGGATGTCGCCTTCGCCTGCCGCTGCGGCGCCGTCACCGGGCGGCTGACGGCGATCGGGCCGGCCGCCGGAACCCGGCTCCAGTGCCATTGCCGGGACTGCCGCGATGCCGTCGTCTGGTCCGGCGGCGACGATCCGGGGACCGCGGGCGTGGGCTATTTCCAGACCACCCCGGACCGGGTGGTGTTCGAGTCCGGCAGGGACCGGCTCGGCATCGTCGTCTGGCGCGGGACCATGTTCCGCTGGCAGGCGGCGTGCTGCGGCACGCTGCTGTTCAACACGGCGACGTCGCCGGGGGTCCCCTTCGTCAGCGCCCATGTCGATCGCTGCACCCCGCCCGAGGCCTTCGGAAAGGTCGTGGCCCATGCCTTCCTGCCCCGCCCCGGAGGCGGCACCCGGCATTCGGGCGCGATGGCCCTCGCCGCCGGGCTGCTGACCCGCAGCTTCGCCGCCCGGTTGTCGGGGCGTTGGCGGCAGACCCCGTTCTTCGATCCCGCGACCCGGCGGCCGGTGGCGGAGCCGCGGCGGCTGACGGCGGCAGACAGGGCGGCCCGACCGGCGTAGACTGACCGCGTCACGCAACCCGGGAGTCGCACCATGACCGGCACCGCCAAGGTCCGCACCTGCATCTGGGTCGCCAGCGACGGCGCCGCCGCCGCGCGGCTCTACACCTCACTCCTGCCGGGCTCGCGGATCGAGACCGAGGAGCGGCTGGACAACATGGCCACCGGCGAGCCCGGCGGCGTCGGGATCATCGACCTGACCCTCGCCGGGACCCCCTACCAGATCCTCGAGGCCGGCCCGCACCAGGAGCATACCGACATGATGTCGATCTCGGTGCAGACCGAGGACCAGGCCGAGACCGACCGGCTCTGGGCCGCGCTGACCGGCGACGGCGGGACCGAAAGCCAGTGCGGCTGGCTGCGCGACCGGTGGGGCGTGCGCTGGCAGATCGTACCGCGGCGGCTGTCCGAGCTGATGGGCTCCGGCTCCGCCCGCCAGCGGCAGGCGGTGATGGCGGCGCTGATGGGAATGGGCCGGATCGACATCGCCGCGCTGGAGGCGGCCCACGCGGCGGCAGCGGCCTAGCGCAGCACCAGCGGCATCGCCAGCCAGTCGTCGAGCGCGGTGCGGATGATCTCGGGGGTCTCCAGCATCGGCGCGTGGCCGGCATCCTCGATGACCCGCAACTCGGCGTAGGGGATCATCTCGGCCATCCATTCGTGCCGCCGGGGCGGCGTTGCCTTGTCATGGGCGCCGCACATCACCAGCGCCGGCTGGCTGATCGCGGCGAGAACCTGCTGCTGGTCGCGGCGGCGCTGCATCAGCCGCGACTGCCGGCGGAACACATCCGCGCCCAGCGCCTCGGCGACCCGCTGCACGGTCTGACGGTGCGCCACCTTCGCCGCGTCCGGCGCGAAGCCCCAGGTGCCGATCTCCTCGTGGACCGCGTCGCCCAGCCGGCCGGTGGCGGCGGCGATGATCCGCACCTCGCGTGCCGCGGCGGACTCGGGCGGCTCGGCCAGCGGGTAGGCCGAGATCAGCGCCACCCGGGTCACCCGCGGCATCGCCCGGCGCAGGATCTCGAGCGCGACGATGCTGCCCAGCCCCTGTCCGGCCAGGGCGAAGCGCTGCGGCAGCACGGTCACGAGGTCGCTGGCGATCTCTTCGGCCCGCTCGGCCTGGGTTGCCGGGGCGACCATGACCGGGTGCCGGGCCGACAACGGCTCGGTCACCGCCCGCCAGATGCTGGCATCGGCCCCCATGTCGGGGATGAGCACGAGAGGCTCGATCATCGCTACACGTTGTCCTGCCGGCGCGTCCTGTCCCGGCCCATTGGGGCACAGACTGCGCAACTCAACCGGCGGGCGCAAGCCCCCGGCAGGCCGGGAAGTCGGCGTATCGCCGCGCACGAGCCGCAGCGGACTCGGCCGGCGCGTCTCCGCGGCGCAGCAGCAGCCCCCGCGGCGTAATGTAGGACGAGATTTGCCGCCACGGCACGGGCCGCCAGGACAGGTTGAAGGCCGCGAGCTTCGGAAAGAACCACATCTCGGAATACGGCAGGTGGTCATGGATCCACCAGGCGAGGTCGCGCCAGTCGCGTCCGGCCGCGTAGCGATCCGCGAACCACGGGATCACCACCGTCGCCCCCGCCACCGCGCCGGCCCCGGCGGCCCGGTCCCAGACGTGGCATTCCTGCGGCCAGTCGTTGCGGGCGCAGGACAGCCCCCGTTCGTTGCCGAACCGGTTCACCTCGGCCGAGCGGTAGCCCGAGCGCAGCGCCACCCGCCCGAAGGTCTCTTCCAGCGGGTCGAGCAGGGCGGCGCAGAACGCCGAGCCGTTGGCGATGGCGAGGTCCGGGTCGTCGGGAATGTTCTGCAGGCCGTGGATGCTGGCGATCTCGGAATGGAGGAATTCGCGCATGTAGAAATGGCGCGACAGCCGCACCCGCCCCAGCGTCTCGAGCCCGCGGACCGAGCCCGGCCGCCGCATCAGAGCGCGGCCCGCGCCCAGCCGGTCATGATGTCGACCACCGGGCCGGTCTGCGACGGCGAGAAGATGTCGCCGGCGATGACATGGCCGTTCACGTCGTCGCCCGGCCCCATCGTCACAACGTGCCCCTTAACCGGGCCGCCCCAGCGGGCCATGACCCGGCGGGTCTCGGCGGCGCTGACCACGGTGTCCTGCTCGCAGAACACGAACAGCGCCGGCGCGGTGATGGTGCCCAGCTTGGCCCGGCGGACCGCCCGCAGGGCGTCGGCCATCGGCCACAGCGCGCGGGTCGGATACTCGGTCGTCCAGTAGGCGGAATGGGCCTCGGAGATCGGCTCGAAGGACCGGCTGCGCCCGGTCACCCAGGGCCCCCAGCGGGCCACCCCCGGCGCGTCGAGAACCCATTGCACCAGCCGCGAGGCCATCGCGAAGTTGGGCGAGACATGGATCACCCCGGCGAGTTCTGCGCCCTTCGCGGCGGCGAGGGTGGCCAGCGTGCATCCAGTCGAGCAGCCCATCAGCAGGGTCCGCCGGCCCAGCGACCGGCCGACCTTGAGCGCCTCGGCGACGTCCCGTTCCCACGCCGGCAGGGTCGCGGCGGCCAGCGCCTCGCCGTCCTGTCCGTGGCCGGTCAGCCGGGCGAAATGCAGGTTGGCCCCGAGCGCCTGCGCCAGCAGGTCGGGCACCGGGCGGATTTCCTCGGGCGATGCCGAGAAGCCGTGGATGTAGACGATGGAGAGGTCGGTCTGGGTCGCCGGCGCCCTGGCCCAGACCACCCGCGCCTCACAACCGGGGCGCAGGGGCGGCACCGCCGCCGCCTCGCGCGCCGCGATCCGTCCGGCGAGTTGGGTCAGGTCAGACACGGGCCAGCACCTTTCGCGCCTCGGGACGATAGAGCAGGCCCAGCCCGACGATGGACAGGCCGAGGATCGCCGCCGGAACCAGCGTCATCGACCAGCGCAGCGCCTCGATGGCCTCGGGGGTCTGGGCGGTGATCCCCTCGGTGGTCTCGGCCCAGCCGAACGCCGCGAGGATCAGCGCCAGCAGCAGTGGGGCCAGCGCGTTGGCGAGCTTCTGACCGAACAGCCAGATCGCCGAGAAGGCCCCCTCGATCGCCTCGCCGGTCCGCTCGCGAGTGACATCCATGAGGTCGGGATACATCGCCCAGGGGATCTGCTGGTAGGACCCGTTGGTCATCCCCGCCAGCACGAAGAGCCCGGCGATCGCGGTGACGTTGACCGAGGGCAGCGCGGTGAACAGCCACCACAGGAGCCCGATGTAGAGCAGGAGCCCGAGGATCAGCGCCCCGGACTTGCCGAGCCGGGCCGAGGCAAGGACCCAGGCCGCCTGGCTCAGGATCGACCCGACGGTGAAGGCGGCGAACATCAGGCTGAGGACCGACAGCGCCCGCGCAGCCGCGCTCAGCGCGGTGTCGCCGCTGTCGGCGATCAGGTAGAGCGTGGCGAAGGGCAGCCCGGCGGTGATCAGCGCAATCGCAAGTGTCATCAGCCCGTAGAGCAGCGCGAGGAACAGGAAGGCCCGGTTGCCCAGCACCAGCGCCATCATCCGCATCGGCGACACCGACGACGGCGCGTCGATCCGCGGCGCGCCGCGGGTGGCGAAGACCGACAGCCAGATCGCCCCGATCATCAGAGGCGTGACCGCCAGCGCGGCGAAGGCGTGCGACTGGCCGGCCGCCAGTCCCGGGATCAGCGCCCCGCCGACCAGGATGCCGACGCTGGCGAAGCCCATCCGCCACGCGGTCATGGCCGACCGCTCGCGCCCGTCCGTCGTGATCTCCCCGGCCATTGCGCCATAGGGGATCGCGACCATGGTAAAGCCGACCGTGGCGAGGACGAAGAAGCCGATCACCCAGGGCACCGCCGCCGCGCCGGTCAGCCCGGCGGGCACCGCGAACAGCGCGACCATGCCGGCGGCCATGACCAGCGCCCCGGCCACCATCCAGGGCGCCCGGCGGCCCCAGCGGGTGGCGGTCCGGTCGCTCAGCCAGCCGACCAGCGGGTCGGTGATCATGTCGAAGACCAGCACCGAGGTCGTGGCCAGCCCGGCCAGTCCCACCGGCACCCCGAGGTAGGAGGTGAGGAAGGCGAAGACCAGCAGCTGCTTGACGACCACGAAGATCACGATGCCCATGTCGGCGAGTCCCCACCCCGCCTTCTGGCTGATCGTCAGCGCCATCGAAGTCCCCCCTCTTTGCGCGCACCCTAGGCAGGTGCGGCCGGAAGGCTCAACAGGAACGCGACGGCACGAGGCCCTCCGCGGCCCGGCATGGCATCCGCGTCACATGGCCGGGCGGGCGGCGGCCCGGGCGGTCACCGCCTCGATGCTCTCGGCGATCAGGGCCAGGCAGTCGGGGTCCGAGAACCTGTGATCGGCCCCGTCCACGAGGGTCAGCCGCATGTCGGGGCCCTCCGCATGGCCGAGCAGGCGCAGCGCCACGTCCATCTCGACATCGGTGTCGGCGGTGCCCTGCAGGAACCGCACCGGGAAGGGCAGCGGCAGCGGGTCGCGCAGCACCAGGCGGGTGCGCCCCTCCTCGATCAGCCGGCGGGTGATGACGTAGGGCTCGCCGTAGTCGGAGGGCAGTTCGATCCGGCCCGCGATCTCCAGTTGCCGGCGCTGTTCGGCGCTCGCGTTCGCCCACATCGAATCCTCGGTGAAGTCCGGCGCGGCGGCGATGGTCACCAGCCCGGCCACCCGGCCGGGCAACTCTCGGGGCAGCAGCAGCGCGATCCAGCCGCCCATCGACGAGCCGACCAGGACCAGCGGCCCCTCGACGAGGCCGATCGCGGCGCGGGCGTCCTCGAACCAGTCGCCGATGGCGCCGTCCTCGAAGGCGCCCGAGGACTGGCCGTGCCCGGAATAGTCGAACCGCAGGAAGGCGCGGCCGGCCGTCCGGGCCCAGTCCTCGAGGAACAGCGCCTTGGTGCCCTCCTTGTCCGACTTGAAGCCGCCGAGGAACACCACCGCCGGGCCGCGGCCCGGGGTCAGGTCGTAGGCGATCCGGCGGCCCTCCGGCGTGGTCAGCATCTCAGCCATTCTGCACCTCATCCAGTCCCCAGGACAGCCACGCCCCGGCCAGAGACAGGACCAGAAACGCGCCCAGCGCAAGGGGCACGGACAGCGCTGCCAGCGCCGCCGCACCCGCGCCCGCCGCCAGCAGGACGATGCCGACGACGGTGTTGGAGACCGCCGTGTAGCCAGCGCGCCTGTCCTCCGGGGCCATGTCCACGAGGTAGGTGGACCGGGCCTGCCGCACCCCCTGATAGGCGATCATCAGCCCGAGCAGCACCGCCGGGCTGGCCCAGTAGCTGTCGGCCAGCCCCGCCGCCGGCAGGGCGAGGGCACAGCCCATCGCCACCGCCGCCGCCACCCCGGCCCAGACCAGGACCAGCCGCGACGACCGGTCGGCCAGCCGCCCCCAGACGAAGGACGACACCAGCGCCGCCACGGACGCGGCAAGGACCAGCGCGCCGAGCTGCCGGGCGGGCGCATCGCCCGAGGCCAGCATCACCAGGTAGGGCGGCGCCAGCGCGGTGCCGACCAGCGCCGACCGGGCGGCGACGAAGCGGGCCAGCTGGCGGTCCTCGCGCAGCAGCCGCAACTGGCCGACGGCGGCGCCGGCACCGAGCGCCTCGCCCGCCTGCGCCTGTTCCCGCATCGTCGCCATCACCGCCGCGGCCGCGATCCAGCCCAGCGCCGCCAGCAGCAGCGCCCCGATGACGATCGCGGGCTTGGCGTCGGCGGGCCCGGCGATCAGCAGCAGCGCGAAGAGCACCACCGCCCCGGCCGCGATGCTGGAGGCGGTCCCGGTGGCGGTGCCGCGCCGGGTCTTGCCCACGGTCTTGCCCAGCACGTCCTTGTAGGACACCGAGCAGACCGACCGCGACACCGCCAGCAGCGCCAGCAGCCCGACGATCGCCACGCCCGCCGCCGGGCCGGTCAGGGTGACGGCGGCCAGCGCGATCCCCAGCGCGGCGATCCCCTGCCCCGCCGCGCCCGCCGCCCAGGCGACCTTGCGGCGCGGCAGGCCGTGGATGCGGCCCGCGGTGAGCAGTTGCGGCAGGAGCGCCCCGGCCTCGCGCACCGGGACCAGCAGCCCGGTCCAGAACGACCCCGCGCCGAGGTGGGTGAGCAGCCAGCTCAGCACCAGCTTCGGATCGACGAGCCCGTCGGCCACCTTGGAGGCCGACAGCGCGGTGACGTGGCGCAGGAAGTTGCCCGCTTCGGCCCGCCGGGCCGAATCGGGCAACCCGCCTTCTGCCTCGCCATCGGCCACCAGCCGGTCGAAGAGCCTGTCGGTAAGGGTCTGGGTCACGGGCGCATCCGGATTGTTTCGTTCCGGAACCGCAACATAGCCCGGGGGCCTCCGGTTCCAAAAAGTTACCATCTTGTCACGTGACTAATTGGTAACTTATAAGGACGTCATGGACACGATCTTCAAAGCCCTGGGCGATCCCGCCCGCCGGACCCTTCTCGACGCCCTGCGCGTCCGGGACGGCCAGTCGCTCAGCGACCTGGAAGAGCAGCTCGACATGAGCCGGTTCGGGGTGATGAAGCATCTCAAGGTGCTCGAAGAGGCCCGTCTCGTGACCACCCGCCGCGCGGGGCGGTTCAAGTATCACTACCTCAACCCCCTGCCCCTGCAGGAACTGGTGGACCGCTGGGTCAACCCGTTCCTCGCCGGGCAGGTCGCCGCCCTCTCCGCCCTCAAGACCCGCCTGGAGACAGATCCCATGACCAAGCCAGACTTCCGGATGTCGACCTTCATCAACTGCACCCACGACGCCCTGTGGGACGCCCTCACCCGGGGCGAGCTGATCTCGGCCTACCATTTCGCCTGTTCCAACGTGACCGGCGACTACGGCGCCGCCGGCGACACGGTGGACTTCCACTTCGACGCGGGCGGCGTGATGCTGTCCAACCGCGTCCTCGCGATCGAGCCGAAGCGCCGGATCGAGATGGAGTTCCGCCCCCACTGGGGCGAGGACAAGACCGTGTCGCGCTGCGTCTACCTGGTGGAGCCGGTCGCCTCGGGGATGAAGCTCACCGTCGAGCACTACGGCATCGGCGCCGGACAGGGCGGCATCGACGACGGCTGGGCGCGGTTCCTGTCGG
>JBFKOW010000158.1:0-7754 GCA_041628615.1 Paracoccaceae bacterium | reverse complement strand
GGCTCGGGCAGGGCCTCGACCTGCACCACCGCCGAATCGACCTTCGGCGGCGGCGTGAAGGCCCGCGCCGGCAGGGTCATCACGATCCGCGCCTCGGCGCGCCACTGGGCCAGCACCGCGAGCCGGCCATAGGCCTTGCCGCCGGGCTGTGCGACGATCCGGTCCGCCACCTCGCGCTGGAACATCAGGGTCAGGCTTTGCCAGACCGGCGGCCAGAGCGGCGGGGTCAGCCAGCGGACCAGCAGTTCGGTACCGATGTTGTAGGGCAGGTTGGCCGCCACCCGGATCGGCGGCGTCAGGTGCGCCAGCGGGTCGATCTCGAGCGCGTCGCCGTGGATCACCGTGAGCCGGCCCGGAAAGGCGGCCTCGATCTCGGCCAGCGCCGGCAGGCAGCGGGCGTCCTTTTCCACCGCGAGCACCCGGCGCGCGCCCTCGGAGAGCAGGCCGCGCGTCAGCCCGCCGGGGCCCGGCCCGATCTCGAGCACGTCCGATCCGGCGAGGTCGGGCACCTGCCGGGCGATCTTGGAGGTCAGGTTCAGGTCGAGCAGGAAATTCTGCCCCAGCGCCTTCTTCGCCGACAACCCGTGCCGGGCGATCACCTCGCGCAGCGGCGGCAGCGGATCGGTCATCGCCGCCGCGCCGCTACCATCGCCGCTGCCATCCGCAGCGCCGCGATCATCGAGGTCGGGTCGGCGGTGCCGGTCCCGGCGATGTCGAAGGCGGTGCCGTGATCCGGCGAGGTCCGCACGAAGGGCAGGCCCAGCGTGACGTTGACCCCGCCCGAGAAGTCGATGGTCTTGATCGGGATCAGCGCCTGGTCGTGATACATGCAGATCGCCGCGTCGTAGCGGGCCCGGGCCGCCGGGTGGAACAGGGTGTCGGCCGAGACCGGGCCGAAAACGTCCTGTCCCGCCGCCCGGCAGCGGGCCACCACCGGCGCGATCAGGTCGCGGTCCTCGGTGCCGATCTTGCCGCCCTCGCCGGCATGGGGGTTGAGCCCGGCGACCGCCAGCCGGGGCACGTCGACCCCGAAATCGCGCCGCAGGGCCGCGTGGGTGATCCCGATGGTCTCGGTCAGGAGCCCGGCGCTCAGCGCCCCCGGCACCGCCGCCAGCGGGATATGGATCGTCGCCGGCACCACCCGCAGCGCGGCGCAGGCGAGCATCATCACCACCCGCTCGACCCCGGCGAGATGGGCGAGAAACTCGGTATGGCCCGGATAGGCGAATGCCGCCCCGTCGATCAGCGCCTGCTTGTGGATCGGGGCGGTGCACAGCGCGTCGCAGGCGCCGGACCGCACCAGGCCGACCCCGGTCTCGATGGCCGCGACGACGCCCGCGGCGTGGCCGGGATCGGGTGCGCCGGGCACCGCCGGCCGGCCGAAATCGCGGGCCAGCACCGGCAGGGCGGTGGCCGACAGGGCGACCGCCGCGGCGGGGTCCGAGACCGGCTGCCAGGGGGTGCCGGCGGGTAGGTGGGAAGGGTCGCCGATCCACAGCATCGGCACTTCGGCGCGAAGCGCGGCCCAGGCCTTGGCGGCGATCTCGGGGCCGACCCCGGCGGGTTCGCCGCAGGAGACGGCGACGGTCATTCCACGAAGCGGATGTCGGCCGAGGCCCTCAGTTCCGCCAGCAGCGCGTCGGCGTAGCCCGAAAGCCGCTGCGCGCGCAGCTGGTTGCGCAGCGCCTCGCGGTCCGGCGCCTCGTCGAGCGACGGGGTGCGGCCGCAGAGCATCAGCAGGACGAGGGTGCGCCCCTCGGCCCGGGTCAGGCCATAGCTGACCTCGCCGGGGTCGAGCTTGGCGAGTTCCAGCGCGACGTCCTGCGGGATGTCGGACAGCGGCAGGGTATCGCGTTCCAGCACGCTTTCCGGCTGGCCTTTCGCCACGCCGTAAAGGTCGTCGCAGGTGTCCACTTCGGCGGCCACCCGGGCGGCGCGCGAGAGGGCCGCGTCGCTCAGCCCGCCGTCGATGTAATAGGCCGCGTATTCGATCGCCGCCGGGGCCGGCACCGCCTGCGGCACCTCGCGCACGCCGCGCATCTGGAACAGGGCGATGCCGTTGGTGATCGGGATCGGCTGGGTCACTTCGCCCGGCGCGAGACCGAGCAGCAGCCCGCGCAGCGCCGCCGGGTAGTTGGAGATCGGCAGCCAGGGCAGCCGCCCGCCCCGGTCGCGGGACGGCAGCGCCGAGACCCGCCGCGCCTCGGCCTCGAAGGCGCCGTAGGAGGTCAGCCGCGAGATGCGTTCGGCGATCGCCTGCGCTTCGGCGGCGCGCGGCGGCGGGGCAGGGATGATGATCTCGGACAGCAGGACCTCGATCGCCGCGCCGGAGCCGCCGGCCTGACCGAGCGCGAGGTCGATCTCGGCCTCGCTCACCTGCGCCCGGTCGCCGAACCGCGACCGCACGAAATCGCGCCAGCTCACGCCGACCTTGACGAAATCGCGCAGCGTTTCCTCGCCGACGCCGTTCTGCCCCAGCAGGCGGAGGAAATCCTCCAGCGGCAGGTTCGCCCGGCCGGCGAATTCCTCCATCGCGGTGCGCAATCCCTCGTCGGACAGCCGCAGGCCCGCGGCGTCGAGCGCCTGGATCTTCAGGCGGTCCTCGATCAGCTGCTCGACCGCCAGTTCCGGGATGTCGCCGGGGGTGTTGAACACCCGCAGCATCCGCTCGCGCTGGTCGATCTCGTAGCGGGTGACGACCCGGTCGTTGACGATGATTGCGGGGGAGAACAGGCTTTGCGCCGCCGCGGGCAGCGCCGCCGCCAGCGTCACGATCGCGGCCCGGACCAGGGTGAGAAGGTACTGCATGACGGCCTCGTCGTGTCGGTCGGTTCTTGCCATTGCCTCGTCAGCGCCCGGCCACGCCGCAGGGGCGGGCCGGTGCGGCCCGGGCGCCGCCGGCGGAAAAGCCCAGAAGCTCCACCGACAGGCCCAGGTCCGTCGATGGCGTCACATTAGCCGAGGAGGTGAAGCGGCGCGAGACCGAAAGCCCCACCTCGACGCATTCGTTGCGCCACTCGACGCCGAGCCGGGCGCTGGCCGGGCTGTCGGCGACGAGGTCGTAGCGGGCGGCGCCCGACACCGCCCAGGCCGTGCTGATCCGGTAGGCCGCGTCGAAGGTCCATTCCGAGACCGCCTCGGCCCGCCCCTCGCCGGCATCCGAGGGCAGGAAGACATAGGCCGCGGCGAGGCCCAGCCGGTCTGTGGTCCAGTCCAGCCGCGCCTCGGTCCGCCGGAAGTCGGCGGCGTCGTCCACCAGCGTTCGCACGCCCAGCGCCAGACCCTGGCCGAAATCGATCTGCCCGGCGACAAGCCAGTCCGACCGCCGCCCGGCCAGCCCGGTGCCGTCCGAGAACCGGGACTCGGCATCCTGCCGGAGCACCCGGCCGAAACCGAGGGTGGAGCGCCAGCCGCGCGGCCCGATCCGGGTCCAGGTCAGGCCGGCGGCGCCGCGCAGCCCGGTCTCCACCGCGTCCTCGCCGGCGAAGCGGCTCAGCGACAGCAGGTTGCCCTCGTCGAAATCGGCCACCACGCTGTCCTCGTTCGGGACCGGGCTGCCCTGCACCCCGGACCAGGCGATCTGCAGCGCCGGCTCGACCAGGTGGGTGGCGCCGCCCGCGCCGCGGGCGATCAGCGGCCAGCGCAGCACGGTGGCCGCGCCCAGCAGGCTGCGGGTCGTGGCGCTGTCGAAGCCGCTGTCCTGCTCCACTGCGAAGACGTCGATCCCGGCCCGCGCATCGGCTTCCGCCACCAGTCCGCCGGGCCCGATCCAGATCCCGTGCCAGCCGAAGGCGGCCCCGGCCCGGGCCATGTCGCGGCCGATCCCGTCGCCGTCCTCGGCCCGGTAGAGCGCGTCGAACCCGGTGTCGAAGGTCAGGGTGCCGCCGAAGGGCCGCGGCTGCAGCCGCCGTTCGTAGACCAGTTTGCCGACAACAGAGGGCAGAAGGTCGTTGTCGTCGGCGGCGCGCAGGCTTTCGAACACGGTCAGCGCGCCGCGCAGGTAGTCGTTGTCCCGGACCCGGAACACCGCGATCTCGCTGGCGAGGAAATCGGTGTCGGTCAGCCCGTAATCGAGCAGGTAGGCCCGGTCGCTGACCCCTTCGAGATCGAAGCCGAGCCGCAGGCCGCCTGGCAGCGCGAAGGCGCCGGTGGCGGTGGCGTAGCCGCGGGTCTCGTCGGGCAGGAGCGTGTCGCGGGTGATCGCGCCGCCGATCTGCACCGCGCCGGTGTCGAAGGCCTGCCGGTAGCGCAGCCCCAGCGTCCGGGTCTCGGCCGACAGGTAGGGCGTGAGCGTCAGGTCGCGGGCATTGCCGAGACGCAGGAAATAGGGCAGCCGCACGCCGATGCCGAGCCGGTCGGTGGACCGGATCGACGGGATCAGGAAACCGGTCGCCCGGTCCAGCGTCGGGTCCGGCAGCCGCAGGCGCGGCAGGTAGAAGACCGGCACCCCGCCGACCCGGAACTGCGCGCCTTCGAAGTAGAGCAGGCGGGCCTCCTCATCGTGGGTGACGCGGCGCGCGCGGATCTCCCATAGCGGCGCGCGGCCGTCGCAGACCCGGCAGGAGGTGGCGGCGACGCCGCTGAGCTGCGAATAGCGCCCCTCGACCCGGTCGATGCGGCCGGCCGCAAGCTGAAGCTGCCGGTCGAGCACGAGCCGCGCGCCGAGCAGCAGGCCGGTTTCCAGCCGCGGGTCGAGCGCCGCCTGCCGCGCCTCGAAGATCGTGCCGTCGGCGGCGACGACGAGGATCGGGCCGTCGATGGTCAGCCGGTCGCCGCGCCGGTCGTAGACCACCCGCGCCGCCGAGAGCCGGGTGCCGTCGTGGAACACCTCGACATTGCCCTCGGCGACGAGTTCGCCGGCCGCCGAGACGAAGATGCGGTCGGCCACCAGCGTCGCCGCCAGGCCCTGCGCCGCCGCCGCCCCGGACCAGAGCAGCAGCGCCAGCGCGGCGAGAGCGGCGCGGATCATCCGTCCTCCAGGTGCAGCAGCAGGCCGAGGCTCAGCCCGATGGCGGCCAGCGGCGGCGCCCAGGCCGCGAGCAGGACCGGGATGTCGCCGTTCTCGCCGAGGATCTGGGCGAAGTTGCGCAGGAAATAGAGCCCGAAGCTGAGCAGCACCGCGATCAGCGCCATCAGCCCGGACCGACCGCCGCGCTGGTGGCGCATGGTGAACCCGGCCCCGATCAGGACCATCGACACGAGGAAGGCCGGCATCGCCAGTTCCATCTGGTACCAGACCGCGTGCTGCCGGGCCGAAAACCCGGCCTCCTGCAGCCGCTCGATGAAGCGCGGCAGTTCCCAGATCGGCACCGAGGCGGGGGTGCCGAAGCTGTCGCGGATCTGGTCGGCGGTCAGGGTGGAAGGGATGCGCAGCGTGTCGTGCCGCTCGGCGGCCGCCTCGGGGTTGGGCGTGTTGGCCAGCGGCCAGCGCTTGGCCGCCGACAGTTCCCACGCGCCCGGGGTGAGACGGGCGGCCTCGGCCTCGACCCGGTAGAGCGGCCCGCCCGAGGGCCGGAAGGCAAGGAATGTCACGTCCCACAGCTCGGTACCGTCGAGGTTGGCGCTGTCGGCCCGGATCACGATCTGTCCCTCGGCATTGCCCTGGCGCAGCCAGACCGCGTCGCGGCTCAGCGCCAGCACGCTGTCGCCGCCCGCGGCCAGCACGCCGACCCGCGCGTCGTATTCCCGCGCCGTCGCGGCGGCGATCGGGTTCAACACCGCCAGCGTCAGCAGCCCGATGGCGAAGGCCACCGCGACCGGCGCCATAAGCGCCCGGAGCGCCGACCGCCCCGCCGCCCGGGTCACCACCATCTCGGAGGACCGCGCCAGCGAGAAGAACAGCGCGATGGTCGACAGGATCACGATCAGCGGCAGGATCCGGTAGAACCCGGCGGGCAGGTTCAGCAGGGTCAGGCCGAGGATCTCGCCGAAGGGCACGCCGTCGCCGGTGTAGCGCCGCAGGTGCTCGATCAGGTCGAAGAACAGCAGCACCAGGAACAGCACGAAGGCGAGCCCGGCGAAGGTGGTGGCGAAGCGGCGGGCGAAGTAGCGGTGCAGGATCATGCCGCGGCCTCCGCGGCGTCGCGGGACGGGCGCGGCCGGCGGGGCCGGGCGGCGTGGATCAGGAGGCCCAGCGTCATCGCCGCGCCGACCACGAAGGGCAGGTAGACCGCGGGCCAGAAGGCCGGGTTCTGCAGCGACAGCCGGGCACCGAAGGTCTCGGCCATCTTGATGATGATGACGAGGCCCACCGCGGCGATCACCTGCCGCCAGACGCCGAACCGGCTGAACCCGCCCGAGATCAGGGTCGCGAAGCCGACCAGCGCCCCCACCACCGCGATCAGTCCCTGTCCGAACCGGTCATGCGCCTCGGCGATCAGCGCGGCGCGGCTCTGGCCGGTCTCCTCGACCAGCGCGGGATCGGGGTCCAGCAGTTCGATCGTGGGCACCTCGCGCATCCGGCGCGGGCCGGCCTCGGGCGGCGCGATCAGGCTGCCCACGTCATAGGCGAAGTCGTCGAAGGTGGTGACGATCAGGCTGCGCGGACCGCCCGTTTCGGTGGGCCGCAGGGTCTGGGCCATGCCCTCGCGCATCACCAGTTGCGGCCCCCGGTCGGTACGCACGAGGTAGGCGCGGGCGGCGGTATACGTGATCTCGCCGGTGTCGAGGTCGGAGCGGTCCACCAGCATCACGTCGAGCAGTTCGCCCTCGGGCGTGATGTCGCGGATGTAGACGGTGACCCCGTCGGCGGGGTCGAGGAACTGCCCCTCGGCGAGGATCCGCGCGGTCACGTTCTGCGAGATCTCGGCCCGCCGTTCGGCCAGCTGCCGGGCGGCGAGCGGCACGAGGAAATGGGTCAGCGCCATCACCAGCAGCGCCACGATGATCCCGAAGACGAACACCGGCCGGGCCAGCCGGAACGGCGAGAAGCCGGTGGCCTGCACCACGACGAGTTCCGATTCCGAGCTCATCCGGTTGGTGACGTAGACCGCCGCCACGAAGGCCGACAGCGGCAGCACGATGCGGATGATCCCGGGTAGCGACAGGGCGGTGAATTCGAGGAACACCGCCGCCGACTGGCCGTCCGCGATCAGCTGGTCGAACAGTGCCACCGCCCTGTTGACCCAGTAGACGAGGATCAGCACAAGGCTGAAGAAGCCGAACAGCACCATGAGCTGTGACAGGATGTATCGGTCGAACCGCGCCACGTGGGCCCCTTCCTTGCGCTGGCCGGACGCTAGCCGATTTGCCGGGGGGAGAAAACGGCTTCTGGCCAAGCGCCGCAGGCCGGGCTAGGCCTTGCCCACGTCAACCGCAAGAGGCCCCGATGACCCGTCCCGCCGAGATCCGTTTCAGCGAAACCGACATTGCCGACCTGAAGGACCGTCCGGGCCGCATCGCCGTGCTGGCCGATGCCGAGGGGCGGCTGGCCAAGGGCGGCCGGCGGCTCGACGCGCTGATGCGGCGGGGGTTGAGCCGCTTTCTCGGCTCGTCCCGGTTCGCTAAGATGAAGACCGGCGAGGCCGCGGAACTCGCCTTTCCGGGCACGCTCGCTGCCGATGGTGTGATCGTGGTCAGGCTGCCGCGCCGGCCGACCGTGGCCGAGGCCCGCAAGGCCGGCGCGGCGCTGGCGAAGGCCCGCGGCGACGGCCCGCTCCTGGTGCTTGCGGAATTCACCGCCCGGATCGAGCAGTTGAGCCTCGGCCTTGCGCTGCGCGGCTACGACTTCACCGACCACAAGACCGCCCGGGACG
>JBFKOW010000157.1:0-7860 GCA_041628615.1 Paracoccaceae bacterium | reverse complement strand
CGTCAGCGGCGGCCTGCTCCGCAGCAGCGGCTTCGGCAGCGGCAGCCTCGGCTGCAGCCTGCTCCGCAGCGGCAGCTTGGGCAGCGGCAGCCTCGGCAGCAGCCTGTTCCGCGGCAGCGGCTTCGGCGGCGGCAGCTTCAGCGGCAGCGGCGGCGGCCTCGGCGGCGGCGGCCTCGGCAGCAGCCTGCTCCGCGGCAATGGCTTCGGCCGCCGCTTGCGCCTCCAGCAGGGCCGCCAGGTCTTCGGCGGTTTCGATCACGGTGCCGTCGTCGGCAGCGCAGGGGAGCGCCTGACCTTCGGCACAGGTCGGCAGGCTGTCCTGGGCCGACAGGGGCGGCACCGGGCCCAGGGCCAGCGACAGGGCTGCCGCGAGGACCGGTGCATTTCGCAGTTTGGACATGGATACATCTCCTGTATGGGCGGCCCGTCGAGGCGCCCTCGAGCAGTTTCAACGCACGATTCGACCGGAAGATCCATGACGGCGGGCTGCTAGACGATATCATCCGCCGGAAACCTCCATCGCAGGCGTCGCCGGCTGGAACCGCTGGCCGCACGGCCTCAGGCGGCGGCGGCCACCGCCCGGCGGGTCATCACCGGGATCAGATGGGCGCGGTATTCCGGCGAGCCGTGCAGGTCGCCGATCAGGCCCTCCGCCGGCACCGACAGTTCGGCCAGCGCGGCCGCCGAGAAGTCGGCGGAGAGGGCCGCTTCCGCCGCCGCCCATCGGAACACGCCGTCCTCCGAAGCCCCGGTGACCGCCACCCGGACCCCGGCTGCAAACCTCGCGACGAAGACCCCCACGAGGGCGAACCGCGAGGCCGGCTGCACGAACTTCTGGTAATTCGCCGCCGCCGGGACCGGGAATCTCACCTCGACGATGATCTCGCCCTCCTCCAGCGCGGTGGCGAACAGGCCCTGGAAGAAGTCGTCGGCCGACAGGACGCGGGCGTTCGTGCGGATCGTCGCCCCCGAGGCCAGCGCCGCCGCCGGGTAGCAGGCGGAGGGGTCGTTGTTGGCGAGGCTGCCGCCGATGGTGCCCCGGTTGCGGACCGCCGGGTCGCCGATCCGTCCGGCCAGGGCGGCGAGCGCCGGGTAGCGGGAGGCCGCCTCCCGCGCGACCGTGGCGTGGGAGGTTGCGCCGCCGATGCAGACCTCGCCGGCGTCGGAGACGCAGACCCCCCTGAGTTCCGGGATCGCCCCGAGACTGACGAGCGTGTCGGGCGCCGCAAGCCGCTGTTTCAGCGCCGGGATCAGGGTCTGACCGCCGCCGAGCGCCTGCGCCCCGTCCTGCGCCAGCGCGGCGACCGCGTCATCGATCGTGACGGGCCGGATCAGGTCGAATGCATACATCGGAGAGCCTCCAGTTGAGCGCCGTGGCGGGCCGCCGGCAGCGCGGGCGGTCCCGGCCACGCCGAACCAGGGATACCATCGCGGCGGATCCCTGTCGGGCGGCGGTCGGCCTCGATCGGCATGTCCTGTTCCTCCCGTCGTCAACACGATCCTTCGTCGAAGGATCGTCCCGCAGAATTTTCGACGAAAATTCTATCCCGTCCCGATCCCGTCAACCGGCTGGCCGGAGGCCGCGAGGATGGCCCTGACGATGTTGTGGTAGCCCGTGCAGCGGCAGATGTTGCCTTCGAGGTACTCCCGGATTTCCGCCGCGTCGGGCGCCGGGTTCTCCTTCAGCAGCGCCGCCGCGCTCATCACCATCCCCGGCGTGCAGAAGCCGCATTGCAGGCCGTGATGGTCCCGGAACGCCTGCTGGATCACCGACAACGAGCCGTCCGGGTTGGCCATCCCCTCGATCGTGGTCACCTCGGCCCCGTCGGCCTCGAGCGCGAACATCGTGCAGGCCTTCACCGCCGCGCCGTTCACATGCACCACGCAGGCGCCGCATTGCGAGGTGTCGCAGCCGACATGAGTGCCCGTCAGCCCCAGCGTTCCGCGCAGGAAGTCCGACAGCAGGGTCCGCCCCTCCACGGTCCCCGACCGGGACCGGCCGTTCACGGTCATGCTGATCCGTGACATAGCATCCTCCCTCCCCGCGGCACCCGGACCGCCGCAGCGCCCTGCGGCGGTCCGGATCCTGGCGTAACGAACCTTCTCTACAGGGTTTCGCCGAGGAACTCCAACAGACCCTCCCAGCTTTCGCGGTCGGCGGTCTCGTCGTAGTCCCCCGACCCGAACACGGTGAAGGAATGCCGGGCCCCGCCATAGATCTCGGCGCCGTGCGGCACCCCGGCCTCCAGCATCTCGGCCATCACCTGCGCGAGATCGCCGATGCCCGATACCGGGTCCGCCGAGCCGTGGAAGAACTGCACCGGGGCACCGTTGGCCGAGGCCCAGTCCTGCCCTTCCGGAGTGCCCAGCCCGCCGTGGAAGCTGACGAAGCCGGCGAGGTCCGCGCCGGCCCGCGCCGCCTCGAGCACCGCCGCGCCGCCGAAGCAGTAACCCATGATGACAACGTTGTCGGTCGCGCCGGGGATCGCCGCTGCGGCCATGATCGACCCCATGAGCCGCTCGCGGAACGTCTCGCGGTCGGCATAGAGGGCCCCCGACAGGGCGCGGTATTCGTCGAAGCTCTGCGGGTCGGTATCGGCGCCGTAAACGTCGATGGCGAAGGCCGTGTAGCCCTCGGCGGCGAGCATCCGGGCGCGCTCTTCCTCGTAATCCGTCATCCCGTCCCAGTCGTGCACGATCAGCACCGTGCCCCGGCTGTCGCGGTCCGGATCGCTCGCCGCGTAGCCCTCGAAGGTCACGCCGCCGACCTCGTAGGTCACGTAGCTGCCGGTCACTTCGGCGGCGGCGAGGCCGGGCAGCAGGGCCAGGGCAACCGCCGTCGCGGCGGCGGGAAGAACAGTGGAAATCGTGGTGCGGGGCATGGCCGGTCTCCTCATGGGTCGGTTGACGCAAGGGTATCTAGCGCGCCGCCCCGCCGTGCCAATTGCCGGGGCCGGGGCCGGGTCGGGATTTCCTTGAGCAGACCGCCGACGCCCATGCCCATGATCTCGGCCGGGCCCACCGGCACGCCGCAGATCACCCGCTCGAGCACCCAGTCCGCGCCGTTGAGCGCCGACGACCGCGCGCAGCCGGGCAGGCCGATGACCGGCTTGCCGCCGAGGTCGCCGAGGAACAGCAGGTTCCCCGGGTCCACCGGCATCCCGTAATGCAGAACCGCGCCGCCGGCGTCCCTGACCGCCTCGGGCGCGGTATCGGCGGCGTCCGAGGTGGCCGAGCCGGTGAGGATCAGCAGCGCCTCGCCCGGCGCCTCGGCCAGCGCCGCGGCGATGGCGTCCACCGAGTGGGGCACCACGACCCGCGGCGTCAGCGCCGCCCCCAGCCGGTCGAGCCGGGCGGCGGTGGCCCGCCGTCCCTTGTCCGGCGGGGTCGCGGCGCCGGTCCGGGTCTCGATCAGGGTGACGCTGCGCAGCCGGGGCGGGCAGAGCCGGATCGCCCCCGCCGACGCGGCACAGGCCCGGTCGAGCGCCGCGCCCGGCACCGCGAAGGGGATGATCTTGATCGTCGCGGCCATGCCGCCGGGGCCGAGCCGGGCGAGCTGCGGCACCGTGGCGATGGTGATCCCCGGGTCGACCCGGTTGGCGGCGTCGATGGCGGCGGCGTCGAGAGCGACGAGGCCCGGACCTTCCGCCGACAGGTTGACCCGCCCGGTCGCTGCCCTGCCGATCCGCAGCCCGGCCGCCCCGCCCGCGAAAGCCTCGGCCAGCCGCGCCGCCGCCGCGTCCTCGGTCACGTCGCCGGGATCGGGCCGCGCGGTCCAGACCTCGGCGATGCCGGCCGCGGCCAGCGCCGCGATATCGGCCGCCGTCAGCACCCGCCCCTTGGCCAGCTTGCGGCCCGCGACGGTCTCGGAATGGGCGAGGATCGCGCCCTCGGCCCCGGCCACCGGGATCGGGCCGAACTTCATCCCTGCCTCAGCACCCGGGTGATCTCGGCCATGATGCTGACCGCGATCTCCGCCGGGGACCGGCCCCCGAGGTCGAGCCCGACCGGGGCGTGGATCCGGTCGATCGCGCCCGCGCCGAACCCCGCCTCGGTCAGCCGGGCGACCCGCTTGGCGTGGGTCCGGGTGGAACCGAGGCAGCCGAGATAGAACGCCTCCGACCCGAGCGCGGCGCGGATCGCCGGGTCGTCGAGCTTGGGATCGTGGGTCAGCGTCACCACCGCGGTCCGCGCATCCAGCCCGATCGCCGCGAGCGCCTCGTCCGGCCAGTCCTCGACGATGCGCTGGCCAGGGAACCGGGCCTCCGAGCCGAAGGCCGGGCGCGGATCGACGAGGATCGGATCGTAGCCGCAAGCCCGCGCCATCGGCAGCAGATGCTGGGCGATGTGGACCGCGCCCACCACCACCATCCGCAGGGGCGGGTTGTGGACGCCTATGAAGGTCGCGCCGTCGGGCTCCACCCCCGACCGGTCGAGCCGGAACCGGTCGGCATGGGCCTCGGGACCGGCCAGCGCCGGGGTTCCGCCGGTCAGGGCCGTCAAGTAGGCCACAGGGCGGCGGTCGGCCCGCGCCGCCACAAGGCCCGCCAGCACCGGCTCGGGGATCACCGACCCGACCGGTTCCACCAGCACCCGGATCCGGCCGCCGCAGGCCAGCCCCACGGCGAAGGCCTCGTCATCGCTGACGCCGAAGTCGAGCAGCCTCGCGCGGCCGGCGGCGACGGCGTCCTGCGCCTCGACCACCACCGCGCCCTCGACGCAGCCGCCCGAGACCGAGCCCATCATCGCGCCTTTCCCGTCGATCACCATCTGCGCGCCCACCGGACGGGGCGCGGACCCCCAGGTCTCGACCACCGTGGCGAGCGCCACGGCGCGGCCCTCGCGGTGCCATTGCAGGGCAAGTTCGGGGATCTCGTCGGTCGGGGTGGCGGGGATCATTGCGGCGCCGCGTCCATTGCGTGCATTGGCAGATTTGCAGGTCCGGGCGTCGTTGTCGACAGCGGCGACCAATGACACCCGTGGCGGATCGTACGCCAGCAGCATTTAGCGGCGCGGAACCACCAGGGGGTGCAGGCTCCAGCCTCTTCACAGGCCAACGAGCCGCGGCGCGGCCCGGGTCGTGTGGCGCTGCAACCGCGGATCGCCAGCAGCCGTCAGTCAGCCGCCGTGGCAATGACTTCGTACTGGGCCATGACGGCGCCGGGAGAGAGGCTGACATACACTGTATTGCCCGTGCCCCGATCCACGATCCGGCTGGCTGCGCCCGGATTGGGATAAAGACTGCCCTCCCACTTTTCGTCCGGGTCGTAGACATTGGCCCACAGGGCGCTGCCGCCGGTTCGCCGGACCTTGACCTTGATGTCCCGGGGGCCGTCGTCCGGTATCCTCACCGCAATCCAGTCAATGTCTCCCCGCCGAACCTCGCCCGAGAGGGTCTGCCCCAGCGAGATCTCGGTCGCGTCACGAACACCATCATTGGGCTCCACCTCGGATATGACGCTGCCGTCGTGATCGGCCGGCGGCGGAGATGCGCTTCCGCCCGCGGCATCCATGCCGACACTGCCGACCGGCCGCTGCTTTTCCTCGACCCACAGCGGCAGGGACAGGAACGCCGCGCCGATCAGGAAGACCAGGAGCCCCGCCGAGGAGCTTTCGAACTTCAGGCCGAAAAGCTCGATCTTGGCCGCGCCCTGCGGTCTCGGCCGGACCATCAGGAAGAGCCCCACCGCCGCGAAAACCCCGCCAGCAACCATCAGCACCAGCATCCGGGTGCTGTCCAATGCCTCGAACCCCATCGGCACGCCCTCCTGCCGTCAGGGTTGCACAGACCGGCTCGAATTCAAACCGGGGCGTGCAGCATCCCGGTCCCGGGCGGGAGGGCCGGGGCCGCCAGTCGCCGGGGGCGCACTGTCCGGCGGCTGGAAACGCATCGTTGCGCCACGATGGACCGCCGCCGTGGTCTTGGGCGGCCGGGATCCCGCGGATGCCGCGGCGCGAATAGCCGCCTGACCCCAGCGGCTTGCGGGCCGTTCCTCGGGTCGCTGCAGCGCAGCGGGCCGGGGCCGGCCGGGACCACGCGCGGCCTGCCCCGTGTTTCCACCCAGGGCGAGACTTGATATTGATGGGTGGACGCACTTGCACCAGCGGGCCGGGATGACCCCCGATATCGACTTCGACTCCGAACTGACCGACCTCGACGCGGACGCCTGGGTCGCGCGGGTGGAGGAGGTTGCGCGGGATCTCGGCAGCTACGACCGGCTGGGGCCGAACCATGCCGCCGCGCTGCTCGAAGCCGGGTCGACGCTGCTCGTGGCCTTCGAGCCGGCCGCGCTGGCCCGGAAGGCCAACCCGGACGCCGAGCCGAGGGGGTGGAACTTCGTCCGCGACTCCGGCTGGTCGGTCCTGTCGATGCTGAGCTTCGGTGAGACCTGGTTCCGCGACCGGGCCGTCTACGACCATTTCGACCACCTGATCGACGAGGGGTTCTTCGACGGTTTCGAGCAGGTGCTGTTCTACGGCGCCGGGGCCGCGGGATATGCCGCGGCGGCCTTCTCGGTCGCGGCGCCGGGGGCGCGGGTGCTGGCGATCGGGCCGCAGGCCACGCTCGATCCGCGGGTCGCCGGCTGGGACCGCCGGAGCCTGGCCGCCCGCCGCCTGAGCTTCACCGACCGCTACGGCTATGCCCCCGAGATGATCGAGGCCGCGGCGCAGGCGGTGATCCTGCACGACCCGGCGGTGCCGCTGGACGCGATGCACGCGGCGCTGTTCCGTGGCGACAACGTCACCGTGCTGCGCGCGCCGCGGCTCTCGGCCCGGACCGAGAAGGACCTCGACCAGATGGGCATCCTCGACGACCTGATCGAGGCGACGGCGGAGGGCGCGCTCACCCCGGCGGTGTTCTCGCGGCTCTGGCGGCGGCGCAAGCGGCACCTGCCCTACCTCCGCGCGACGCTGCGCCACCTCGAGCTTGCCGGACGCTACGGACTGGCGGCGCGGCTGTGCCGCGACGTGGCGCGGCGGACCGGGCGGCCGATGTTCCAGCGCAAGCTCGACCTCTACGTCGCCCGCGGCCTGATCCCCGCGCCGCGACGGCCCGACCTGCGGCCGGTCGACAGCCCGGTGGCGAAACCGGCCGAATGACCGGTCAGCCGCGGCGCCGATCCATCGCCGCGCGCGCCGAGCCGGTCAGCCGGGTCAGGAAATAGCCGATCACCGCGCCCACCACGACCCAGAACGCGCTGCCCGAATCCAGCAGGTTGGCGACGATCCCGGCCCCCAGCAGCGCGACCATGAAACTGACCAGCCGGGTCTCGGCCCGGTCGATCTCGATCACCTTGGCGGCCGCGGCCATGAGCGGCCCGCTGACCGGCTTGTCGAGATGCGGGGTCAGGAACCCCGCGGCGATGGCGACGATGAACCCCAGCATGATCGTTCCCCCTTTTGCCGCGATGCGGCGAGTATCCGCCGCCGGGCCGCGCCGCGCAAGCCGCGACCGCGGCGGGCTGGCGCCGGGGGCGGCAACGCGCTAAGCCCACGTCATGCGCGCTGACAAGATCACCCGGCTGACGATCCGCCGGCCCGACGACTGGCACCTGCACCTGCGCGACGGCGCGATGCTGCAGGCCGTGCTGCCCCTTTCGGCGGCGCATTTCGCCCGCGCCATCGTGATGCCGAACCTGGTGCCGCCGGTGCGCACCGCCGCCGACGCCGCAGCCTACCGCGACCGGATCATGGCGGCGCTGCCGGCCGGCGCGGCTTTCACCCCGCTGATGACCCTCTACCTGACCGAGGACACCGATCCCGAGGACGTGGCGCGGGCCCATGCCGAGGGCATCGCCACCGCGGTCAAGCTCTATCCCGCCGGGGCGACGACGAACTCGGCCTCGGGGGTGCGCGATT
>JBFKOW010000156.1:0-7982 GCA_041628615.1 Paracoccaceae bacterium | reverse complement strand
GCCCTTCCAGGCGCTGGCCGAACTGAACCCGCCGGGCTTCGGCAACGTGCGCAAGTTCGTCGTGAGCCCGGGCGGCCGGTCTCATGGCGCTGGCGGCGCTCGCGGCCTGTGGGGTGCGGCCTTCGGCGCCGGACCTCGCGGAGCGGCTGGCCGAAGACCCGCCCGGGGCAGTGGCCGCCGACCTCGCGGCGCTGGGCTTCGTCGCGGTCGCGCCGCGCCCGGGCAGCGGCCCGTTTCCCGCCAATGCCCCCTGCATCGAGAAGGCCCGCGGCAACGCGATGTTCGGGATCGGGGTGGTCCGGTTCTGCGCCGGTCCGGGGGGTGCCTTCGTTTACGGGCTGCAGACCCATTCGGGCGAGCCGTGGCAGACATATTGGCCGCAGCGCGGCCCGGCAGGAGACTTGAGATGACCCTGACCAGCGACCAGATGGAACTGCGCGAGGAGGACATCCGCGCGCATTACGACGCCGCGACCTCGATGCTGCAGGGCTTCGATCACACCCCGCGGATCGCGCAGGCGGGCGAGCCGGACCCCGCCGCGGAACGGTCGTCGGGGATCGGCACCCGGCGGCGGTTCCGCTCGACCACGCCCGGCCTCGTGACCCGCCGGGTCGAGCGGGCCGAGGGGGTGCAGCTCCTCGCGCGGATCGAGGCGGCGGACGACGGCGACCTGCTGACCTCGCCGGTGCAGGCGACGGTGCTGCACAACCTGCGCCGGGCAATCGCCGTGGCGCTCGCGCTGGGCGGGCAGTTCGCCGACCGCACCGGGCTGGCCGACCTCAAGCGCGCCAACCTCGAGGGCCGGCTGCCCGCCGACCGCAAGGCCGAGTTCAGCGCCCTGCTGACCGCCGAGGCGCTGGCCGTGCTCTACACCTTCGCCAATGCGACCGCCTTCCTGCTCGCCCCCCATGCCGGCGAGGAGACGGTGGAAGTGGGCGACGTGGAGGAGGTGCTGACCGACAACGCGCAACTGGCGCTGCACGGCGCGCTCTGGGAACTCGACCGGGATCTCGCCGCCTTCGCCAGCACCGAGCCGCGGCTCACCGCCACCGTGCTGGCCTTCGCCGAGCAGCTGATGGCCAAGGTGGCGGCCCGCGCCTCGACCGCCGAGCGGACCGACGCCTTCACCGGCGCGACCTGGAAGGTCGAGGCGGACGACTTCGTGATCCGCGGCTTCAGCCCGGCGCGGGCGGCGAAGTCCACCACCCTGACGATGACCTTCAAGAAGCCCAACGAGGTCGTCGGCAACCACATCGCCAAGTACCAGGCGATGCGGCTGGCCAAGATGCTGATGGCCTACGACTTCGACCGGCGGCTGAACCCCTTCGCGGATCTCGGCGGCTTCATCTTCACCTTCATGGGCGACGGCGCCCCCGGCACCGGCAAGACCACCCTGATCCAGATGATGGCCGGGATGATCCACGGCTATTGCGAGGTCGCCGGCTACACCTTCCGCTACCAGAACTTCGGCATCGACAACATCGACAGCTACCAGGGCAAGTCCGGCCAGAACGCCCGCGCCTTCATCAACAACGTGATCGACCCCGGGGTGATCGGCTTCGGCACCATCGACGACATCGACCAGATCGCCGGCAAGCGCGGCGACCGGCAGTCGAGCGCGGGCCAGCAGGAGGTGACCGCGGTGTTCATGGAGGCCTTCGCCGGGGCCAACACCGTGGTCCGGGGCAACTGCACCTTCGGGATGTTCTCGAACTACCCCGAGAACGTCGACGACGCGCTGCGCCAGCGGGCCGGGGCGCGGTTCCTCGTCGACGGGCCGCAGACCCGCGAGGACTACATCGACATCCTGCACCTCCTGCTGGGCCGCAACCACGCGATCCCGGTGGGCGACCACGAGGTGTTTGCCGCGCAGGAGATCCGCAAGGCCGTCTCGGCCTCGTTCGAAAGCCACAACCGGCCGCACGAGGACGGCCTGTTGAAGGTCTTCGACCGGGTGCGGTCCGAGATCGGGGACCTCGACACCATCGCCAAGCTCGGCACCTACCTGAAGGGCATCCAGCAGGCCGATCCCCGTTTCACCGGCCGCGCGATCAAGAACATCACCGACGCGGTGAAGGTCAGGGCGATGGATTTCGAACTGCCGGACGAGTGGATGGAAGATCCCGAGATCTTCCTGTTCCGGGACTACGACACCAAGAAGGCGATGATCGCCGAGCTGCGGGTGCCGATCACCACCGAGATGGTGATCCAGGAGATCAACCGCTACGCGGACAGCGAATTCCGCTACGCCGACAAGTCCGACGAGGTGGCCATCGCCAACATGGTCCGCGATTTCGGCCGGCAGGAAGAGGCCAAGCGGCGGTATCTGGAGACGAACTCGAAGTGAACGTTTCCGAGAAAGCTGTCCCCCTGGCGGTCGCCGAGTCGATCCGCAAGCACGAAACCTCGATTGCCGAATTGTATCGGGCGCCGGGCGCGGATCTCGAGACTTGTCGGGTCGACGCTGACCGACAGGTCGCAAAGCCGGCAGGGCGTCTGCATGGACGGGAGACGCGGCCAGATGCGTGAGCTTGGCAATCGGCAGGGGGCATCACCCGCGGCAAGGCCGCGACGCGCCCGACCCGCCCCCCAGGGCGGGCGCGTTCCGCACCCACTCTCGGGCCGGGCGCGTCGCTCGTTCTGTAGACCGATCCGATGACCGATCTTCTGATCCCCTCGATGACGCTGGCCCTGTTCGGCTGGCTGGTGCCGCGGGGGCTGTCGCTGATCTGGCCCGAGGGGTTCTGGCCGCTGATCCGGCTCGGGCTCACCGCCGTCGCGGTGATGTATGTCGTGGCGATGCTGTTCTTCATGGGCCTCTACCAGGCCCGCGGCGCGCCGCTGTCGGAGTTCTTTGCCGAGGGGATCTTTCCGACCCTGTGGTTCTTCGGCAAGCTCGCCGCCGCCTCGGTCCTGATCTGGGGGCCGATCCTGGTCCTGTCGGTGGCGGGCCTGCCGAAACACTGGGTGGAGGAGGAGTGGTGAGACATCTCATCGAGAAGGGCCTGATGTTCGGCAATCTCGTCCACGTGGCGAGCCCGGTTCTGGTCGAGCGCTACAACCGCGCGCTGCGGCACCTGACCGGCAAGCAGACCGCGCTGACCGATTTCCACGTCGACATCTCGGGCTATTCGCCCGAGGTCGGGGCCGAACTGGGCGACCGGCTCTACCTCAACCCGAACGGGGTCAACCGGCATTTCATCATCCTCACCACCGAGCAGAAGACCGCGCCGCTGCTCGACGCCACCTTCTCGACCTGCCGCGGCATCCTGCGGAAGTTCATCGAGGCCAACGAGGCCGAGCTGTTCGCCCTGACCGCGCAGGACGCGGTGGCGGGCGAACTGGTGAACTCGGTGTTCTCGCTCGACCGGCCGGCGCGGCTGTTCGACATCCGCCGCATCACCGTGGAGGCCGACACCACCGCCGGGACGGTGCGCACCGCGGCCGAACTGGGCCGTCTGGTGGACCGCTTCAAGGCCGAGCCGGACGCCTGGTGGGACGACGTGCTGATCGCCGAGATGATCGGCCTGGCCCGGCAGACCGGCGACGTGGTCCGCAACCCGGTGGCGCTGCGCGAGATGAGCTTCGAGCAGGGCAATTTCTGGACCGCGCATTTCGGCGGGCTCTACGTGTTCCGCGACGTGGCCGAACCGGCGGTGATCGGATTCGGGCCCCAGGCGCTGCCCGGCGACCTGCCGATCGGGACCGTGATCGACGCAGCGGACGCGGCCCGGGTGGCGATCTTTCTCGAGATCAACGGGCTGGTCGAACCGATCGTGCAGGCCCGCGGCATCGACGCCTCCGCGATCCTGCACCAGAAGATGGAATTCATCATCGCCGCCACCGCCGCCGGGCTGGGCGAGGACCTGACCGGGGCGACAAGGCGCGACCTGCGGCGGCTGGGCCGGATCCACGCCGATCATCTGCCCGAGGAATACCGCGGGCTTGCCGCGCTCGCGCGCTGGGCCGAGGCGGGCGGTCCCTGGCCCCGGATCCCGGCCGATCACCCGGCCTATTTCTACGCCCTGCGCGCCGCCGCCGTGCCCGACGCGGACCTCGTGAACATGCTGCTGGCCGAGCTGTGCCCGCTCGACGTCCGGCAGCTCTTCATCTGTCACAAGGAGGCGTTCTACCGCGCCTACGCGGCCTGGCCGGAGGAGAAGCAGGCCTACGTGGCCGACTTCCTCGCCGCCGAATATCAGGTGGACAAGGCCGGCACCCGGGCGGCACTCTACGGCCACGAGGCGCCGATGGAAGAACCCCAGAACGCCCCGCCGCCGGTAGACGACCGGCTGATCGCGCGGGTCGGACCCTGGGGACCCGTGGCGCGGCGGAGGGACTGATGCAATTCGTGCGGCTGGTCGTGTTCGGATTCCTGGCGATGACGGTGGTCTACGTCTGCGTCAGCCTGTATTCGCGGTCCGTCCGCCGCGAGAAGCTGGAGAACGCCTGGGCCGAGGACAATCCCGGCTCCACCGACCGGGCCGCCCGCGACCGATTCGTGACACAGGGCATGGCCGCCTATGACGGGTCCCTGCGCAAGCGGCTGATCCTGCTGGTTTACGTGGTGCCGACGGTGATCGTCGGCGTCATCATGTACATGATCAACTGAGAGGCGCGACCCCATGCGCAATTTCCGCCGGGCCTTCCGCATCACCCTGTTCGTGATCCTCGGGCTCTACCTGCATTACGTGATGCCGCAGCAGGACATCGCCCGGATCACCTCGACCGAGATCATCCGCACCGATTTCAGCCCCTACAACCGGATCTTCTATGCCCAGGCCGATGCCGGCAACGTCGAGAACACGACCCGCGACCTGCGGCTGATCAACACCGTCCGCAAGCGCACCTACCTGTTCGGCCTGATCCGTGGCGGCGACGACACCATGGTCTACCGCAACGAGGATACCGGCTGGATCTACCCGCCCTATTTCAAGTTCGACAGTTCCGACCTGCAGGCCGAGGCGGACGACATGTCCTCCACCGCCGAGAACCCGCGCTGGGTGGCGATCACCCACTACGGCTGGCGGATCCGCTGGCTGACGATCTTCCCCAACGCGGTGTCGATCCGCGACGTGCCGGGGCCGGATTACCGGCCGATCCCCTGGGTCAACGGCATCATCTTCGTCGTCCTGATCGCCGGTGCGCTGTTCGTCCGCGCGGCCTGGCGCCAGTTCCGCGAGCGCACGCTGGATCCGCTGGCCGAGTCCGTCGAGAACCGGGTCGACGAGGCCAGCGCCGGCATCGCCGAGCGCCGGGGCCGGATCCGGCGCTGGCTGGATACCTGGCGGTCGAAGTAGCCGCCGGCCGGGCGGCGCCCGGGAGGGGGCTCTGCCCCCGTCGCCTGCGGCGACTCCCCCGGGATATTTCGGGTCCGAAGAAGGTGGCCTATTCGCCGTAGGGGATCCAGACCGACTTGACCTCGGTCGCGGCCTCGAGCACCGCCGCGGTGGTGAGCGGCAGCGCCTTGCCGTGGTTCACCCAGGTCCGTTTCAGGTTGCCGGCGGCCCCGGCCTCGATCACGGCGGACAGGTCGCTGCCGGAATGGCTCCAGACCGCGTCGAGATCGGCATGGGCGGCGGCCTGCGGAGCCAGTTCCGCGTGGCTGCCGGTGAGGATGTTCACCACCCCGGCGGGCACGTCCGAGGTTTCGAGCACCTGCACGAGGTCGGTGGCGGCGAGCGGGTAGGGCTCGGAGGCCACGAGCGTGATCCGGTTGCCGATGGCGATGGCCGGGGCCATCAGCGCCACCAGCCCGGCCAGCGGGCGGTCGTCGGGACAGAAGGCGGCGATCTTGCCAACCGGTTCGTTCAGCGCCAGCGCCAGCCCCCGCAACGGTACCGCCCGCGCCGCGCCGGCGTGGTCGTCGGCCCAGGCGGCGGCGGCGAAGAGCGCCCGGATCGCCTCTTCCACCTCGGCCTTGCCGCCCCGGCCGCCGGCCATGCCGTCGATCCGGGCGGCGAAATCCCCCGATCGCGCGGCGAGGTTCTCGGCCAGGTAGTAGAGGATCTGCGCCCGCAGGTGCGCGGTGGTCCCGGCCCAGCCGGCGGCGGCGTTCATCGCCTCGACCGCGTTGCGCAGGTCCTTGCGGTTGGCGAGGCTGGCATGGCCGAGAAGCGCCCCGCGCGGCCCGTGAACCGGCCGGGAATAGCCGCCGTCGGGCCGCGCCTGCTTGCCGCCGATGTAGAGCTTCGCGGTGCGGTCGATCGGGTCCGCCGGGGCGCCGTTGCCGGCGTGCGGCGCGATCCGCCGCACCGACTTGGCCGCCGCCCGGGGCCGCGTGTAGGCCAGGAGCCCCTCGGGCCCGCCCTCGCGTCCGAAGCCGCTTTCGCGCACCCCGCCGAAGGGCGCGGCGGCGTCGAACATGTTGGTGCCGTTGATCCAGACCACCCCGGCGGCCAGCCGCGGCGCCACCCCGAGCGCGAGGTTGATGTTCTCGGACCAGAGCGTCGCCGCCAGCCCGTAGCGGGTATTGTTGGCCAGCGCGACCGCCTCGTCCGGCGTGCGGAAGGTGGTGGAGACGAGAACCGGGCCGAAGATCTCTTCCTGCATCAGCGGGTTGGCCGGCGACAGGCCGGTGATCAGGGTCGGCGGGTAGAAGCAGCCCTCGGGCACCGGCCCGGCGGCCTGGTAGGTCTCGCCCTCGGAATTGCCGGCGACCATGGCGGCGATCCGGTCGTGCTGCACCGGGTCCACCACCGCGCCGACGTCGATGCACTTGTCCAGCGGATCGCCGACCCGCAGGGTGTCCATCCGGGCGCGGAGCCGGGCGTGGAAGGCGTCGGCCACCCCCTCGTGCACCAGCAGCCGCGAGCCGGCGCAGCAGACCTGGCCCTGGTTGAACCAGATCGCGTCGACCAGCCCCTCCACCGCGCTGTCGAGATCGGCGTCGTCGAACACGATGTAGGGCGACTTGCCGCCCAGTTCGAGGGTCAGCGCCTTGCCGGTCCCGGCGGTCGCCTTGCGGATCAGGCGGCCGACCCCGGTCGACCCGGTGAAAGCGACCTTGTCGACCTCGGCGCGCACCACCATCTCGCCCACCGCGCCGTCGCCGGTGACGATGTTGACCACCCCCGCGGGCAGCCCGGCCTGGCGGCAGATGTCGGCGAAGAGCAGGGCGGTCAGCGAGGTCCATTCCGCGGGCTTCAGGACCACGGTGTTGCCCATCGCCAGCGCCGGGGCGATCTTCCACGCGAGCATCAGCAGCGGGAAGTTCCACGGCACCACCTGGCCGCAGACCCCGAGCGGGGCGCGGTCCGGCATCGCCGTCTCCATCACCTCGGCCCGGCCGGCGTGGTAGTAGAAGTGCCTCGTGGCCAGCGGTATGTCGATGTCCCGGCTCTCGCGGATCGGCTTGCCGTTGTCGAGGGTTTCGAGCACGGCGAAAAGCCGGCTGTGCTTCTGCAGCAGCCGGGCGATGGCGTAGAGCGCGCGGGCCCGCTTGTGCCCGTCCTTCGCCCAGGCCGGCTGCGCCTTGCGGGCGGCGGCGACGGCGGCGGCCACGTCGGCCTCGGTCGCCTGGGTGATGTGGGCGAGCACCGCGCCGGTGGCGGGGTTGCGGGTCTCGAAGGTGGCGCCCGGGTCGGTGAAGGCGCCGCCGACGAAATGGCCGAACCGGCCGTCCCGCTCCGCGATCCAGGCCAGCGCCTCGGCCGCGCTTTCCGGGGCCGGGCCGTAGTCGAGGCTGTCGAAGATCTGCTTGATGGTCATCTGCCGCGCCCTTGTTGATCGTCGCCCGGGGGTGTCCGCCCTAGGCCATCGCGTGCCGCCAGGCGGCCGAGTAGGCGCCGCTGACGTAGTGGTCCAGTTGCCGCTCGATGTCGCCCAGCAGCGACGAGGCGCCGAAGCGGAACAGGTCCGGCCGGGTCCAGCGGTCGCCGAGTTCGTCCTTCATCAGCGCGAGGTAGGTCAGCGCGTCCTTGGCCTTGGAAATCCCGCCCGCGGGCTTGTAGCCGACCCGGAAGCCGGTCCGGGCGTGGTAG
>JBFKOW010000155.1:0-8350 GCA_041628615.1 Paracoccaceae bacterium | reverse complement strand
TCGGCGCGTCCGGCATAGTCAGCCCGGCATCCGCCATCATGTCGGTGCGGTACATGATCATCGACGACTCACCGTAGAACGGCGCCGCGTAGAGCGTGCCGTCGTGGCTCAGGCCGTTGCGCATGGCCGGCAGGATGTCGTCCACGTCGTATTCGGCAGACAGGTCGTCGAGCGGGATCAGCCAGCCGTTGGCGCCCCAGATCGGCGTTTCGTACATGCCGATGGTCATGATGTCGAACTGACCGCCCTTGGTCGTGATGTCGGTCGTGACCCGCTGGCGCAGAACGTTTTCCTCGAGCGTCACCCACTCGACTTCATGGCCGGTCTTGGCGGTGAAATCGGCGGTGTAGCCCTGCATGCGGATCATGTCGCCGTTGTTCACGGTGGCGATCGTGATGGTCTCCGCGAAAGCGCCGGTGGCCGCGATAAGGCCGAAAGCCGTGGCTGCGCGAAGAGCGCTCTTTACATACATCCGGTGTCCTCCCTAGATTGGATGCCTCGGACCAGATTACGGCCAGAGTTTGCCTTGCGTCAATCAAATTCTTTTCGCGCGTAAAGTTTCGCGAAAATCCTAGGCTGACGCGCGCAAAACCAGCTTCGCCGCGAAGAGCGCCTCGGTCCGGCCCTCGAATCGCCCGCCCGATTCGATCAGGTCGCGAAGCGTCCGGGTCGCCGATTCGGAGACCGAGTCGTAGTCGTGGGCCGCCGTGGTCAGCGACGGACAGGTGAACCGCGAGAACGGATGGTCGTCCATCGACGCCACCCGCAGCGCGCAGCCCTCGCCCCGCCCGACCCGGTAGCCGCGCTCGTAGCAGGCCGACAGGAGGCCGATCGCAAGCCGGTCGTTGCTGCACAGGATCGTGTTCACCGGGAACCCTCCGCCGTCGAGGATCCGCAGCGCGCCGGCCTGACCGATCTCCTCGAAGGCCCATCCCTCGCCCTCCACCTTCACCACGCGCGGCTCGTGGCCGAGCCGCTGCATGACTTCCAGGTAGGCGGTCCGCCGCTTGTTGGCGTTGGGGTTCGCCGGGGTGCGCATCTCGAAGAAGCAGGGCGCCTCGCCGGTCCGCGTCAGGTAGTCGACGGTCTGCGCGACAAAGCTGAAATTGTCTGATCCGACAAAGGCTTCGCCGACGCCCTCTATGTTGCTGTCGAACAGGACCGTGGGCACGTCGGCGCAGAATTTCTCGATCTCGGCGCGGTCCGACGCCCGCCCCAGCGGCGCCAGCAGGACGCCCGCCGGCTTCAGCGACCGCAGGCTTTCGAGGATGTCGTTCTCCAGCGCCGCCTCGCCATGCGAGCTGAACAGGGTCGGCCGGTAACCCATCTCGATGCAGCGCTGCTCGATCCGGCGGGCGATCTCGGCGAAGAACGGATCGGCCAGGTAGGGCACCACGATTCCGACGTTCCGGGTCAGCTTCCGGTTCTGGTTCATCGCGAAGATGTTCGGCCGGTAGTCGTACTGCTCCAGCGCGGCCTCGATCCGTTCCCGCGTGCTGGGCCGCACGCTTTGAGGATCGTGGAAGTATTTCGAAAGTGTCGGCCGTGAAATGCCCGCGACGGCCGCAAACTCCTCCATGTTGCGGATCTTGATATCATCCATATGCGGCGGATCCTCCCGCGGGGCGGCTCCCACCCGGCCCCGTCTCCAACCAGTTCGTCGCCAGACACTTTACACGAAGTTTGCGCGCGACAAAGTCTCGGGTGAAAAAAAGTGGGCCGGGGCCGCCAAACGGCCCGGTTTTCGGGCACGCGCCGGGCGCGTGCGCCCGGCAACGTGCCGTGTCGCGCCGCCCCGCCCCGGCCGTCAGGGCCAGAGCAGGAAGAGGTAGGCGCCGTAGCCCGCGAGCAGCACCGCCCCTTCCGCCCGCGAGATCCGCAGGCCGGTCCGCGCGAAGATCACCAGCAGGACCGAAACCCCGACCATCACGAGGTTGTCGAAGCCGACGATCTCCGCCGGAACCGCCCCCGGCGCGACAAGCGCGGTGGCGCCGCCGATGCCGAGGATGTTGTAGACGTTGGAGCCGACGATATTGCCGAAGGCCACGTCTCCCTCGCGCCGCAGTCCAGCCACCACCGAGGTGACCAGTTCCGGCATCGAGGTGCCGACCGCAACGATCGTGAGGCCGATCACCGTCTCGCTGATCCCGGCGCCGCGGGCCAGCGCCACCGCCCCCTCCACGAGGAACCGGCCGCCGAGGACGACGAGCGCCAGTCCGGCCAGCGCCAGCAGCGCCGGCACCAGAAGCCCGGCGGAGCGCGCCGGCGGCAGAATGGCCGTATCGACTTCCTGCAGGGCAAGGCTTTTGTCATAGACCGCCCCGTGGTCGACCTGCGGCGCCGCGGACCGTTCCTGCCGGAAGGCGAGGTAGATGTAGGCGGCCAGCAGCCCGACCATCACCGCGCCCAGACCCCGGCCCAGCGGGATCGCCGCCGACACCGCCGCGAAGGCGACCGCCACCGAGAGCATCACCATGCCGTCCCGGCGCAGCGCCGTGGATGCGATGGTAATCGGAAACAGCAGCGCTGCCACGCCGCCGATCAGCAGGATGTTGGCGATGTTGGACCCGACGATGTTGCCGTAGGCGATCCCCGGCACGCCCGACAGCGCGGCCTGGACCGACGTGACGAGTTCGGGCGTCGAGGTCCCGAAGCCGACCAGTGTCAGGCCGATGACCAGCGGCGAAACGCCGAGGGCCGACGCCACGCGGACCGCCCCGCGCACCAGCAGATCGCCGCCGGCGATCAGCAGGATGAGGCCGCCGATCAGCGGCACCCAGATTTCGAGCAACGATTCCTCCCTCGTTCTACCTGGTTAACTTCGAGTCCCGCATTCCGGTTCCCTTACAGTCTCGCGTCCCGGCCGCAGCGGCGCCCCGAGGGCGCGACGACGCCGGGCCACATCTGCCCGGCCCCTTCGGCCGGTCCCTTGTCGCGCGGATGGCCGGTCATGTCCGGGAACGCTCCTTGTCGCTGTCCGGCCGCCGTCCCGTCGGGTCGCGGGATGGACTGTCGAAGACCGGCCCCCGCCGCGCGCAGGGCACCCGGGAAGCCCGCCAGACATGGCCCCGCGCAAACGCCGTTCAATGACCGGACCGGACTGTGCCGTTGAAATATTTTCCGGCCGTCCCCTTGCGCCCCGATCGGGCGATCCCGACCTCGAGCCTGCCGGCCGATGGAACGGCCCGCGCCGGGATGGCGGGGCCGCTCCGGTGGCGATGGCAGGGCGCACCCGGCGCAACCGGGTCGGAGACAGCGTCGGTGACGACCGGTTACCCTGGCCTGATCCCGTTTCCCGCAACGCGGGAGGCGCCGTTTCCCTGCCCCGTTGAGCCGCCCCTTGCACGCCGGTTCCCGCCCCCGTTCCCTTTCGGAAAGCACACCCGATGTCCGCCCTCCTGATCGCCGGCGTCAGCCTCGCCTGCCTCGGCCTCTGCCTTGCCATCTACGGCTGCAACCTGCTGTCCCGGCCCGGCAGCTGGCTTCGCAGCGAAATGCTCGCGATGATCCTGCTTTCGCTCCTCGTCGGCCTCTACCCGATCGCGGCGGCCGGCAGCCTGTTCGTCCTGCTCGGCGTCGGTGCCGGCCCGATTGAGCCCGCCACGCCGGCCGGACCGGCCCTCGGCCTGCTTGCCGCTGCGGCGGCGGTGGCCACGGCCGAGGTGTTCCGCCGGCTTGTCTCCGCCGGCTTCCGGCCGCCGCGGCGCGGGGCATAGACGCCCGGGATCGGGGTGGCCGTTGTTAGATGACGCGGTGGCACCTTTGCGCAACTGCGCCGCCGATCGCCGGGTTTGCATCCGAGTTTGCAATGGACAGGCCGCCCCGCCCGCCGCAAAGTGGCCACAATTACCGAGACTGCGAGGCTTCGATCACGGCAGTCCAAACCATCGAGTTCGGGGGACCACATGACACGTTCGACGACAGCAAAAGCCGTCGCCATCGCTGGCGCGACACTTCTCGCGGGACTTGGCTCGGGAGCCGCCGCGCAGAATTTCACCCAGGATTTCCAAGGGTTCTACGCCGGTCTTCACCTGGACATGTCGGTGTTCAACACCGATAACGCCGACCTCAACAACCAGTTCAACTCGAACGCGCCCGAGCAGTCGCAGTTCCTCGGGAACGGCGGGCTGACCTTCGGCTACAACCGTCTGCTGTCGGGCGGGGTCATCATCGGCGGCGAGGTGGACTTCACCTCGGCGATGGAGATCAGCGAATTCGTCTCGTCGAACGTCGCCGAGACCACCGGCACCCAGGTCGACAACGCGCTCGACAGCGTCATCGCGATCAAGGCGCGGGCCGGGGTCCAGAGCGACAACGTGCTGATGTTCGTCAGCGGCGGCTTCGCCTCGGGGGCCGGGAATTTCGAGACATACCAGGTAGATACCGGCGGCGGACTGATCAGCTGCGACACCTCGACCTGCGCCTCGGTGCAGGAGGACGTCTATGGCGTGGCGATCGGCGCGGGGGTCGAATACGCCTTCCGCGAGAACTGGATCGGCCGCTTCGAGGTGCAGCACATGTCGTTCGACGACGTGGCCGCCCCGGTGGTCGATTCCGCCGGCGACCCAGCCTGCGCCAGCGGCGAGACCGACCTCTGCTCGGTGATCTACACGCCCTCGGCGACCGCGGTCCGGCTGGGCATCTTCTACAAGTTCTGAACCCGCCGGGGCCCGGAATGTGCAGGGTGTGAACCCCGCCGGGGCCCGGATGTGCAGAGTGTGAACCCCGCCCGCCGCCCCTAGGCGGGCGGCGGCAGCGGGCTGAGCGGGTCCGCGTCGGGGCCGAACTTGCGCAGGTAGGCCTCGGTCAGCCCGAGGCATTCGGTCGAATCGCAGACCGCCTGGTGCGGGCAGCGGTAGAACCCGTTGCGGTCGAACTCGTTCCAGAAGTCGGGGTCGATCAGCAGGGTCGGCTGCGCGTTGACCAGCGCGTCGGCATCCGCCCCGAGCAGGCATTCGGGGAAGTTCTTGACCTCGACGTGCCGGCCGTGGGTGCGGCAGAGCGCGATCGCCTCGATCAGGTGGGGCCGGATATCGGAGTGCCGGGCGAGCAGGTCCTTGGGGTCGTCCTCGGCCATCGGGAAGAACACCCAGAACTCCATCTGGATCAGCCGCCGCAGATGCGCCAGCGCGGTGACCATGCCGGGCAGCAGGGTCAGGCTGCGGGTGGTCACCACCGAGTTGGTCAGCAGCCGGACATGATCGTAACGGTCGAGATGCGCCATCCCGGCCATCATCTTGTCCCAGGAGCCCGGCACCCGGGTGATCGCGTCGTGGGTCGCGGCGTCGGAGCCTGCGACCGAGACGAAGAACTCGTCGATCCCCGCCTCGACCAGCCGGTCGGCATAGTCGGTGCGGCCGAGATGCATCCCGTGGGTCTGGATCCGCACGTGGCGGAACCCGGCGGCGCGGGCGCGGCGGGCGATCCCGGGCAGGTCGCGGCGCAGGGTGATCTCGGACCCGGTGAGCACCAGCCCCTCCCAGCGCCCGGTCTCGGCCTGGTCGGCGCAGATCCGGTCGAACTCGGCATCGCTGACCGGGTCGAGCCGGTCCATCGTGCCCTCGATCATGCAGTGGACGCACTTGAGGTTGCAGCGGAATTCCATCGTCAGCGAGACGTAGCGGTCGTGGCCCTTCAGGCTCAGCCCGCCGCGCGGCGCGTCCGAGGTGGTGCCGGGACGGGTCCCGTCGCGGGCCACCGCGCGCAGCGCGTCGCCGAGGTCGAACCCCGATCCTGCCTCAGAACGTGCCATAGATGCTGCCCTTCACCGGGACGATCCCGCCATCCGCCGCCACGTCGTAATCCCAGCCGACATCGAACAGGTGATGCGCCAGCGCGCCGCGGTTCCGCTCCAGATAGTCGATCAGCGGCGCCGGGAAGGTCAACCGCCGCAGGAACACCGCCAGCGCGTCGACCCCGATCCGCGAGAAATACAGCCCGTCGCGGGCCTGCTTGTTGGCCACCACCACGGTCCGCGCGCCGGCCATCTCGGGCCAGAGCAGCGCGTCGAGGTCGAGCCGGCGCAGGTCGAGATGGGCGCTCTCGGTGAGCTTGTCGCGGATCGCGCCGGCCTCGCGCGCGGCGTCGAAGAAGAAGTAGAAGTTGCGCATCTGCCGCCCCGCGGCGGTCAGCCCGTAGCAGATCCCCGAGGACACCGTGCTGCCCGGATTGCCGATGTAGAGGTCGATCTGGTCGAGCGGCGCGCCGGCGAGGTGGGCGGCGCCGATCTCGACCGAGAACATGAAGTAGGGGATGTGGTCCGGCACCGGCAGGTCGCAGCGGATCAGCCCGGCGGTGGCGTCGCGGAAATCCGCGATCCCGTGCCGCCGCCGCTCGCGGTCGTAGTCGTAGAAGTAGAATTCCCAGCTTGCCCCGGCCGGTCCCCATTTCATCCCCCAGACGGTGGCGAAGGGCCCCCAGCGGTCGCGCAGCCGGTCCACGAGGCCGGCCATCGCGGCGGGCGCCCCGGCGGCGGCGAAGGAGGCGTGCAGCAGCGCCTCGGACCGCAGCGCACCGGCGGCGGGGGGGCGCGGCGGGTCGTAGGGCCAGAGGCAGAAGTCCAGCGCCGGGTCCCCTGCCCCGGCCCGCGCCGCGTCGGCCCGCGCCCACCAGTCCGGCCCGCCGGTCATGCCGCCCGCGCCCCGTGGTAGAGCGTGACGAAGGGCAGCCCCTTGCGGTCCCGGCCCAGCGCCACGTGGCCGAGCAGCTCCGGCCCCGCCTCGGTCAGCACCCAGACCCAGCTGACCCCCAGCGCCGCCAGCAGCGGTTCGAGCAGCGGCCGCATCGCCTCGACGCTGCGCCCGGCATCGGCCAGCCCGATGTCCCAGGACAGCCGCCCGCCCTGCCCGTCCGACACCCGGAGCAGCACCGCCTCGCCGTCCGGGTCGCCGTCCCGCGCCACTTCGAGCAGGGCCGCCACCGCGTCGGCCACCGGGCCGGTGGCGATCCGGCCCAGCCCCTGTTTCACCCGTGCGACCTTGACCGGATGCGGCAGCGCGCTGGCGTCGTGGTAGATGTCCTGCGTCATCGCCGCGCCCTTCCACTTGGCGGCGAGGAACACGAGGTCGGGTTCCGGCGCGGTGGCGGGGGTGAATTCGAGGTAGCACTTGCCGATCGGCCCGTCGGCGCCGAAATGCACCGCCGCGGCCCGCGGCAGGTGCGCCAGCAGCGGCGGGTCGGCGGGGGCGCCGAGTTGCCGGGCCACGGCGCGGATCCGGTCGGCGTCGAGCCCCGCCGCGGGCACCGAGACCAGCCCCCGGTCGGACCAGGTCCAGCCGCCCTCGCCGAATTTCACCGACCGCTCGAAGATCCGTTCGCCGGCCAGCCCCTCGGTGACCGACAGCAGCCGGGAGACCGCGCTAACTCCCATCGCCGAAGCTGAGCAGGCAGCGGTGCCCGGCGGGCAGCGCGCCGTCGGGGTTGGGCAGGTCGAGATGCACCGCGAAGGTCCCCGAGGCGGCGTCGAAGATCCGGTCGATCCCGGTCAGCGTGGCGACGTGGTCGCTGTCGAAGGGCGCCGCGGGCACCACCCGGGCGGCCATGCCGAGGCTGAGCGCGGGGTAAAGCTCCACCGGCAGGAAGGCGACGATGCGCAGCGGGTCGAGCTGGGCGATGGTCATCACGGTGCCGTTGGCGGCGACGTATTCGCCGCCTTCGCGGCCGATCTCCTGCACGATGCCGTCCACCGGCGCGGCGATCGTCCGCTGGGCGAGCTGGCTGTGCGCCCGCGCCAGTTCCAGCGCCGCGACCTCCTTCTCCAGTTCGGCCTGCGCCAGCAGGGCCCGGGCGGTGACCACCTCGGCCTCGACCTGTTCGAGCTGTTCGGCGCTGGCGACGTTGCGCTCGACGAGGGTGGCGATGCGGTCGCGCTGGCCGGTGACGGCCTGAAGCTGGGCGCGCTGCGCCTCGATCGCCACGTCCGACCCGGCGCGCAGTTCCAGCAGCGCGATGGTCGACATCTCGACCGTGCTGTCGAGCCGGGCGACCGGCTGGCCGGCGGTCACCTCGTCGCCCTGCGCCACCGTCACCTCGGCCAGCAGCCCCGGCACCGGCGCGCCGAGTTCGAGCACCAGGTTGGGGTCCATCACGCAGTCGAAGGGCCCGAGCGGGTCGGCGGCGGCGGCGGGCAGCGGCGCGGCGAGGGCGAGGCAGAGAAGCGACGGACGCGGCAGCGGCATGGCAGGCGGATTCCCCGGCGAAGTGGATCGGGCCGAGCCTATTCGAGCTCGCCCGAGAAGGCCATCACGTTGCCGAGTTCGCGGTCCTGCCGCATCAGGTCGCGGCGGCTGCGGGCGTGCAGCCGTTCGGTCCGGCGCTGCCGGGCGCGGATGCACCAGCCGGCGGCGCGCGG
>JBFKOW010000154.1:0-8521 GCA_041628615.1 Paracoccaceae bacterium | reverse complement strand
TGGTCCGGTTCGCGGTGCAGCCGGTGATCCTCGTCCCGATCCTCGCGGCGACCGGCGGAACCTTGCGGATGTCGTGCCGCCTGCTGTGGCTGACCCTGCTGCGGACGCTGCTGCACATCGTCGGGATCGGCGCGATGTTCGCCAGCCTGCGCTTCCTGCCGCTGGCCGACGCCATCGCCATCGTCTTCGTGATGCCGTTCCTGATGCTGGTTCTCGGCCGCGCCGTGCTGGGCGAGGAGGTCGGCCGGTTCCGCACCCTTGCCTGCGTCGCGGGTTTCGCCGGGACGCTGCTGGTGATCCAGCCGAACTTCCTGGAGGTCGGCGCGCCGGCGCTGCTCCCGCTCCTCGTCGCGGTCGCCTTCGCGCTGTTCATGCTCGTCACCCGGGCCATGGCCCGTGAGGTGGACGCGGTGGCGATGCAGGCCGCGTCGGGGCTGATGGGGACGGCGGTCCTGCTGGCGCTGATGATCGGCGGGCCGGACCTGGAGGAACTGGGCTGGGTGATGCCCGACGCGGTGCAGTGGGCGCAGCTTGCCGCGCTCGGCGTTCTCGGGACGACCGCACACCTGTTGATGACCTGGGCGTTGAGGCTCGCGCCGGCGGCGACCCTCGCGCCGATGCAATACCTCGAGATACCGGTCTCGACGCTGCTGGGCTGGGCGATCTTCTCGGACCTGCCGGACGGGCGCGCGGCGGCGGGTATCGTCGTCATCCTCTGCGCCGGGCTGGCGATCGTGCTGCGCGAACGGACGCTCAGCGGCGCGCCAGGAGTCCCGCCACCGCCGCCTCCAGCGCGTCGCGCGCCAGAATGACCAGCAATCCCGGACCCGACGGCCGGATCGACACCGCGCCGCCGAGCGCCGCGTTCGACGTCCCGATCCGTCCCGCCGGGGCCAGCGCAAGCCGGTCAAGCGGCCATCTCAGCCCCGCCGCGTCCACCTGCACCGGCAGGATCGGGTAGAGCGAGACCAGCGCGCCGGACGGCAGGTCGATCGACACGGCGGACGGGCAATGGAACACGATCGTTTCAGCGCCGATGACGATGCAGGGTCGGTCGGGCCGCGCCACCAGCGTCGACATGACCGCCAGTTCGTGATCGAACCGCCCGCCGGTGAACCCCACGGCAAGAACCAGCGGGGCCGCGATGGACCGCAGCGCCTTGTCGAAATCCGTGCTGTCCTGCTCAGCGATCCGGTGCAGCCGGTCTGCCAGCCGGGCCGCCGCCTCGGCGGACAGCGAATCGAGGTCTCCGATCACCGCCTCGGGCAGGTGACCGGCGGCCAGCGCCGCCCCGCCGCCGCCATCGGCGGCCACGAGGCGTGGCGCGAGCCTTAAGACATTGGCAATATCCGCCGTGTCACATTTGGCTCCACCCAGCAGCGTGACCGGGGTTTCGGAGGCAACAATCGTCATTCATCGGTCCGATCATCAACATTTGTGGCAACAATCGGCCCTGTCGCCCCGAAATGGTACCATGTATTGCCTCGGTCTGTTCCTGTTTCCGCTACAATCGATGGTAAACCGGGGGTCGGTGGGCACGGCAGAGAGCGAGCGCTAGCATGGCCGATTCGAGCAAAATCCTGACGGTTTCCTATGGAACCTTCTCCTGCACCCTAGAAGGGTTTGAGGACTCTTTCACCACGATGAAGGCGATCGCGGAGTACTTCCGCGACCTCGCCGCCGAGGACCGGTATTTCGGCGCCGAGCCGCCGACCCCGGATGCCGAGATGCTGACCCGCATCGCCGAGCGCGAGATCGCCCGGCGGGTCGAGGCGCGGATGAGCGAGGGCGGCATCGTCCTGCGCGCCGCCGACGCGATCGGCGGCCCGGTCCGCGCCCCGGAAGGCCGGGCGCCCGTCGAGCGGCCCGCCGCCGTTCCGCCCGAACCCGCTCCGGCGCCCGCCGCACCGACTTCCGCCGCCCCGGCCCCATCCGCGCCGCCCGAACCGGCGGCCCGCGCATCGGCCGGGTCCGAGGCCCACCCGGCTCCCGGCGACGCTCTCGCCGCAGGGGCCGAAACGCTCGCAGCCCCGGACCCGGCCGAACATGCGCCCGAAACCGCGCCCCACGCGGCAACCGTCGCGGAACCGGTCGCCCGGACCGCGCCGCCCGCCCCGGACAGCGTCGCCGACAAGTTGCAGCGGATCCGTGCGGTCGTCGGCCGCGCCGCCGCGCTGCCCGCCGATGGCGGCTACGACGATGCCGCGGAAGACTTCGCGGCCGCCGATGCCGATGCCCCGGCGGAGGACGATCCCGAGCCGCTGGTCCTCGAGACTTCCGCCGGGATCCCCGTCGAAGACGCCGACCAGGCCGAGGCCGACGTTGCGGCCGCGGAAACGGCCGATGCCGACGAGGACTGGCCCGAGGCGCTGGGCGAGGACTGGGCCGAGGATGACGCCGCGCCGGTCTCCGCCGAGGCCGCCGCAGACGATGAGCCCGCGGCCGATGCCGTCGCCGACTTCGACGAGGACGCCGAAGACGCCGAGGAAGCTGCTCCGATCTCCGGCGACGCCACGGGTGAGACAGGGATCGAGGTCGCGCAGGACGACGCCGGTGAAACCGAACCCGAAGCCGAGCCCGCCGCCGTGGCCGCCCGCGTGGTTCGCATGGTCCGCCCGGCAAGCGCCGGGGAGTCCGACGACGCGGACGCCGACGACGGCTTCGAGGGTCTGGTCGCGCTCGATGGGGCCGACGATCTCGACTACGAACTCGACCAGCCGGACACCGCGCTGGACCCCGACGCCGACGCGGACCTGCTCGCCCGGCTCGCTTCGGTCGAACGCGACGCCGCGGGGGATGCCCCCGCCGCGAACCCGGCGACGGACGACGCCGACGCCACGTCGCGCTCGGCCGTGGCCGCTCTCATGGGCCGGCCGGACGCGGCCGCCGCGGAAGCCGGGCAGGACGACGGCTTCGAGGATGCCTTCGAGGACGATGACGACGACGATGACGCCTTCTCCCGGAACGCCTTTGCCGATCTCGATGGCGAGGTGGAAGACGACGACCTCGACGAGGACGCACAGGACGACGATGCCGGCCTGCGCGCGGAAGGCGACGATGATCGCGACCAGGACCACGCCGCCGAAGACATTCCTCCGGCGCGCCGGGGCCGCGACCGGCTGAGCGCCGGGGCCGGGATGACCGACGACGAGGAGGCGCTGTCGCGGCTCATGTCCGAGGCCGACGCCAAGATGAACGATCCCGAGGGTCGCGGCCGCCGCGAGGCGATCTCGCACCTGAAGGCCGCGGTGGCCGCCACCGAGGCCGCCCGCCAGCTGGGCGACAAGGACACCGGCGCGGCGCGGTCGGAAAGCGCCTTCCGCGACGATCTCAACGAGGCGGTCCGCCCGAAACGCAGCGGTCCGGTGCCGTCGCGCCCGATCCGCAGCGACGACCGGCCGCGCACCGAACGGCCGCGTCCCGCGCCGCTCAAGCTTGTCGCGTCGCAGCGTGTCGACGTGACCGGCGACGACGAACAGGGCCACGCCGCCGGGGCCGACAGCGCCGGGCCGGTGCGGCCGCGCCGGATCGACCGCGGCCTCGGCACCGCGGACAAGGGTGCGACCGCGACCGGCTTCGTGTCCTGGGCCCGCGAGCGCGGGGCGATGTCGCTGACCGAACTGGTCGAGGCCGCCGCCGTCCACACCACCGTGGTCGACGAGGTCGCCGCCTTCGCCCGGCCGCAGATCATGCGCAAGGTTCGCGCCGCCACGGCCGAGACCGCCAACCGCGAGGACGAGCTGCGCGCCTTCGGGACCCTGCTCCGGCAGGGCCGGTTCGAGAAGGTCCGGGCCGGCCGGTTCCGGGTCGCGGCCGACAGCCGCTTCTTCGACAACCCGCGGGCGCAGGGTCAGGGCTGACCCCCGGACACCATCGGGCACGACATCTGGCGGGCGCGCGGGAAACCGGGCGCCCGCCGGCCGTTCCGCCCGCTGCTTTCCGGCAGCCGCCCGCCCGGTCAGCCTTCGTCGGGGGCGTCCGGGTCGGGCTTGCCGACGCCGAGAAAGACCCGGCGGTAGGGCAGGAAGCAGACCAGGCCGAGGCTGACATAGGCCAGCAGTTCCAGCGCGAAGGGCAGGCGGTCGGGCAGCGCCGTCATCACCGTCACCGCGATCACCACGAAGGCCGGCATCCAGACCAGCAGGATCAGCAGGGACAGGCGCTTGCGGGTCTTGTAGCTCAAGGCCATGACGGCTCCGGCAGGGGCTTCGGTCGGCGGACTCAGTCGGCGAATGGGTCGGTCACGAGGATCGTGTCCTCCCGCTCCGGCGAGGTGGAGAGTAGGGCGACCGGGCAGCCGATCAATTCCTCGATTCGGCGGACATACTTGATCGCGTTGGCCGGCAGGTCGGCCCACGACCGGGCGCCGGCGGTGGCTTCGGACCAGCCCGGCACCTCCTCGTAGACCGGCACGCAGGCCGCCTGCGCCTCGGCGGCGGTGGGCAGGTGGTCGATGAAGGTGCCGTCTAGGTCGTAGCCGGTGCAGATCTTCAGGGTATCGAACCCGTCCAGAACATCGAGCTTGGTCAGCGCGATGCCGTTGACCCCGGAGGTGATGCAGGTCTGCCGGACCAGCGCCGCGTCGAACCAGCCGCAGCGCCGCTTGCGCCCGGTGGTGGTGCCGAACTCGTGGCCGCGCTCGCCGAGCCGCTGGCCGTCGGCGTCCAGCAGTTCGGTGGGGAACGGACCCTCGCCCACGCGGGTGGTGTAGGCCTTCACGATGCCGAGCACGAAGTCGATGGCGCCGGGTCCGAGCCCGGTTCCGGTGGCGGCCTGCCCGGCGATCACGTTGGAGGAGGTGACGAAGGGATAGGTGCCGAAATCGATGTCGAGCAGCGCGCCCTGGGCGCCCTCGAACAGGATCCGCCGGCCGGCCCGCCGCGCCTCGTGCAGCACCTTCCAGACCGGCGCGGCGTAGGGCAGGATGTCCTGCGCCACATCGGCCAGCGCCGCGATCAGACCGTCGCGATCGACTTCGGGCAGGCCGAGCCCGGCGCGCAGCGCGTTGTGGTGCACCAGCGCCCGGTCGACCCGCTTTTCCAGCGTCGCCCGGTCGGCGAGGTCGGCCACCCGGACCACCCGGCGGCCCACCTTGTCCTCGTAGGCCGGGCCGATCCCACGCCCGGTGGTGCCGATCTTGGCGACGGCGCTCTGCGCCTCGCGGGCGCGGTCCAGTTCGCCGTGGATCGGCAGGATCAGCGGCGTGTTCTCGGCGATCATCAGCGTCTCGGGGGTGATCGACACGCCCTGCGCGCGGATCGTGGCGATCTCGTCGCGCAGGTGCCAGGGGTCGAGCACGACGCCGTTGCCGATCACCGACAGCTTGCCGCCGCGGACCACGCCCGACGGCAGCGCGTGCAGCTTGTAGGTGGTGCCCTCGATCACCAGCGTGTGGCCGGCATTGTGGCCGCCCTGGAAGCGGCAGATCACGTCGGCCCGCTCGCTCAGCCAGTCGACGATCTTGCCCTTGCCCTCATCGCCCCACTGGGCGCCCACGACAACCACGTTGGCCACGATGCGGTCCTTTCCTGCCAGCAAACGGCGCCCGTATAGGCGAAGGTCCGGGGCGGGGAAAGCCTCTGCCTCGGGCCCGCGCGCCGGCGGGCGCTCCGGGTGGGGTTGCGGCGGGCCGGGGTCGGGTCTAGATAGCGCCTGCTTTCGCCCGCAAGGAATGCCGCCCGATGGAAAACGTGGTCCTGATCATCCTCCTGCTGCTCGCGCTCGCGCTGATCGGTGTGGTGCTGCTGCAGCGGTCGGAGGGCGGCGGCCTCGGCATGGGCGGTGGCGGCGGGCTGATGTCCGGGCGGTCGGCGGCGACGGCGCTGTCCAAGGTGACCTGGATCCTCGGCAGCGCGTTCATGGTGGCGGCGCTGGCGATGACCATCATCGCCGCGCGCAACTCGGCCGGCTCCTCGGTGCTCGACCGGATCACCGATGCCCCGGCCCCGGCCGCGGCGGAGACCGATGGCGGTGCGCTTGGCGGCGAAAGCCTCCTGCCGCCGGTGCCGCTGGGCGACGGCGCCGCGCCGCTGGTGCCGGACGCCAACTGATCCGCCGGGGCGGGCTGCGGCTCAGCAGTTCGGCACGTTGACGGCCAGCCCGCCGAGGGCGGTCTCCTTGTATTTCTCGCTCATGTCGGCGCCGGTCTGGCGCATCGTCTCGATTGCGGCGTCGAGCGGGACGAGGTGGGTGCCGTCGCCGCGCAGCGACAGCGAGGCCGCCGACACCGCCTTGATCGCGCCGAGCCCGTTGCGTTCGATGCAGGGCACCTGCACCAGTCCCCGGATCGGGTCGCAGGTCATCCCAAGGTGATGCTCGAGAGCGATCTCTGCCGCGTTTTCCACCTGCGCCGGCGTGCCCCCCAAGACCGCCGCGAGCCCCGCCGCCGCCATCGCCGAAGCCGATCCGACCTCGGCCTGGCAGCCCGCTTCGGCACCCGAGATCGAGGCGTTGAACTTGATCAGTCCGCCGATCGCCGCGGCGGTCAGCAGGAAGTCGGGGATATTGCGGGCCGTGGCGCCGGGCACGTGGTCGAGCCAGTAGCGGATCACCGCCGGCACCACCCCCGCCGCCCCGTTGGTGGGCGCGGTGACCACCTGCCCGCCGGCGGCGTTCTCCTCGTTCACCGCCATCGCGTAGGTCGACATCCAGTCGTTGATGGCGTGCGGCGCGTTGAGGTTGCGGCCCCGCTCGGCCAGCAGGGCCTGGTGGATCGCCCGCGCCCGGCGCCGGACCTTCAGCCCGCCGGGCAGGGTGCCATCGGTGGCGAGGCCGCGGTCGATACAGCCGTTCATCACCTCCCAGACCCGCATCAGGCCGCCGTCCACGTCGATGCCGGGATGGGCGGCGCGCTCGTTGGCGCGCTTCATGTCGGCGATCGACAGGCCGGTCTCGGCCGCCATCCCGAGCATCTCGGCGGCGGACTTGAACGGGTAGCGGACCGTCGCGGTCTCCTTGCGGTCGGCGCCGGCCGCCAGTTCCTCGGCGGTGAGCACGAAGCCGCCGCCGATGGAGTAGTAGGTGACCTGCACGATCTCGTCGCCCTGGGCATCGACCCCGCGCAGGACAAGCCCGTTGGCGTGGCCGGGCAGCGGCGGGCCGTAGTCGAAGGCGAGATCGGCCGCGGGGTCGAAGGCCAGCGGCGGCAGCCCGTCCGGCGAGACGGTCTTCTCCTCCCGGATCCGCGCCAGTTCCGCCTCCGCCCGCCCGGCGTCGTAGCTCTCGGGCAGGAAGCCGGCGAGCCCGAGGATCACCGCCCGGTCGGTGGCGTGGCCGACCCCGGTGAAGGCCAGCGAGCCGTGCACCGAGGCCCGCAGGCCCGCCACCGTGAAGGGCTGCGCGCGCAGGTGGTCGAGGAATCGCGCGGCGGCGACCATCGGTCCCATCGTGTGCGACGACGAGGGGCCGATGCCGATCTTGAAGAGGTCGAAGACGCTCAGGAACATGACCCGGACCTAGACCAGAGGCGGGCGCGCCGCCATATCGAAACCGACCGGCCCCGGCTGATTTGCGCTGTTCCGCACCGCCGCCGCCCGCCCCCCGAAAAAACCGGCTCCGAAGCCTCGCGCCCGGCCGCACCGACGCCTATAAGCGGGGCACGTTCGCATCAGGAGCCGCCCATGTCCGACCTTTCGCCCATCGACAAGGCCAAGTTTGCCGCCGCCAAGCGCGCGACAGACTACGTTGAAGACGGGATGCGCGTCGGTCTCGGCACCGGATCCACCGCCGCCTGGCTGGTGCGCTGTCTCGGCGAGATGGTGGCGGGCGGGCTCAGGATCACCGGGGTGCCGACCTCGACCCGAACCGCCGACCTCGCCCGCGAGGCCGGGATCAAGGTGGTGAGTCTCGACGAGGCCCGCTGGCTCGACGTGACCATCGACGGGGCGGACGAGTTCGACGGCAACCTGAACCTGATCAAGGGCGGCGGCGGGGCGCTGCTGCAGGAGAAGATCGTCGCCACCGCCAGCGACCAGCTGATCGTGATCGCCGACGCGTCCAAGCAGGTCGACACGCTGGGCGCCTTCCCGTTGCCGGTGGAGGTGATCCCCTTCGGCTGGCAGACCACCAAGACGCTGGTGGAGGAAACCCTGATCGGGATGGACGTGATGGGGCGGTCCGCCGCGCTGCGGCTCAACGGCGACGCGCCCTTCGTCACCGACGAGGGCAATTACATCCTCGACCTGCACCTGAACCGGATCGGCAACGCCCGGCAGCTGAGCCTGGTGCTGAACCAGATCCCGGGCATCGTCGAGAACGGGCTGTTCATCGACATCTGCGACGTGGTCATCGTCGGCTTCGGTGACGGCAAGGTCGAGGTTCGCGACATCAACGACGGCACGGTCGAGGAGTCCCGGATCGAGTTCCTCGAGGCCGACAACCTGTTCAGCGACATCGGCGACTGATCCGATTCCCGCCGGGCCGGCCGGGGCCGGTCGGCCGCGCGGGCTGGCCCTCGGCGGGCCGGTGTGGTCTATGGCGGGGCAACAGCATGAAGGAGGCGGAATGGCCGAGTTCGATCTCG
>JBFKOW010000153.1:0-8602 GCA_041628615.1 Paracoccaceae bacterium | reverse complement strand
GGAGGCCGAAGAACTTGCGGCGATGATCGACGCGGCGGGCGGCGAGTGGATGATCGGCATCATCAACGCCTACCCGCACATGATCGGCAACGCCGACACCGTGCTGACGGTGGTGGGGAGCGACGCGCAATGGCGCCCCCATGCCCCGCTCATCACCGCGCTGGGCAGCGCCTCGGCCCTCGTCGGCGACCGGGCGGGGATGCTCGCGGCGCTCTTCGCCGCGCTGTTCATCGTCCGGCAAGGCTTCATGTGGGGGATGATCTACGGGGCGCTGGCCTGCCGGAAAGCGGGTATCCCGGTGCGGACCTTTTCGGACCTCGTGCCGGTCTCGATGGGGATGATGCAGCCCTATCACGACTATTTCGCCGGCACTGCGCCCGACCGGACCTACGACGACCCGCCCGCGACGATACGCACCTATGCCGCCGCGCTCGAGGACGTTCTGGCGAGTTTCGAGGCGCTCGGCGCGCCAGACGACCTGCCCCGGCTTTTCGTCGAGATGGCGCGGCGGGGCATGGATGCGGGGATTGAGGACAAGGCGCTGACCGCGGTGATCGAGGTTCTGGCCGGCGAGACCGGGGCCTGACGCCGCGTCCATCACCCGCCACGGCTGGGCCGGTTTCCGCCGTCGGCCGCGTCACCGGCGCCGCAACGCCGCCGGCCAGCGCCGACCCGTGCTAGCCTGAGCACGTTCCGTTCCGCCGCGCGAGGCCCTCTGATGCCCCACGTCGTCACCCCGTTCCGGATGTCCCGGACCATCAACTTCTACTTCAACGTCACCCGCGCGGTGGGCGCTGGACGCCCGAACGACACCGAGGACGTGCTGCTCGTCCAGTTCCTGCTCAACCTCGTGGTGGCCCCGGACGGGTCGCGCTACATCCAGCCGCCGCTCGACCTGACCGGCAGCTTCGACGCCCGGACCGGCGAGGCGATCCGCGCCTTCCAGGGGGCCTGGAACCGGGGGCCGGGGCGGCGTCGGCATCCGGTGGCGCAGGACGGAGTCGTCTCGCCCGGGCAGGGGCTGCGGATCGGCGACGGCGACCGGACCTGGACCATCCTCGCGCTCAACGTGATCGCGGCGACGAGCGTGACCCCCGCCCGCTTCACCGACCTGAGCGGCCATCCCGACTGCCCTGCCGCGCTGCGGGCGCTGTTCGCGCAATCGCCGCGCGAGTCGCCGCCGCCGCCGACCCCGGCGGCGCTGGTCTCGCCCCGGCTGGCCCATGCGCTGGGCAACCCCGCGGGCGGGGGCGGCGGGGCGGCCGCCGCGCTCGGCAATCCGTCCGAAGGCGCCGCCGGCCTGACCGCCCCCCTGCCCGCCGGCCACCGCCGCTACAATCCCTCCGATCCCGCCGTGCTCTGGGCCGCCCGCACCCTCGCCCCCGGCCGCAGCCTGTTCAGCGACGCGGAATGGTCCGAGATCATGGAGACGGTCGAGGGCACCGGCGACTGGACCGAGGCCGAGCGCTGGACCCTCGTGGTGCAGATCGTCGAACTGATCTTCGGCGAACCCTACCTGAACGGCATGAGCATCCCCGACGCGCAGCGCATCATGGCGCAGGACGTGGAACTTGGCGGCTATCCGCGGCTGCCGCGGCGGCGCTGACCGCGCCTAGTTGCCCCAGATGATCCGGACGTAATCGCGGGTCTCGCGGAACGGCGGCACCCCGTCATGGCGGCGCACCGCCTCGGGGCCGGCGTTGTAGGCCGCCAGCGCCAGCCGCCAGGTGCCGAATTCCTCGTACATCATCCGCAGGTAGCGGGCCCCGCCGTCGAGGTTCTGGAACGGGTCCCAGACATCGGCGACGCCCAGAAGCGCCGCGGTCCCCGGCATCAGCTGCGCCAGCCCCTGCGCCCCGGCCCGGCTCTTGGCCCGCGCGTTCCAGCCCGATTCCTGCTGCACCAGCCGCAGGAACAGGTCCTCGGGGATGGCGTGCCGGCGGGCCGCCGACCGCGCCATGTCGAGATAGGGCCCGGAGTAGCGGCCACCCCAGGCCGGTCCGCCATAGGCCGCGGGCACGTCCACCCGCGGCGGCTGCAGCCGCACCGAATTGGCGTATTGCGACGCCGCCCGGCTGTCGAGAACCCGGGTCTGGGACTGGAACAGCGCGGCCCGGTTCGAGGTGGACAGCCGGTCGGCCTGCGACGGCCCCGGCGCCGCGGTGACCGCCATGGCCAGCAGCAGCGTCCCGATCAGCGCCCCGCGCCGCGGTCTCCGGTCAAGCATCGACAGGCCCTCGCCCCTCTCCTCGTTGCGCGGACGATAGCGTTTTTCGGGCAATCCGCCAACCATCCGCGGCAACCCCCTGTTAACCTTGCGCGGGCAGCATTAGTCTCGCCGGACCGGGGCCGCAGAATCGCGGCCGCCGGGCCGAGACGGCATCGACCGAGACGAGACAGCGACGACAGGGGGCATCATGGCCGGCAGCGTGAACAAGGTTATTCTGGTCGGGAACCTGGGCCGCGATCCCGAGGTCCGGACCTTCCAGAACGGCGGCAAGGTCTGCAACCTGCGGATCGCCACCTCCGAAACCTGGAAGGACCGCAATACCGGCGAACGCCGGGAAAAGACCGAATGGCACTCGGTCGCGATCTTCTCCGAGCCGCTGGCGAAGATCGCCGAGCAGTACCTGCGCAAGGGCTCCAAGGTCTACATCGAGGGCCAGCTCGAGACCCGCAAGTGGCAGGACCAGTCCGGCGCGGACCGCTATTCCACCGAGGTCGTGCTGCGGCCCTACCGCGGCGAACTGACCCTGCTCGACGGCCGCGGCGAAGGCGGCGGCGGCGGAGGTGGCGGCGGCTACGGCAGCGATGACCGCGGCTACGGCGGCGGTGGCGGCGGCGGCCGCGACTACGGCAGCCCGGCGCCGGCGGGCAGCGATCTCGACGACGAGATCCCGTTCTGACCGAAGGCTGCGGCGGCGGCCCGGGCCTCAGCCCGCGAGGATCGCCACTAGTGCCCAGAGCGCCATCGCCATCACCAGCACCGATCCGACGGTGTAGAAGGTCGCGCGGACCTCGTGGTTCTGCGCCGTGCCGTAGGCCCAGGCATGTCCGGCCCGCGCCAGGACGAAGCCGCCGAACCCGATCCACGCCGCCCAGAGCGGCGGCCCGGAGAGCGCGAACAGAAGCCCGGCGATCCAGAACGCCGGGATGTTCTCCAGATCGTTGCGGTGCATCCGGCGCGACCGCTCGACCCGGTCGTTCGGGGCAAGCTGAGACGGGTCCGGGGCCTTGTTGATCGCGCCGGGGCGCAGGTCCTCGGGGCTGGCGTAACCGGCATTCTCGGCAATCATCGCCCGTACCGTAACCCACCCCTGCCCCATGACCTTCAGAACCCCCAGCAGGGCCGCGACGGCGTAGAGTGCGAAAACCGGATTCTCGAAACTCGGCATGTGTCCTCCCTCACGGTCCCTCGCTCGACGGAGCCTGACCGCAGCCTAGGGCGTGGCGCGGTCGCCGGAAACCGGTTTCGTGGCTCAGCCTGCGGGCCGGGCGGACAGGGCCTCGTCGAGGATCGCGATCACCGCCTCGGGCGGCACGTCCGAGGTCACGAAGGCCCGGCCGATGCCGCGCGCGAGGATGAAGCGCAGGCGGCCGTCCACCACCTTCTTGTCCTGCCCCATCAGGTCGAGCAGGGCCTCGGGACCCGGCAGGTCGCCGGGGATGTCGGCGAGATCGGTCTTCATCCCCATCGCCTTCAGGTGCGCCCGCACGCGCGACGGCTCCTCCTGCGGGCACAGGCCCAGCCGCGACGACAGGTCGAAGGCCAGCGCGCAGCCGATCGCCACCCCTTCGCCGTGCAGCAGCCGGTCGGAATACCCCGTCGCCGCCTCGAGCGCGTGACAGAAGGTATGCCCCAGGTTGAGAAGCGCCCGGTCGCCCTGCTCGGTCTCGTCGCGCAGCACGATCTCGGCCTTCATCTCGACTGACCGGCGCACCGCGGCGATCAGCGCCGCCGGGTCGGAGCGCAGGGTCGGCCCCGCCTTCTCCAGCCAACCGAAGAAGGCGGCGTCGCCCAGCAGGCCGTATTTCACCACCTCGCCGTAGCCGGCGAGAAAGTCGCGTTCGGGCAGGGTCGACAGCAGGGCGGTATCGGCCAGCACCAGCACCGGCTGGTGGAAGGCGCCGACCAGGTTCTTGCCGTGGGGCGAATTGATCCCGGTCTTGCCGCCGACCGAACTGTCGACCTGTGCCAGCAGGGTGGTCGGCACCTGCACGAAGCGGATGCCCCGGCGGACGATGGCGGCGGCGAAGCCGGCGAGGTCGCCGATCACCCCGCCGCCGAAGGCGACCACGATGTCGCCGCGTTCGATCCGCTCGGACAGCAGCCATTCGACCGCCCGGCTCAGGCCGTCCCAGCCCTTCGTCGCCTCGCCCGGCGGCAGGGCGAGGGCGCTGGCGGCGATGCCCTCGGCCTTCAGGGCCGCCATGAGCGCGGGCAGATGGGCGGCGGCGACCCGTTCCTCGGTCAGCACCGCGACCCGCGGGCGGCGCAGCAGCGGCGCGATCCGGGCGCCTGCCTCGGCCAGAAGGCCCGGCCCGATCACCACGTCGTAATCCCGGCCTGGCAGCGGCACCGGCACCACCTCTCGCAGCGTTTCCGCCTCAGCCATCCTGAACCTCCACGATGTCGGGACGGGTGCGCAGCACGGCGATCACCGCGTCGGTCATGTCCTCGATGGAATAGGCCCGGTCCGCCTTCACCCGCAGGTCGGCCAGCGCGTAGACCGGCACCCGCGCGGCGTGGATCTCGGCCAGCGTCGCGCGCGGATCCGCGGTGCGCAGCAGCGGCCGGGTGTCCTTGTGCTTCACCCGGTCCCACAGCAGGCCGAGGTCGGCGTCCAGCCACACCGCCACCCCGGCGCGGGTGATCGCGGCGCGGTTGCGCTCGGCCAGGTAGGCGCCGCCGCCGGTCGAGATCACGCTGGGCGGGCCGGCGAGCAGCCGGGCCAGGACCTCGGCCTCGCGGTCACGGAAGAACGCCTCGCCGTCGCGGGCGAAGATCTCGGAGATGGTGGCGGCGGCGGCGGTCTCGATCTCGGCGTCGCTGTCGACGAAGGGCACCCCGAACCGCGCCGCCAGCGACCGCCCGATCGCCGTCTTGCCCGACCCCATCATGCCCACCATCACAACGCTGCGCAGAAGCCTCGCCTTCGGCTCGGTCATCGTCTCTCGGCTGTCCCTTGCCGTTTGCACCCTCGTTGCGCCATGTCTGGCGTGATATTGCCGGAAAGGCCATATATAACCGGCACCGAACGGCCTGCGACCCATGACAGGCGGCGAGCGACGAAAAGGCAGGAACGTGCTCTGGAAACTCATCAAGCTGTTGTTCTTTCTGGCGATCTTGGGGGCGATCGGTCTTGTTGCCTATGCCTATCTCGGACCCGTGTTCTTTCCGCAGGATTTTGCCGCGCCGCAGCAGCGGGTGGTCGAACCGGTGGTGCTCGAGGCGCGCTGAGATGACCGGGCGGGGCACAGCGCGGACCGGCCTGCGGGCCGTCCTGCTGGCCGGGGGGCTGCTGGCCGGACCGGTCTCGGCGCAGGACGGCGGCGGCGCGCCGCTGTCGGCGATCGACTGGCTGTCCGACAGCGTGATCGCGGTTCCGGCCACCGCCCCGGGCGCCGCGCCGGGTCTGCCGTCCGAGGATCCGGTGGCCGACAGCGCCACGGTCCCCGAGATCACCGTCACCCCGCTCGACCTTCCCTCGCCGGACCGGGTCGGCCTGCTGCCGCCCTCCCGCACCGGACTGCCCGCCGATCTGTGGTCCGGCAGTGTCGAGGCCGACCTCGTCACCCTGGTCCGGGCGGAGCGGGTCGAGACCCTGCCGGCGATTCAGCGGCTGATCGTGACGCTTATGCTGGCCGAGGCCGAGCCGCCGGCCGGTGCCGGCCCCGAGGGGCGGCTGTTCCTCGCCCGGATCGACAAGCTGCTGGACCTCGGCGCGCTCGACCCGGCGCTAGAACTGCTTCGGGCGGCGAACCCGTCCACGCCCGAACTGTTCCGGCGCTATTTCGACGTCGCCCTGCTCACCGGGGCCGAGGACGCCGCCTGCCGCCTGATGCGCCTCAAGCCCGAGGTCGCCCCGACGCTGCAGGCGCGGATCTTCTGCCTCGCCCGCTCCGGCGACTGGCCGGCGGCGGCGCTGACCCTCAACACCGCCGTGGCGCTCGGCGATGTCGACGCCGAGGAGGAGGCGCTGCTGGCCCGGTTCCTCGATCCCGACCTGTTCGAGGGCGAGCCGCCGCTGGCCGCGCCCTCCCGGCCCTCGCCGCTGGTGTTCCGGATGCGCGAGGCGATCGGCGAGGGGCTGAGCACCGCCACCCTGCCCCGCGCATTCGCCCATGCCGACCTGCGCGACACGGTGGGCTGGAAGGCGCGGATCGAGGCGGCCGAACGGCTTGCCCGGTCCGGCGGCGTGACCGACAGCCGCCTGTTCGATCTCTACGCCCTGCAACGGCCCGCCGCCTCGGGCGGGGTCTGGGACCGGGCCCGTGCGATGCAGGCGCTGGAGACCGCGCTGGCCGACGACGACGGCGTCGGCGAGGCGCTTCTCGCGGCGTGGGACGCGGCCCGGGAGGCGCGCATCGAGACGGCCTTCGCCCGGCATTTCGCCGAAGCCCTGTCGGGGGCCGACCTGACCGGACCGGCCGCGGCCGTGGCGCTGCGGGTCGGCCTGCTGTCGGACCTCTACGAGTCGGTGGCGCTCGACGCGCTCGACGGCGGCGCCGAACTCGGGGCCGCGGACCGGTTCCTTGTCGGGACCGCCCGCGGCCAGTTGACCGACGCGCAGGCCCGGACCCCGACCGAGACCGCGGTGCGGGCGGCCTTCACCGGCGCGGCGCCCGATCCGACGCTGCTGGCGATGGCGGGCGACGGGCGGCTCGGCGAGGCGCTGCTGCGCGCCATCGCCCAGTTCAGCGAGGGGGCAGAGGGCGACATCGCCTCCGCCACCGAGGCGCTGGCGCTGTTCCGCTCGGTCGGGCTGGAGGATTTCGCCCGGCGGGCGGCGCTGCAACTGCTGATCCTGGAGCGGTCGCCGTGACCAAGACCGCAGCCGCCGCCGCGGACCGGGACTGGATCGCGGCGTTTCTCGAGGCCCAGGCCGCCGAACTCGACGCGGCCGAGAACACCCGGCTCGCCTATGGCCGCGACCTCGTCGATTTCAGCGGCTTTCTCGGCCGCCGCCGGGGGCTGACCTTCGCCACCGCGGCGCAGGCCGACATCGAGGCCTACATCGTGGACTGCGAGGCCGAAGGGCTTGCGCGGTCCACCCGGGCGCGCCGGCTGAGCGCGATCCGGCAGCTCTACCGCTTCGCCTTCGAGGAAGGCTGGCGCAAGGACAACCCGGCGCTGCGGATCCCCGGACCCGGCAAGGACCGCAAGCTGCCCCGCACCCTCACCGTGGACGAGGTCGGCCGGCTGATCGCGGCGGCGGGCGGGACCGGCAAGGACGCGGTGCGCGATACCTGCCTCATGGAGCTGATCTACGCCACCGGCATGCGGGTCAGCGAGCTTGTCGGGCTTCCCGTCGCGGCGGCGCGCGGCGATCCGGAAGTCCTGCTGGTGCGCGGCAAGGGCGGCAAGGAACGGCTGGTGCCGCTGTCGCCGCCCGCCCGGACGGCCCTCGCGGCCTGGCTGGTCGAGCGCGACGCCGCCGAGGAGCGCCGGCTGGCCGGGCAACGGCCCGGCGCCGCCGTCGCGCCGTCGCGCTTCCTGTTCCCGTCCCGCGGCAAGGAGGGCCACCTCACCCGCTACTGGTTCTTCGCGCTGGTCAAGAAGCTGGCCGTGGCCGCCGGTCTCGACCCCGGCAAGGTGACTCCGCACAGCCTGCGGCACGCCTTCGCGACCCACCTGCTCGAAGGCGGCGCCGATCTGCGGTCGATCCAGACCCTGCTGGGCCATGCCGACGTGGCCACCACCGAGATCTACACCCATGTGGTCGACGAGCGGCTGCGCGAGCTGGTGCTGCGGCACCACCCGCTCGCCCGACCCCCCGGCGAAACTTGAAGCCGCCTCCCCCACGCCCCATAACAGCAGTCAGTCAAAAAAAGATCCCGCCATGGAACCCGCCACGCTAGACGGTGCCTTCTGGACCACCGCCGCCTCGATCCTCTTGCTGCTGGTTCTCTCGGCGTTTTTCTCCGGCTCCGAGACCGCGCTGACGGCCGCCTCGCGGGGCAAGTTGCGGTCCGCCGCCGACCGGGGCGACGGCGGCGCCGCCCGGGCGCTGAAGATCACCGAGGAGAACGAGCGGCTGATCGGCTCGGTCCTGCTCGGCAACAACATCGTCAACATCCTCGCCGCGTCGCTGGCGACGGCGATGTTCACCCGGCTGTTCGGCGAATCCGGGGTGGCGCTGGCGACGCTGGTGATGACCTTCCTGGTGCTGATCTTCGCCGAGGTCCTGCCCAAGACCTACGCCATCACCAACGCGGAACGGGCGGCCAGCCTCGTGGCCTGGCCGATCGGCCTAGTGATCACCGTGTTCTCGCCGATCGTCGGCTTCGTGCGGCTGCTGGTGCGAGGGGTGCTGCGGCTGTTCGGGGTGCGGATCGACCCTGACAGCAACATCATGGCGGTGCGCGAGGAGATCGCCGG
>JBFKOW010000152.1:0-8714 GCA_041628615.1 Paracoccaceae bacterium | reverse complement strand
CCCCGGACTTCCCCGGCCGGGCCGCCTGGGGCGACCGGCTGCGGGCCACGCCGGTGGCGGGCTACCTCGGGACCTGCGCCGCGCTGGCCCAGGCCGACCTGCGCGAGGTCGCCTCGGGGCTGGCGCTGCCCGCGCTCTGCATCGCCGGGTCGCACGACGGGTCGACCCCGCCCGACCTCGTGCGCGAGATGGCGGACACGATCCCGGGGGCCGCGTTCGTCCTGCTGCGCCGCGCCGGGCACCTGCCCTGCGTCGATCACCCCGAGGCCCACGGCGCGGCGATCGCGGGGTTCCTGTCCGAGATCGGGTAACAGCCCGGGACCGGGGCGCATTGGTTCCGGAACGTGGACAATGACGGCGATCCGGCCGCCGGACCGGGCGTTTCCGAGCCGCGAATTGACATCATCGGCCGGCCGGCTCAGGGTCGGCGGACTGCGCAAGTCCGGAGGTGATCGCGTTGAAAAGACTTGTCCCTGGCCTTGCGGCATCCCTGCTGTGCGCGTCCGGCGCCGCCGCCGCCACGCTTGGATCGCTCGAGAGCCCGGCCTATTCGGCGCGGCAGATCCTGCAGGCAAACCCCGCCGCGGCCGACGGGATCTACTGGATCGACCCGGACGGCGCCGGCGGGGACAGCCCGTTCCAGGTCATCGCGAACATGACCACCGCGGGGGGCGGCTGGACGCTCGGCCTGCAGAATTTCGAGGGCTCCGGCTTCGCGATGACCGACATGGTGTCCAATTCCGGGACCTTCGGGCTCGCCGGGGCGCACAGCCGGAACATGACCGCCCTGGCGATCGACCAGACAGCCCAGATCCGCCACCGGCTGGTGGAGGGCGGGGTCGTCCTGTTCGACGGCTACTACACCGGCAGCTACCACGGCAGCTTCGGCGCTGCGGGCGCCTGGACCACCCTCGCGGGCGACCTCGGCGTCGTGTCCTATTACTTCGGCGCAGACTGGTCGACGACGGCCAACGACGTCGACGATGTCGCGGGAGCGAACTGCGCCACGATCAACGACGGCCAGCCCTGGTATTACGTCGCCTGCGCCTCCCCGATCCCCTACTGGACCGGGGTCGCGGGTCCGTATTCGACGGCGGCAGGCGGGTCGCGGCTCGACAGCTACCAGATCTTCGTGCGCGAACTGAACACGCCCGAGGTCTCGGCGGTGCCGCTCCCGGCCGCCGGGCTTCTGCTGCTGACCGGCATCGCGGGCGCCGCGGCGGTCGGGCGGCGCAGGCCGGCCTGATCCGCCGCTGTCGCGGCCGCGCCGGCGCCGGCGGAGGGCCGCCGCGCCTTTTCATCCGGCGCGCGGCCCCCTAAAGCCCCCGCATGGACCCCGCACAGCGCCGCCGCGCCATCACCTTCATCCTGATCACGCTGGTGCTCGACGCGATGGGCATCGGGCTGATCCTGCCGGTGATGCCCGACCTGATCGCCGAGATCCGCGGCGCGGACCTGTCGGCGGCGGCGGTCTGGGGCGGCATCCTCGCCACCACCTTCGCGGTGATGCAGTTCCTGTTCGGCCCCGTCATCGGCAGCCTGTCGGACCGCTTCGGCCGCCGTCCGGTGCTGCTGATCTCGCTGGCGGCGATGTGCCTCGACTACCTGGTGATGGCGGTCGCCGGGTCGATCTGGCTGCTGTTCCTGACCCGGGTGATCGGCGGCATCACCGCCGCCACCCAGTCCACCGCCACCGCCTTCATCGCCGACATCTCGGCCCCCGGGGACAAGGCCCGCAACTTCGGGCTGGTCGGCGCGGCCTTCGGCGTCGGCTTCATCCTCGGCCCGATCATCGGCGGCCTCCTGGCCGAGTTCGGGCTGCGGGCGCCGTTCCTCGCCGCCGCGGCGCTGGCCGGGGCGAACATGGCGTTCGGCTGGCTGGTGCTGCCCGAGACCGTGACCGACCGGATCCGCCGCCCGTTCGAGTGGCGGCGCGCGAACCCGCTGGGCGCGTTCCGCAAGATGGCCGAGCTCGACGGGGTGCGGCGGCTGCTGGTGCTGTTCTTCCTCTACGAGTTCGCCTTCATCGTCTACCCGGCGATCTGGGCCTACTTCACCAAGGCCCGCTACGGCTGGGAGCCGTCGATGGTCGGCCTGTCGCTGTTCCTGTTCGGGATCGGCATCGCCGTCGTGCAGGGCGGGCTGATCCGGCTGGTGCTGGCGCGGCTGGGGGAGCGCGGCACGATCCTCTACGGCTTCGTGTTCAACTTCTTCGCCTTCGTGGCGCTGGTGCTGATCGAGCAGGGCTGGCTGGCGCTGGCCTTCATCCCGCTGACCGCGCTGGGGGCGGTGGTGACCCCGGCGCTGCAGGGCCGGATGAGCCGGATCGCCGGCGACGACCAGCAGGGCGAGCTGCAGGGGGTGATCGCCTCGGCCCGGTCGATGGCGGCGATCGTGTCGCCGCTGGTGATGACCCAGATGTTCTGGGCCTTCACCGCGCCGGCGGGCCTGTGGCTGCCCGGCGCGCCCTTCGCCCTGTCGGCGGCGCTGATGGTGGCCTGCCTGGCGCTGTTCCTCGGCGCTTCCCGCCGCGTCACCGCCTGATTGCGGCCAGCAGGCGTCGCTTCCGGTGGCGCTCGGCGCGCGCGGCTGACAGACATCTGGGGAAACCGGGTCGACCGGGCCTGCCAGGGAAGAAGGGACCGCCAGATGCAGACCATCCGCGCCGCCGTGTGCCACGCCTTCGGGGCGCCGCTGTCGATCGAGGAGGTGCGGCTGGCGGATCCCGGCCCCGGCGCGGTGGCCGTCGATCTGGAGGCGGTGGCGATCTGCCATTCCGACATCTCCTATGCCGACGGCATCTGGGGCGGCGACCTGCCGGCGGTCTACGGCCACGAGGCGGCGGGCCGGATCGCCGCCATCGGCCCCGGGGTGCAGGGTCTCGCGGTGGGCGAACGGGTGGTCGTCACCCTGATCCGGGCCTGCGGCACCTGCGCCGCCTGTTCCGGCGGCTTCCCGGCCACCTGCGAGACCCCGGCCCCGCCCGCGGGCCCGCTGCGCACCGCCGATGGCGGGCCGCTGAAGCAGGCGATGAACTGCGGCGCCTTCGCCGAGAAGGTGGTGGTCGACCAGAGCCAGGTGGTGCCGGTGGGCGACGCCATGTCCCCCGAGGTCGCCGCCCTGCTGGCCTGCGGCGTCATCACCGGGGTCGGCGCGGTGGTCAACGCCGCCGGGCTGCGCCCGGGCCAGGACGCGGTGGTGATCGGCGCCGGCGGCGTCGGCCTGAACGCGATCCAGGGCGCCCGGATCGCCGGCGCCCGCCGCATCGTCGCGGTCGACCTGAACGAGGCCAAGCTGGCCGATGCCCGCGCCTTCGGCGCCACCGACACGGTGCTGGCCGGCGGCGACAGGCCGTGGCGCGCGGTGCACGCAGCGCTAGGCCGCGGCGCCGACGCGGTGTTCGTCACCGTGGGCGCGATCCCGGCCTATGACAGCGCGGTGAACTACCTCGGCCCGCGCGGCGCGGTGGTCGCGGTGGGGATGCCCGCCACCGGCGCGGTGTCGGAATGGGAGCCGGTGATGCTCGCCGCCACCGGCCAGCGGATCATCGGCACCAAGATGGGCGACGTGGTGCTGCGCCGCGACATCCCGTGGATGGTGGACCTCTACCGGCAGGGAAGGCTGGAACTTGACGGCCTCGTGTCGCGGCGCTGGCGCTTCGAGCAGATCAACGCGGCGATCGCCGACACCCGCGCCGGGGCCGCCCGGCGCAACGTGATCCTGTTCTGAAGGCCGGCATGGGGGCCGGCATGGGGGCGCTGCCCCCGTCTCCGCGGGGCGCGGAGACTCCCCCGGGATATTTGCGGTCCGAAGAAGGCGCGGGACCTGTCCGGGGCCTGTTCGGGACCCGTTCGGGGGCATGGCCGGGGCGGGGCGGGTCCGTCTGGACCGGGGCGGCGAAGCGTGCTCAGGTCGGACCGGGGCGGGACCGGAGGTGACCGATGAAACTGGCCGAATGTGAAACGCTGGTGGTCGCGCCGCCGGCCCCCGGCTGGGGCGGCCGCTACTGGCTGCTGGTGAAGCTGACCACCGACGACGGGATCACCGGCTGGGGCGAGTGCTATGCCGCCTCGGTGGGACCCGAGGCGATGCGCGCGGTGATCGCCGACGTGTTCGGCCGCCACATGGCCGGCACCGACCCGTCGCAGGTCGAGCTGATGTTCCGCCGCGCCTATTCGTCGGGCTTCACCCAGCGCCCGGACCTGACCGTGATGGGCGCCTTCTCGGGGCTGGAGATCGCCTGCTGGGACATCCTCGGCAAGGCGCTGGACCAGCCGGTGCACCGGCTGATCGGCGGCCGGCTGAACGACCGGATCCGCGCCTATACCTACCTCTACCCGCAGCCGGGCCACACCCTGCCCGCGTTCTGGGGCGACCCGGAGATGGCCGCGGAGGCGGCGGCGGCGATGGTGGCGCAGGGCTACACCGCGGTGAAGTTCGACCCCGCCGGCCCCTACACGATCCGCGGCGGCCACATGCCGGCGCTGGCCGACATCGCCCTGTCCGCCGCGTTCTGCGCCCGGATTCGCGCCGCGGTGGGCGACCGCGCCGACCTGCTGTTCGGCACCCACGGCCAGTTCGCCCCGGCGGGCGCGATCCGGCTGGCCCGCGCGATCGAGCCCCACGACCCGCTGTGGTTCGAGGAGCCGGTCCCGCCCGACCTGCCCGGCGGGCTGGCCGAGGTCGCCGCCCGCACCTCGATCCCGGTGGCCGCCGGCGAGCGCCTGACCACGCTGGCCGAGTTCGCGGCGGTGCTCGACGCCGGGGCCCGCATCCTGCAGCCCGCCCTCGGCCGCGCCGGGGGCATCTGGCAGGGCCGCAAGATCGCCGCGCTGGCCGAGGCCAAGGGCGCGCAGGTCGCGCCGCATCTCTATGCCGGCCCGGTGGAATGGGCCGCCAACGTCCAGCTTTGCGCCGCGATGCCGAACCTGCTGATGGCCGAGACCATCGAGACCCCGTTCCATGCCGCGCTGATCCGGGGCGGCCTGCGGGTCGAGGCGGGCTACATCGCGGTCCCCGAGGCCCCCGGGCTGGGCATCGAGGTGGACGAGGCGCTGGCCCGCGCCCATCCCTACGACGGCACAGGGCTGCACCTGGAGATGCAGGAGGCGCCGATCGGCTATCGCGGCGCCAACCTGTTTGCCGGGGGCGCGCCGGTGAAGGCCGGGCCGGACACCGGGGGCGAGGCTTGACGCCCCGCAAGGGCCGGACTTAGGCTCGGGCGGCCATGCACAAGTCCCCGCCATCGCTTGCATTCCGCCGGGCCGCCGGGGGCCGCGTCCGCGACGCCGCCCGCCGCCCGGCCCCGGTCTGACAGCGGCGATGGCCCCGCCCCGCAAGTCCTCGCTCCTGCGCCGCCCGGCGGCCCATGTCGTCGGTCTCGCGCTGGTGATGATCGCCCGCTTCATCACCGCGGTCCGGGCCGACTGGCGCGGAGTCGAGCCGGTGCCGAAACAGCGGGTCTACTACGCCAACCACACCTCGAACGCCGACCTGCCGATGATCTGGGCGGTGCTGCCGCCGGCGCTGCGCCGCGGGGTCCGCCCGGTGGCGGCGGCGGATTACTGGCTGCAGACCCCGATGCGCGCCTTCGTCGGCCCCGAGGTGTTCAACGCGGTGCTGGTGGACCGCCGCCCCGACGCCCGCACCGAGGACCCGATGGAGAAGATCCTCGAGGCGCTGGACGAGGGTTCCTCGCTCATCATCTTTCCCGAGGGCGGCCGCAACCGCACCGAGGACCCGCTGCTGCCGTTCAAGGCCGGGCTCTACAACATCGCCCGCGCCCGGCCCGAGATCGACCTGGTGCCGACCTGGATCGCCAACCTCAACGAGATCATGCCCTCGGGAGAGGTGATCCCGCTGCCGCTGATCTGCACCGTGACCTTCGGCGCCCCGGTCCACGTCGCCGAGGGCGAGGCGAAGGACGCCTTCCTGTCCCGCGCCGCCGCCGCGCTGGCCGCGCTGGCCCACGAGGAGCCGCGTCCGCGATGACCGACACCACCGCCGACATCCTGCTGATCTCGCTCGGGGTGGTCGGGCTGCTGATGGCGCTGACCCTGTTCGGCGCGCTGCTGCGCGCCCGCGTCCCCGAGGGCCGGAGCAACCCGGTGGTCGAGACCTTCAACACCCGGGTCCAGTCGTGGTGGGCGATGGTGGTGCTGTTCGCGCTGGCGCTGCTGATGGGGCAGGTCGCGGTGCTGGTGCTGTTCGCCTTCGCCTCGTTCGCGGCGCTGCGCGAGGTGCTGACCTTCACCCACAAGACCCGCGCCGACCACCTGTCGCTGGCGCTGGGCTTCTTCGTCCTGCTGCCGCTGCAATACCTGTTCGTCGGGATGGGCTGGCGGACCCTGTTCACGGTGCTGATCCCGGTCTTCGCCTTCCTGCTGCTGCCGGTCCTGTCGGCGCTGCGCGGCGCGCCCGACCGGTTCCTCGTCCGGGTGGCCGAGACCCAGTGGGGCCTGATGATCTGCATCTACTGCGCCTCGCACATTCCGGCGCTGATGACGCTGGAGCCGCCGGGCTACGAGGACCGGGCGATCCTGCTGATGGTGTTCTTCATCATGGTGGTGCAGCTGGGCGACCTGCTGGAATACTTCTTCGGCCGCCGCTTCGGCCGCCGCCGGGTCGCGCCGGGGCTGAGCCCGAAGACCTGGGAGGGGGTCGGCCTCGGCCTCGTCTCGGTCGCCGCGATCGGCGCGCTGCTGAGCTGGATCACCCCGTTCGGGCCGCTGGGATCGGCGGGGATGGCGGTGGCCGGCTGGGTCACCGGGCTGATGGGCAACCTCGTCTTCGCCGCGATCAAGCGCGACCGGGGGGTCAAGGACTGGTCCCACCTGATCCCCGGCCAGGGCGGGTTCATGGACCAGCTCGACAGCGTGGTCTTCGCCGCACCGGCCTTCTACCACCTGGTGGCGCTGGTCTGGCTGCCCTGACGGCGGACGGCCCGGCGGATGTCAGGTGGCCGAGGACCGGCGCCGCGGCGCCACCTGCGGCGGATCGGATTCTTGCTCCTTGTCGCCGGGTGCGACCGGGGCCGCCGGGCCGGCCGGATCGCGGTCGGCGTCGTGGACCGGCAGCACGATGGCGACCCGGAGCCCGCCCGACTTGCGGTTGCCCAGTTCCAGCCGCCCGCCGGACTGTTCCGCGAACCCCTCGATCATCGACAGGCCGAGACCGGAGCCGGCGCCGACCGGCTTGGTGGTGAAGAACGGCTGGCTGACCCGGCCCAGCAGGTCGGCGGGGAGGCCGGGGCCGGTATCCTCGATCAGCAGCGCCACCTCGCCGCCGGTCACGCTGGCCCCGATCTCGATGGTGCCGCCGCCGGTTTCCAGCACGGCGTCGCGGGCGTTGAACACGGCATTGAGCAGCGCCGTCTGCAGCAGCTTGGCATCGACGAACAGACGGACATCGGGCAGTCCGGGCCGCACCGTCAGGGTGACGGTGGCGGGCAACGCCCGGGCCAGCAGTTCGGCCGCGCCGCCCACCACGTCGGGCAGGGCCACCACCTCGGGGTGGATGTGGGACTTGCGCGAGAAGGCGAGAAGCTGGCGCACGAGATGGGCCGCCCGGTCGGCCGCGTGGCGGGATTCGCTCAGGAACTCGTGCTGGGTGGCCGGGGTCTCGACCTCGGAGATCAGGTCGAGATTGCCGCGGATCACCGTCAGGATGTTGTTGAAGTCATGCGCCACCCCGGCGCTGAGCTGGCCGATCGCCTCGAGCTTCTCGGCCTGCACCTCGGCGGCCCGGCGGGCATCCAGCCGGGTGCGGGTGCCGATGATGTCGCGCAGCCCCTGGACGAAATAGACCAGCAGCCCGGAGGCGACGAGCAGCACGGCGAGGACTTCGTCCCAGCCATCGGCGTGGTAGCTCAGCGCGATCGTCACCCCGAGTTTGGCGGCGAGGACGCCGGAGGTGTCGATCAGCGCCGGCACCGACCAGACCCGGTGATTGACGAGGGTATGCAGGGCGAGCCCGGCGGTGCCGCTGCAGGCCAGCAGGACGGCCACCGGCTCGGCCCAGGTCGCCACCCGGACAATCATGCCGACGACCCAGAGCACGAGGGTCACGTTCAGCAGGCTGATGAGCGTCAGCCGCAGCCGGCTCGCCGGGGTCGGGGCGGTCTCGATCAGCCGGACGAACAGCGCGTGCCCGGCGACGAAGGCGGTGCCCCAGAAGATCATGCCGACCTCGCCCGAGATCGCGAAGAGCCCGATCCCCGAGAGGAAGATCAGCACGCTGCGCATGACGATGTCGCCGACATTGGTGGCCTCGGCGAACCGGTAGGCCGCGAGGATCGTGTCCCGATCCAGCTGGAGACCCGTCCTGGTCATGCCCGCATGGGATGCCGCCCTCCCGCCCGGACGCGCGCGGCGCCCGGCCGATCTTTGCGCGGGCCGCCGCGCGGCGCAAGGCTGCGGTCGCCGGGCCGGGACGTCCCGCGCCTTGCCGCGCCGCGCCGAACGCCGGGCGGGCGGGCGCCGGCGGGCGGGATCAGGACCGGTTCAGGCCGCCCATTTCCACGGCCGGGTGAAGGCGCCCAGCGCCTTGACCACGTCGTCGTCGCTGACGGTGCCGGTCTTGTTGAGGTAGGCGACGAGGCCGATGCTCTTGTCCTCCTCGACCCGGTCGACCTCGGCGGCGACGTCGGCATTGGCCAGCGCCTGCCCGTAGATCCGGGCGATGGCCAGCTTGCGCAGGTCGTTCTTGAGCGTCTT
>JBFKOW010000151.1:0-8744 GCA_041628615.1 Paracoccaceae bacterium | reverse complement strand
GCGATCTCGAACCGCCGGATCGCGTCCGCGGCCACGCCGAAACGGTCAGCGACGGCATCGGTGTCCAGCGCCGCACAGACCGCAGCAAACGTCTCGCCGTCGCCGCAGAACACGTCGATCGTCACCCAGAACGGTCCGGCATTCTTCGACCGGATCCTGTCGACCACGGCGCCAAGCTCAGGCATCGCGCACCTCCAGCCGGAACGCCTCCATCGGGTCGGCCAACCGCATCACGTGGTTGAGGCAGAATTCGTGCACCGGGCCCCGGTTGATCTCGGCCGGCGAGAACGGGAAGGCGAAGGTCGGCATCTCCTCGTCGGCGGTCAGAGGGTGGTGGAGCAGCAACGGGTTGAGCAACTGGCCGATCTCGTGGGCCAGCTCCTGGGTCGCCGCGGTGACGATCCCCAGCACCCCGACCTCGACCGGATCGCCAGCTCGGGTCTCGAGCAGGCCCAGCGTCGCGTTCCGTCCGATCTGCCGCAGTTCCAGCCGGTAGGCGGTCGCCGGAAGGCCCATCCGGTCGGCCACCCGGCGCTCCATCCTCGCCGCGATGCCGGCGCACCATTCGGTGCTGTGGGCGACGTAGCGGGGATCGCGCAGCAGCGCCAGAAGCACGGTCTGATACCCGGCCACGCGGGCGCCTTCGAGCTTGACGCAATAGCTGTCGGCAGGAACCCAGGCCGCGCCGGTCATCCGCACGGCGCCGTCGCCGGTCGCGGCATAGCGGGCCGCCCGCACATCGAGATGGCCGCCCGGTTCGTGCAGCAGGAACGGGTCGGCGTTCTCGTAGAGCATGTGGGCCGACACGGTGCGCGGCGTGGCCTCCGCACCCGTCGCGAGCGGCCGGACGGTGACGCCGCCGGCGTCGAACTCGGCCATGATGACGCCGCTCTCGGGCCGGGTGGTGCAGAGCGCGCCGCATTCGGCGACCTTCGCGCCGTGCCAGGCGGCACCGGCGTGGCAGCCCCGCGCCAGCGGCAGGGCGGCGATGATCGCGGTGTCCGTGGTGCGCCCGGCGATCACGATGTCGGCGCCGGTGTCCAGCGCGGCGTTGATCTGCTCGGCCCCGGCCAGCGCGACGATGTTGGTGCAGCTTCCGATCAGGTCGGCGTCGATCGCGGGGGCGTGGGGCAGGGGGGTGACCCGGCCAGTGGCGAGGGCCGCCGCCACCGCCGCCGGATCCTGTCCCGACTTCAGGATCGCGACCCGGGCCCGGTGCCCGGTCCCGGCGAGGATCTCGCGGGTGATCTCCCAGAGCCATTCGACCGCGGTGTCCGCGCCACAGGTCCCGGCGGTGCCGATCACCAGCGGGCAGCCAGCCTCCCGCGCTGCGGCGATCAGTCCGGCCCACTCGGCCCGGGTCGAGGCGCGGGCGTACTTCGACACCCCGCGCCCGAGATAGGACGGGCCGCTGTCGGTGGACCCGCCGTCGATGGCGATGACATCGGGGCGCATGGCGACCCCCCGGGCCAGCGCATCCGGGTCGTAGCCGAGGCCCAGCGCCCCCGAGGGCACGAGGACCCGGACCGGGTCAGTCACTGATCGCCTGCGGCTTGCGCAGCACGCCCCGCAGGAACATCGGCGCGACGAAGCCCGCCACCGCCGCGATCCACAGCCCCGTCGCGATTCCGGACGAGAACAGGTAGGTCCAGTCGCCGTCCGACAGCACCATCGCCCGCCGCAGCGCGTCCTCCATCGCGTTGCCGAGAAGGATCCCGAGGATGATCGGCACAGTCGGCACGTCGAGCTTGCGCAGCGCCCACCCCAGCACCCCGAAGGCGATCATCAGGAGCAGGTCGAAATACGATCCCGTCAGCGAGAAGATCCCGACGAAGGAGATCATCATCACCCCCGGCAACAGCACCCAGGCCGGGACGGTCAGGATCTTCACGAAGATCTTCACCATCGGCACGTTCATCGCCAGCAGCACGAAATTCGCGATCAGCAGCGATGCGATCAGCCCCCACACCACGTCGGGCCGGTCGGTGAACAGGGTCGGGCCCGGGGTGATGTTCAGCGTCATCAGGAGCGCGAGCAGGACCGCCGTGGTCCCCGATCCCGGTACCCCGAGCGTGAGCATCGGCACCAGCGCGCCGCCGGCGGCGGAGTTGTTTCCGGCCTCGGGTGCGCAGACGCCCCTCGGGACCCCGGTGCCGAAGCCGCCCTTCGGCCCGGCGATCGCCTTCTCCGACATGTAGGCGAGGAACGACCCCAGCGAGGCCCCGGCCCCCGGCAGCACCCCGGCGACGAAGCCGACCCCGCTGGCCCGGACCATGGTGCCGAAGCTGCGGCCGATCTCGCGGAAGGGGATCTTCACCTTCTCCAGCTTGACCCCGATGGACGAGCCCTTGCCGTGGCTCTCGATGAAGATGAACACCTCGGAGACCGCGAACAGTCCGACGATGGCGATCAGGAAATCGATCCCGTCCATCAGGTGCAGGTTGCCGCCGGTGTAGCGCGGCATCCCGGTGGTGTTGTCGAGCCCGATCATCGCGATCCCGAGGCCGATGCAGGACGCCAGCGCCGCCTTGGCCTGGTTGTTCGAGGCGATCCCCCCGAGAGTCGAGAAGGCCAGCAGGTAGAGCGCGAAGTATTCCGCCGGGCCGAACTGGTAGGCCACCCGGCTGAGCAGCGGCGCGAGCAGCATGAGCCCCAGCGTGGCGAGGAAGGCGCCGACGAAGGACGCCACGCCGGACAGCACCAGCGCCTCGCCGGCGCGCCCGGCCTTGGCCATCGGGTAGCCGTCCAGCGTGGTCATCAGCGCCGGTTCGTCGCCGGGGATGTTGAGAAGGATCGACGAGATCCGCCCGCCATACATCGCCCCGTAATAGACCGAGGTCATCAGCACCAGCGCGGCCACCGCGTCGAGACCGAGGGTGAAGGTGATCGGGATCAGGATCGCCACCCCGTTGGACGGCCCGAGCCCCGGCAGGGCCCCGATGATTGTCCCGAGGAAACAGCCGATCACCGCCAGCATCAGGGTGAACGGTGACAGCGCGACCGAGAAGCCGAGTTGCAGGTTTGCCAGAAGTTCCATCAGCCGAACCACCCCTTCGGCACGGGCACGAGACCCAGCCCCAGAACGTATTTGAAGAGAACGAAGAGCCCCGCCGAGAGCGCCACCCCGGTGACTGCCGCGGTGAGCGCCCGCGGGTGGATCTGAAAGCTCAGGATCCCGGCGCAGATCGCCGTCGGGATCAGGAAGCCCATCGGCTTGAGCGCGTAGGCATAGGCCACCATCACCAGCACCGAGACGGCGATGTTGCCCAGTGTCGGCAGGCCGGGCCAGTCCGGCTCGGGATCGGGCCGCAGCACCATGACCGCGCCGCAGATCGCCGCGACCGAGCCGATCAGGATCGGGAAGGACTTGGAGCCCAGCGGGTCGGACAGGAAGCCGGTCCTGATCTGGAAGGCGCCCGCGATATACGCGAGCGCCCCCAGGATCACGATCGCTCCGAAGACGCGGTCGGACCGCATCATCGTTACTGGATCACGCCGATTTCGCGGCTCAGTTCCTCGGTCTGGGCCACGACGCCGTCGATCCACGACTGGAAGTCGCCGCCGACCTTGGTGAACGGGGCGAGCCCGTTGGCCGCCATCGCTTCCTGCCACTCGGCGCTTTCGGCGACCGCGCGCAGCTTCTCGGCCCAGGCGTTGAACTGGTCGTCGCTGATGTTCTTGGGCACGTAGAGGCCCCGCCAGTTCACCGCGACCACGTCGAAGCCCTGTTCGATCGCGGTCGGGATGTCCTCGAAGCCGGGCACCCGCTCCTCGGTCAGGACCGCCAGCGCCTTGACCTCGCCGGACTGGATGAAGCCGACGATCTCGGACATGTCGCCGGTCATCCCGGTGGTGAACCCGCCGATCGTCTGGGTGATCGCGTCGGCGCCGCCATCGACGCCGATATACTTGATCGAGCGGATGTCATCGATGCCGTGGGCCTTGGCCAGTTGCAGCACCTTGAGGTGGTCGAAGCCGCCTGCCGCCGAGCCGCCGGCGAACGAGATCGAGCCGGGATCGGCCTTCATCGCGTCCATCAGGTCGGCGAGCGAGGTGTACGGGCTGTCGGCGGCGACGACGATCACGCCCGGATCCGCGCCGATCGCGCCCACGAAGCGGACCTGGTCGGCGGTCAGCCCGCCGAAGGCGTTCTGCGCCAGCCGGGTGGTCGTGGCGGACGAGGCCGCGACGATCAGGTCGGGGTCGTCATTCCGCTCGTTGACCACATGGCTGTAGGCCAGCCCGCCGCCGCCGCCGGCCATGTTGGTGACCTGCACCGGCTGGTCGACCTGTCCGATGTCATACAGGATCTTGCCGATCTGCCGGCAGGTGAAGTCCCAGCCGCCGCCGGGGTTGGCCGGGGCGATGCACTCGGCCGCCATAACGCTCGTGCCGGTAACGGCCACCACGGCGCTGACCGTCAGCGCCTTCAACGAAAAGGGTTTCATGTCGTCCTCCCAGGGGTTCGTGCCGCCGCCATTGCGCGGGGCGGTTCTCCGAAACAGGGTCAGGCTGGCACAGCGAGCGGCGTTCTGTCCAGAACGGATGTCCGCCACGGCCGGCGGCGGGACGGGTTCAGATCGCCCCGTCCTCGCGCAGCGCGGCGATCTCGGCGGGGCTGAAGCCGGCCTCGGCCAGCACCGCGTCGGTATCGGCGCCGAGCGCCGGCGGCGGGGTGTCGACCCGCGGCGATTCGCCGTCAATGTGCAGTCCGGTGCGCAGTGCCCGGATCGCCCGCCCGTCCGGCAGCGTATAATTCCCGATCTGGTCGCGGCCGGTGAACTGCGGCTCGGCGAGGGCTTCCTCGAGGCTCAGGATCCGGCCCGCCGGCACCCCGATGGCGTTCAGCTCCGCCTCCCACTCTGCCGCCGGCCGCGTCACCAGCACCGCGCCGATCGCGGCGTTCAGCGCCCGGCGGTTCGCCTTGCGGGCGGCCCGCGTGGCGAAGCGCGCATCGGTGAGCATGTGCCCGAGGCCGAGGTGGCGGGCCAGCGCTTCCCATTGCTCCTGCTTGTTGGCGGCGATGTTCAGCGGTCCGTCGGCGCAGTCGTAGGCCGCCGAGGGGGCCGAGGTCAGGTTCTCATTGCCCGCCGGGACCGGCCGCACGCCGCCGATCAGCCAGTTCGACACCGCCCAGCCCATCGTCGCCATCAGCGCGTCTGTCATCGCGACGTCGATGAACGCGCCGCGCGGGGTCTCGTTCAGCGCCGCGCAGATGCCCATCGCGGCGGTCAGCCCGCCCACCGTGTCGGCCACCGGCCAGCCGGCCCGCATCGGCGCCGACATCTCGTCGCCGGTGATCGCCATGGCGCCCGACAGCCCCTGCACGATCTGGTCGTAGGCCGGCCGGTCCGCCATCGGCCCGTCCTGGCCGAAACCCGAGATCGCGCAGTAGATCAGCCGCGGGTTCTCGGCGCGCAGGGTGTCGGCGGCGAGCCCCAGCCGCGCCATCACCCCCGGCCGGAAGTTCTCGACCAGAACGTCGACCCCGCGCACCAGCCGCCGCAGCACCTCGCGCCCGGCGCCGGATTTCAGGTTCACGGTGACCGACCGCTTGCCCGGGTTCGGGGCGAGGAACGAGATGCCCATGTTGGCCGCCGACAGCGCCTCGTCCTGTCCCAGTTGCCGGGCGAGATCGCCGCTTCCGGGCAGTTCGATCTTGATCACCTCGGCCCCGAGATGGGCCAACTGGTGACAGCAGAACGGCCCGGCCAGCACGTTGGTCAGGTCGAGCACCCTGATCCCGGCCAGCGGCCGCGCAGTCATTCGATCTCGACCCGCTGGCGCAGGGTTCCGCTGGCGCGGTCGAAGATCAGGATCGCGTCGCTGTCGGTCACCACCGCGATCCAGTCGCTGCCCAGCGTCACCGCCCGCGCGACCTCGCCGTCCGGCAGAGTGACGGTTTCCGGCAGCGGCGGCGGGGCGGTGCCGAAGCGGGTGACAAACAGCGCCACCAGCACTATGAACCCGACGATCATCACCCCGGTCAGGGCAAACACCATGCCGCGCAGCAGCTTCAGGCTGGGCGGCAGATCGGCGGTGGCATCGTCGTCAACGTCGTTCACGGATCGGGGCGCCCCTTGTCACAGTCCCTCGTCAGCTTCCGGATCGCCGCCGATCCGCCCGCCCGGCTTGATAAGGCATTGGCCCGCGACGTGCCAGAGAGCGCGGCGCTGAGCCGGTCCCGGCTGGCCCGGCTGATCGCCGACGGCGCGGTGCGGGTCAACGGCGCGGTGGCCGGCGATCCCCGCGCCCGGGTGGCCGAGGGCGACGCGGTGGAGATCGCCGTCGCTCCGCCCGAGGACTGGGACGTCGCGCCCGAGGCGATCGCCCTCGACATCGTGCACGAGGACGCCGACCTGATCGTGGTGAACAAGCCCGCCGGCATGGTCGTCCATCCGGCCCCGGGCAGCCCGTCCGGCACCCTGGTCAACGCGCTGCTGCACCATTTCGGCGACGATCTGTCGGGCATCGGCGGCGAAAGGCGGCCCGGCATCGTCCACCGCATCGACAAGGACACCAGCGGCCTTCTCGTGGTCGCCAAGTCGGACCGCGCGCATCACGGGCTCGCCGCCCAGTTCGCCGACCACTCGGCCGAACGGCTCTACCTCGCGGTCTGCCACGGAGTGCCCGATCCCGCCGAGCCGCGCCTGCGCGGGCTGCGCGGCGTGTCCTTCGAGGGGGCGGTGATGAAGATCACCAGCGGGCTGGCCCGGCACCGCACCGACCGGCAGCGGCAGGCGGTGGTCTGGGACGGGTCCGGGCGGCACGCGGTGACCCGGGTCCGGGTCCGGGAAACCTTCGGCACCGTTGCGGCGTTGATCGAATGCCGGCTGGAAACCGGGCGCACCCACCAGATCCGGGTCCACCTCGCCCATGCCGGGCACGGGCTGGTCGGCGATCCGGTCTACGGCGGCCGGACCCTGCCGCGCGGGCTCGGGATCCGATTCGACCGGCAGGCCCTGCACGCCGCCACGCTGGGCTTCCGTCACCCGGCCACCGGGGCCGAAATGCGGTTCGAGGCGCCGCTGCCGGCGGACATGCGGAAGTTGCTGGATGCCTTGCGCGAGAGCCCCTGACCTGCCGATCCCATGTGCGTGAGTGCACGGTAACACCTATCGCGGCGGGTCGCTCCCGGGCCTATTGTGGCTCCGAGCGGGTGGACGGCCCTTGACCCGGCCGGTTAGCGCCACCATATCCATGTTAAACCCCGTAACATAAGGGAGGGGCAGACATGAACACCTACACGAATCTCCCGGCCCCGTCGCCGGAGCAGGGGCTGAACCGCTACCTGCAGGAAATCCGCCGGTTCCCGATGCTGGAGCCCGAAGAGGAATACATGCTGGCGAAGCGCTGGGTCGACCACGAGGACACCAGCGCCGCGCACAAGCTGGTCACCTCGCACCTGCGGCTCGCCGCCAAGATCGCCATGGGCTACCGCGGCTACGGCCTGCCGCAGGCCGAGGTCATCTCGGAAGCCAACGTCGGCCTGATGCAGGCGGTGAAGCGGTTCGATCCCGAGAAGGGATTCCGCCTCGCGACCTACGCGATGTGGTGGATCCGCGCCTCGATCCAGGAATACATCCTGCGGTCCTGGAGCCTCGTGAAGCTGGGCACCACCAGCGCCCAGAAGAAGCTGTTCTTCAACCTGCGCAAGGCGAAGGCCCGGATCGGCGCGCTGGAGGACGGCGACCTGCGGCCCGAGAACGTCGCCCAGATCGCCAACGATCTCGGCGTGACCGAGGACGAGGTGATCTCGATGAACCGGCGCCTGTCGGGCGGCGATGCCAGCCTCAACGCGCAGGTCGGCGGCGTCGACGGCGAGAGCGCGACCCAGTGGCAGGACTGGCTCGAGGACGAGGACGCCGACCAGGCCACCGCCTACGAGGAGCAGGACGAACTGGAAGCCCGGCGCGAGTTGCTGGCCTCGGCGATGGACGTGCTGAACGACCGCGAGCGGGACATCCTGACCGAACGCCGGCTGAACGACGAGACGGTGACGCTGGAGGACCTGTCCGAGCGCTACGGCGTCAGCCGCGAACGCATCCGCCAGATCGAGGTCCGCGCCTTCGAGAAGCTGCAGAAGCGGATGACCGAACTGGCCCGCGCCAAGGGCATGCTGGCATCGGCCTGAACCGGGCCGGCCGGGACCTTCCCGGCCGGTCCTCGACTTCTCCCTTGTGCCGTTCCGGCAGGCGCGTAGGCTTTGGCCGGTGGCGATGACGGGAGAAGGCGCATGACCGACGCGATCCGCTGGGGCATCCTCGGAGCCTCGAAATTCGCCGCCGGGCAGATGGGCCCGGCGATCCATGCCGCGCGGGGCGCCGAACTGGCCGCGCTGGCCACCTCGGACCCGGCCAAGGCCCGCAAGTTCGACTTCTGCCCCGGGCTGTTCGTCCACCACGACTACGACGCGCTGCTGGCCGACCCGGGGGTCGACGCGGTCTACATCCCGCTGCCCAACCACCTGCATGTCGAGTGGACGCTCAAGGCGCTCGCCGCCGGCAAGCACGTCCTGTGCGAGAAGCCGCTGGCGATGACCGCGGCCGAGTTCGACCCGGTGATCGCGGCCCGCGATCGCACCGGCCTCGTGGCCGCCGAGGCCTACATGATCGTCCATCACCCGCAGTTCATCCGCGCCCGGCAGCTCTACAACGAGGGCGCGATCGGGGCGCCGGTCCGCGTCGACTGCGTGTTTTCCTTCGACAACCGGGCCGACACCGCCAACATCCGCAACCGCCCCG
>JBFKOW010000150.1:0-8765 GCA_041628615.1 Paracoccaceae bacterium | reverse complement strand
CTGGCCGATCGGCCTAGTGATCACCGTGTTCTCGCCGATCGTCGGCTTCGTGCGGCTGCTGGTGCGAGGGGTGCTGCGGCTGTTCGGGGTGCGGATCGACCCTGACAGCAACATCATGGCGGTGCGCGAGGAGATCGCCGGAGCGCTGCAGCTGGGCCATTCCGAGGGCGTGGTGCAGAAGGAGGACCGGGACCGCATCCTCGGCGCGCTCGACCTCGGCGACCGCACGGTCGAGGAGATCATGCTGCACCGCTCGAACATCGAGATGATCGACGCCGACCTGCCGGCGGGCGAGATCCTGCGACGCTGCCTGAACAGCAACCATACCCGTCTGCCGCTCTACCGCGGCGACCAGGAGAACATCGTCGGCGTGCTGCACGCCAAGGACCTGCTGCGGGCGATGCACCGGATGATGGACGACGGCAAGGTCGAGCAGGCCGAACTCGACGGCTTCGACATCCTGTCGGTGGCGATGAAGCCCTACTTCATCCCCGAGACGACCACGCTGGACGACCAGATGCGCAACTTCCTGCGCCGGCACACCCATTTCGCGCTCGTGGTGGACGAATACGGCTCGCTCGAGGGGCTGATCACGCTGGAGGACATCCTCGAGGAGATCGTCGGCGAGATCACCGACGAGTTCGACCGGCACGAAGCACCGCCGATCGCGAAGGCCGAGGACGGGTCCTGGCTGATCGAGGGGGCGATGACGATCCGCGACCTGAACCGCGCCCGCGACTGGTCGCTGCCCGACGACGAGGCCAACACCGTCGCCGGACTGGTGATCCACGAGGCCCAGACCATCCCGGCGGCGGGGCAGGTCTTCTCGTTCCACGGCTTCCGGTTCGAGGTGCTCAAGAAGGAACAGAACCGGCTGACGCTGATCAAGGTGCGGCCGTTGTAGCGGCCGCAGCGTTCCGACGCCGATTATTCGTCGAATAATCGACCCTTCCGAGTTTTCGTCGAAAACTCGACGGGCGGCCGGCCTAGCGGCCCTTGAACAGCCCGCCCAGCAGGCCGCGCACGATGCGCCGCCCGGTGGTTCCGGTCAGTTCCTTGGCAACCATCTTGGTGACCGCCTCGCCGAGGCTCTGGCCGCCGCCGGACGTCCGGCGCGAGGTCGACCGGCCGACGTCGGAGCGGCCCCCGTCATAGCGCCGGGCGGCCTTGAACTCGCGCTCCTCGGCGGCGGCGCGCTCCTCCGCCGCCTCGGCTTCGGCGGCTTCCTTCGCGGCGGTCTCGGCCCGCGCGGCGAGCCGTTCGGCGGCGCTGTCCCGGTCGAGCCGCGCATCGTATTTCCCCGACATCGGCGAGGCGGCCATGATGGCCTTGCGCGCGGCGGGATCGAGCGGCCCGAGCTGGGTCGAGGGCGGCCGGATCAGCGTCCGCTCGACGATCCCCGGCACCCCCTTGTCCTGAAGCATCGAGGTCACCGCCTCGCCGGTGCCGACGTCGCGGATCGCCTCGGCGGTATCGAAGCGGGGGTTGGGCCGGTAGGTGTCCGCCGCCCTGCGCAGCTCGCGCTGGTCGTCGGCGGTGAAGGCGCGCAGCGCATGCTGGACCCGGTTGCCGAGCTGGCCCAGCACGGCGTCGGGCACGTCGCCCGGATTCTGGGTGACGAAGAACACGCCCACCCCCTTCGACCGGATCAGCCGGGCCACCTGCTCGACCTTCGCGACCAGCGCCTTGGGCGCGTCGTCGAACAGCAGGTGAGCCTCGTCGAAGAAGAACACCAGCTTCGGCTTGTCCGGGTTGCCGACCTCGGGCAGCTCCTCGAAAAGCTCGGACAGGAGCCAGAGCAGGAAGGTCGCGTAGAGCTTGGGCGAGGCCATGAGTTCGTCCGCGGCGAGGATGTTGATCCGTCCCCGGCCGTCCGGCGCGGTCGAGATGATGTCGGCCAGTTCCAGCGCCGGTTCGCCGAACAGGGACGCGCCGCCCTGGTTCTCCAGCACCAGCAGCGCCCGCTGGATCGCCCCGACCGAGGAGGCGGCCACGTTGCCGTAGCGCAGCGACAGGTCATCGGCGTTCTGGCCGACCCAGACCAGCATGGCCTGCAGGTCCGCGAGATCGAGCAGCGGCAGCCCCTCCTCGTCGGCCACGCGGAAGGCGACGTTGAGCACCCCCTCCTGCACCTCCGTCAGGTCGAGCAGGCGCGACAGGAGAAGCGGGCCCATCTCGGCCACGGTGGTGCGGATCGGGTGACCCTGCCTGCCGAACAGGTCCCAGAAGGTGACCGGGGTGTCGTGGTAGGACAGGTCGAAGCCGATGGTCTGCGCCCGCTCCATGAACGGCGCGTGCAGCTTGAACTCCGGAGAGCCGGCGGCGGCGAGGCCGGACAGGTCGCCCTTCACGTCGGACAGGAACACCGGAACGCCGGCGTTCGAGAAGCCCTCGGCGAGGATCTGCAGCGTCACCGTCTTGCCGGTGCCGGTGGCCCCGGCGATCAGGCCGTGGCGATTGGCATACTTGAGAAGCAGTTCCTGCGGCGCGCCGTAGCCCTCGCCGCCGCCTCCCACGAAGATCGTCCCGTCCACCATGTGCTCGTCCCCTGTTGTCTGCGCCGGTTGCCCGCGGCCCGGCCCGTGCCGCCCCCGCAGCCGCTGCCGCGGGGCGTTGCGTCCGCCGTCCGGACTCCGTTCGGGGCCGAACATACACTCTTAACCTGTTGCCGCTAGTCTGACCGAAGCCCGGTCACCCACTGTCCTCCGGAGGATCGGGCCGACTTCCTCCCTGTCAGACTTGCCGCGCCCCCGGGCGCGGCTTTTTTCTTCCGGCGGCCCCGGCACCTCTCCCAGCCCGCCCCGGCCCGGGACGGCGGGGCGGGGCCTCCCGCCGCCCACCGGAATCGTGAGGAATTCCCTGTTGACGGCAGATGCGGTGATCGCTAGCGTCCCGCCAATAGCTGGCCAAGTCCGGCAGGGAGAATAGGAAAGAGGGTCCCCGCTCGGGGCCCTTTTTCTTTTGCGGGGCACGGATTGCACGGCAAAGTTGACGTGGTTCCGGCGATTTCGCGTCACCATCGTTGCCGCTGATATTGCCGCTGACACTCCCGCCCGGCCATGCTAGGAGGGCGCCAAGAAATTGAGCAACCACAGGCCCCGTCAATGATGACCCGAACAGCCTACATCGCCCTCGCGGCCGCTCTGATCCTGTCCCCCGTCGCGGGCACCGCGCAGGACACCGCGGCCCCCGCCGAGAGCGCCGAGCCGGCAGCCGAGCCCGCCACGGACCCCGCCGAAGCCCTGAGCATGGGCACGCCGATCGACGAGAACGGACGCGAGGCGGGCGAACCCTATGTCCGCGAGGAACACGGCGACTGGTCGATCCGCTGCATCGCCAATCCCGATGGCGCCGATCCCTGCCAGATGTACCAGCTGCTGCGCGACCAGGACGACAACCCGGTCGCCGAGATCACGATGTTCCCGCTGCCCGAGGGCAGCCGCGCGGCCGCCGGGGCCAACATCGTCGCGCCGCTCGAAACCTTCCTGCCGGCGCAGCTCACCCTCGCGGTGGATGGCGGAACCCCGCGGCAATACCCGTTCACCTTCTGCTCGGGGCGGCCGTTCTCGCCGTTCCTGTCCTCGGGCTGCCTCAGCCGGGTCGGTTTCGACGCCGCCGCCGTGGACCAGTTCAAGCGCGGCGCGTCGGCGACCCTGTCGCTGGTGCCCGCCGCGGCGCCGGACCAGCGGATCGACCTCAACCTGTCGCTGACCGGGTTCACCGCCGCGTTCAACGCCCAGACCGCCACGCCCGAATGACCCGGCGCGGCCCGGCTCCGGTCCGCCGGGGTCAGGCCGCCCGGCGCAGCGCCAGGACCGCGTTCAGCCCGCCGAAGGCGAAGGCGTTGGACAGCGCGACCTCGACCTTCGCCTCGCGGGACTCGTTCGGCACCACGTCGAGCGCGCATTCCGGGTCCGGCTCCTCGTAGCCGATGGTCGGGGCGACGATGCCGTCGCGCACCGCCATCACGCAGGCCAGAAGCTCCACCGCCCCGGTGCCGCCGATCAGGTGGCCATGCATCGACTTGGTGGACGAGATCATCAGCCGGTCCGCATGGGCGCCGAACACGTCCGCCACGGCGGCGCATTCGGTCTTGTCGTTGGCCGCGGTCCCGGTGCCGTGGGCGTTGATGTAGCCCACGTCGGCCCGGTCGATCCCGGCGTCCCGCAGCGCCCCGCCGATCGCCCGCGCGGCGCCCTGCTTGGACGGCATCACGATGTCGGCGGCATCCGAGGACATCGCGAAGCCGACGACCTCGGCGAGAATCTCGGCGCCGCGCTTCATGGCCCGGTCGCGCTCCTCGAAGACGAACACCGCCGCGCCCTCGCCCTGCACCATGCCGTTGCGGTTGGCGCTGAACGGGCGGCAGGCGTCCTTGGACATCACCCGCAGCCCCTCCCAGGCCTTCACGCCGCCGAAACACAGCATCGCCTCGGACCCGCCGGTCAGCATCGCGTCGCACATGCCCGACCGGATCATGTGGAACGCCTGCCCCATCGCGTGGTTCGAGGAGGCGCAGGCGGTGGCGACCGAGAAGGCCGGCCCGCGCAGGTTGTATTCCATGCTCACGTGGCTGGCGGCGGCGTTGTTCATCAGCTTCGGCACCACGAAGGGATGGACCCGGTTCTTCCCCTCCTCGTAGACCGTGCGGTAATTCTCATCCCAGGTGTTGACCCCGCCCCCGGCGGTGCCGAGCACGACGCCCGAGCGGTTGGCGAATTCGCCCTGGAAGGTCAGGCCGGACTGTTCCACCGCCTGCCGGGCGGCAAGCAGGGTGAACTGGGTGAACCGGTCGTAGAGCGCGATCTGCTGGCGGTTGAAATGGGTCTGTTCGTCGTAGTCCCGCACCTGCCCGCCGATCCGGACCGCGAGCCGGTCGACGTCGCGGAAATCCAGCGGGCCGATGCCGCAGGCCCCCGCGGCCATCGCGGCCAGGGTGGTGGGCACGTCGTGGCCGAGCGCGTTGATCGTGCCGGCGCCGGTGATGACGACCCGCCTCACGCGGTCTGTTCTCGGACCAGTCCCTCGACCGCGGCGACGATGGAGCGCACCGAGGAGATGTCGAAATCGCTCGCCGAGGGATCGTTGGCGTTGAACGGCACCGAGATGTCGAAGGCTTCCTCGATGGCGAAGATGCTCTCGACGAGGCCGAGGCTGTCGATGCCCAGTTCCTCGAGGGAATTGTCCAGACTCACGTCCGACGGCTCCAGCACCGCCTGCTCGGCGATGATCTCGATGACCTTCTTCTCAATGTCCATGCGGGACCCCCTGATCGTCACCGGGTCTCTACTCGCTGCGTCCCGGTTTGGGAACCGGTTTCGCGCCTGACCGGGCGTCCCGGCCCAGCCGCATGAGATGCCGGAACAGGCCGATGGCGCGGTCCATGCGCTGCGCCGGATAGCCCAGCAGGACCGACCCGGAAACCACGTTGGACAGGATCATCGTCCCGGCCCCGGTCACCACGTCGTCGCCGATCCGGTGGTGATCGCCGACCCCGGTCTGGCCGCCGAGAACCACCCGGTCCCCGATCACCACGGACCCGGCGATCCCGGTCATCCCGCACAGCAGGCAATGGGCGCCGATCTCGACGTTGTGGCCGACATGCACGAGGTTGTCGAGCTTGGTGCCGTCGCCGATCCGGGTCGGCTTCAGGGTGCCGGCGTCGACCGTGCTGTTGGCGCCGATCTCGACGTCGTCGCCCAGCACCACCGCGCCGAGGCTCTGGTTCTTCCACCAGCGGTCGCTGTCGGGCGGGGTCAGCCGCTCGGCCCCGCCGCCGGCCTTGGCCCGCTCGGGGTTCGACGGGGTCTCGGTCACGAACGAGAACCCGTCGGCGCCGATCACCGCGCCGGGCTGGACCACGCAGCGCGCGCCCAGCCGGACCCGCGGCCCGATCCAGGCGCCGTCGTGGATCTCGCAGTCCGGGCCGATCACCGCGCCGGGGCCGATGCCGACCCGCGCGCCGATCCGGGTCCCGGCGCCGATCTCGGCTCCGGCGGCGATGGTGCTGAAGGCCCCGACGGCCACGTCGCCGGCCAGCCGGGCGGCCGGGTCGACCGCGGTTTGCGGGTGCCGGTCCCGGGGCAGCGCGTCGCCCGGGTGCAGCGCGCCGGTGATCCGCGGCAGGCTCAGCCGATGGGCCGGCGCGAAGATCGCCGCGCGCAGCCCCAGCGCCCGCCAGTCCGCCCCCTGCCAGAGGATCGCGGCCCCGGCCCGGCCCGCGCGCAGCGCCTCGGCGAAGGCCGGTGACAGCGCGACGGCAAGGTCGTCCGGCCCGGCAACCGCCGGGTCCGACGCCCGCCCCACGGGCCAGCCGCCGTCGCCCTCGAACGGGAGGGACAGCGCGGCGGCGAGGGTGTCGATGGTCGCGGTCATGGCACGGGCTCCGGCGGGGTCTGCCTGCGCCCGCGTGTTACCCCTCCGCCGCGAGAACCGCCACCCCGGCGGCCTCGAGCGCGGTCCAGATCGCCCGGTCGCGGCCATAGACGTCGCCGCGGTAGTTCATCGTGCCGTCGGCGCTGGCAAAGGCGGTGCGGTAGACGATGTGCACCGGCACCGGCTGTTCGAGATCGACGCGGGTCTCGCGCCCCGAGTTCAGGTGGCGGCGGAACAGCCCCTCGGGATCGTCGGTCTGCCGCGCCAGCAGGGCATAGGCAAAGTCGAACGGGTCGTTGAGCCGGATGCAGCCATGCGAGAAGGCGCGCACCTCGCGCGAGAACAGCGACTTGGCCGGGGTGTCGTGCAGGTAGATGTTGTAGCGGTTCGGGAACATGAACTTCACCAGCCCGAGCGCGTTGCTCCGGCTCGGCGGCTGCCGCATGGCGAAGGGAAAGCTGCGGGCGGTGTATTGCGAGAAATCCACCGCGCCCCGGTTCACCACCCGGCCCCGGCTGTCGGTGATCTGGATATGGCCGGCGGCGTTGCGGTTGCGCTGCAGCGCCGGCAGGTATTCCTTCACGATGATCGAGCGCGGCACGTACCAGCTCGGGTTGATCACCATGAATTCCATCTGGTCCGAGAATTCCGGGCTCTGCCGGTCGCTGTCGCGGTGGCCGATCACGGACCGGGTCTCGAAGGTGACGGCGCCGTGGTCGACGATCCGGGCGGTGAAATCGGTCAGGTTGACCCAGATGTGCCGGTCGCCGAGGGGCTGGTTGATCCAGCGCTCCCGCTCCATCGCCACGAGGATCTGCTGCAGACGTTCGGGGATCGAGCGGTTGATCTCGCGGATCGTCGTTTCGCCGGCCACGCCGTCGGCCTCGAGACCGACCGAGGCCTGGAACCGCTGTACCGCGGCGGTCAGGCCGGCATCGTAGGTCGCGGTCGCGGACCGCTCCATGAAGCCCTGCGCGATCAGCCGGTTGCGCAGGGCCACCACGGCGGGCCCGCTGTCGCCCGGCGCAAGCGTGCCGGGCACGGTCGGCCCCCAGCCGCCGCGGGACTGCTGCGCCCCGAGCTCGATCCGGGCCCGCATCAGCCGGCCGTATTCCGGCGAGGACGGCGGCAGGGCGCGCAGGAATCCGGCCGGATGCGCGTCGGCAAAGCCGTTGAGCAGGTCGAGCCGGTCGCGCAACGGCACCTCGCGCCGGATCGCGGTGGCCACCCGGCCGGGCTCGAGGATGCCGGTCTGCACGTCGCGGGCGTAGGACAGGAACAGGCGCGACATGTCGACGTCGAGCCGGCCCTGCGCCTCCGCGGTGTCGGCGGCGGCCATCCGGGCGCGCAGGGCGTCCGGGTCGTAGCGGTGGGCCGGCAGTCCGTGGCGGGCGGCGTCGGCGAAGGCGGCGAGCAGCGCCGCCCGGCGCGGTCCGTCCTCGGGACCGGTCCACAGACCGGCGAAATCCCGGGCGCGGTAGAAGGCGGCGAGGTCGGGATCGTCGGCGGCGGTTTCCGCCACCGCCTGCCGGAACGCCGTCACCTGCGCCGCGACCGGCGCCGCCGCCGCCATCAGTGCGCCGGCAAGGACCCCGGCCCAGGCGAGGGCAAGCCAGCCCCGGAAATCGTCTCGAACCATCTGCACCACACGACCCGTCATGATACCCTCTTTCGCGGCCCCGCCCGCAGCCCCAACGCCCCGGCGGCCAGAAATGGCGCCCCGCCGGGTCAGTCTCGCACGGTTTCCCTGATTTCCTGTTAGCGCTGCAATCACGATTTGGACAGTCCGGTATTCCGGTCCCCACGGTCCGGAAGCGGCGCGGGACGCGGCTTGCGGCGGATCGGCCACAGTTCGTGACTTCTCTGCAAGTGTGCGGGATCTTGCCCATTTCCGCCATCTTAACGCCGGATCGGCTAAACCCGGTTGGCAGACGATTCGTGGTGTGTCATACAGCCGGTGCATCTGGGGAGAGATGGCGGAACCCGCCGCAGCGCGGGGCAATTGTGGCGACGGGACAGGCGCTGACACCATGACGATCTCGAGCACTTCGGGCATTTCGCGTCGCGGATTGCTGACCGCTTTCGCAGCGACGGCAGTCACCGCGGCTCCCACCTTCTCCAACGCGGCAGGATTCCTGAGGGGCGGCGGCGACATCCGCCGGATCCGGATGTATTCGGGCCGCACCGGCGAGCGGATCGACACGATCTACTGGATCGAAGGGCAATACATCGGCGAGGCCCTGCGCGAGATCACCCTGTTCATGCGCGACTGGCGCAACGGCAAGCAGATCCAGATCGACAACCGCACGATCGACATCATGGCCGCGACCCACAACCTTCTGGACGTGACCGAGCCCTACATGCTGCTGTCCGGCTACCGGTCGCCCGAG
>JBFKOW010000149.1:0-8850 GCA_041628615.1 Paracoccaceae bacterium | reverse complement strand
GACCCGGTTCCGGTTCCGGTGTCAGGGGTCGAGCGGGTCGAAGCTCACCGTGCTGCCGGCGCCGATGATGTAGCCGCGGTCGCCGATCGTGGCGCAGCCGTCGATCCGCAGGTTCGCCAGCCGGAATTCGCCGGCGTAGCTGGACCACACGGGCAGCCACAGCAGCGTGTCGGCGGTGACGACAAGCTGGCCGCGGTCATCGCAGACGATCCGGAACGGATCGACGCCGCCGCCCCGCGAGTCGGTGATCGCCGCGAACCGGTTGAGCTCCGCGTCCGCGGCGATGCAGCCGTGATACAGCAGTTCCAGATAGGTCCAGTAGACGTTCGTCCGCAGGGTCTGCGGCCCGCCCCCGCAATCCGGGTGGATGGCCGGTTCCAGCGCGGCGATCGTGGCGGCGGTGATCCGGTCGGCCGGAACCGCGCCGGCGTTGTCGTTGAAACGGCCGAGGGCCGCGATCGTCTCCTCGCCGAGCTGGCCATCGATCTCGCCCCGATAGTAGCCCATCAGGATCAGCCTGACCTGCATCGCTGCGACCAGGGTCCCGGACGGTTCCGGGTCGAAGCCCAGGTTGCCGGGGTCGTAGGCGGCGGCGGCCGCGGCGGCCGCGGCGTGTTCGAGGATCGCCACCATGGCGGGCTGGCCCTGCGCCCTGGCCTCGGCAGCGTGTTCTGGCCCTGGCCGCGCGCCGTTCGCCAGCAGCATGTTGAGGATTTCGACCGACCCGGACCCCGCGACCGCCATCAGCGCGGTCCGGCCGTTCGGCTGCGCCGCGTCGATGTCGGCCCCCGCCGCGATGAGCTGGGCGACCATGCCGGGCCGCTCGATCCCAGCGGCGTAGACCAGCGGCAGCGTGCGCCCGCCATCGCCGGCACCCGCGTTCACGTCCGCTCCGGCGGCGATCAGCGCCGCGAGACCGGCGCTGTCATCCTCTGCGATCGCCTCGAGGATCTGCGCGTCGGCGAGGCCGGCCACGGCCATGAACAACAGCGCGGCGAACCGGGTGGGGAACGTGAAGGCAGCGGCCATGACGGGACGCCCTCTTGCAGTCGGTGCCGGCAGGCGTGTCCCGATGGTCCGCCCGAAACCGGTGCAATGCAAGCCTGCCGGGCCGCTGCCCCAACCCGGCAGGGTGGCCGGTCGCCGTGCTGACGCGGCGAAAGTCTTGCCCGGTGCGGGGACCGGGAGGCTAGGGTCGGGAACAGTCGTCCCGCCCCGGAGCCCGCCATGACCACCGATCTTCCCGACAGCACCTTCTTCGCCCTGGCCCGTCATGGAGCCGTCCTCGAACTGCAGATGAACCGGCCCGAGAAGGCGAACGGGATGAGCCTGGATTTCTGGGCCGACCTGCCCCGGATCGTCGCCGCGCTGGATGCCGATCCGTCGGTGCGGGCGCTGGTTCTGACCGGGGCCGGCAAGCATTTCAGCGGCGGCATGGACCTCGCCGCCTTCCAGGAGATCAACGTCCTGCTGGCGCAGGAACCGGGCCGCGCCGCCCATGCGCTGCGCGGCCTGATCCTGCGGCTGCAGGCGGCGCTTTCGGCGCTGGAAGGGACCCGGCTGCCCGTCATCGCCGCGATCCACGGCGCCTGCCTCGGCGGCGCGGTGGACCTCGTGACGGCCTGCGACATCCGGCTTGCCGCCGAGGACGCGAGCTTCGGGATCGAGGAGATCAACATCGGCATGGCGGCGGATGTCGGCACGCTGCAGCGGCTGCCGAACCTGATCCCCCGCGGGATCGCGGCGGAACTTGCGTTGACCGGGCGGCGTTTCGGTGCCGCCGAGGCCGCCGCCTGGGGGCTCGTCAACGCCGTTCACGCCGATGGCGCCGCGGTGCGGCAGGCCGCGCTCGAGTTGGCCCGGACGATCGCCGCCAAGTCGCCGCTCGCCGTCGCGGGGACCAAGCGGGCGCTGACCTACGCGCGGGACCACGGCGTGGCCGACGGGCTCGACCAGATCGCCACCTGGAACGCCGGGATGCTCCGCTCCGAGGACATGATGGCGGCGATCCAGGCCCGGATGGCCAGGACCGAGGCGACCTTCCGGGACCTGCTGGCGCCGGTCTGACCGCCCGTCCCGCCGGCCCCCGCGGCGAGAGGCTTGATTATCCCCCGCCGTTCCCCTATCCCGCGCCGGTCCCGACCGGAGCGATTCCGGGCGGGTCGATATCCGTGGGAGGCGAGGGTCACGCGTGATCCGGACCGCACCACGCCACGCAAACCGGGCGGGACGCGTTCCGCCCCTGTTGGAAAAGGAGGCCAGAAATGGCCAAGAAACTCGTCGGGACCCTGAAGCTTCAGGTCCCCGCCGGCAAGGCGAACCCGTCTCCGCCGGTCGGTCCGGCGCTGGGTCAGCGCGGCATCAACATCATGGAATTCTGCAAGGCGTTCAACGCCAAGACGCAGGAGATGGAACCGGGCGCGCCGTGCCCGACCATCATCAGCTACTACCAGGACAAGTCCTTCACGATGGAAATCAAGACGCCCCCCGCGTCCTATTTCCTCAAGAAGGCCGCCAAGCTGAAATCCGGCGCCAAGGCTCCCGGCAAGGAGACCGCGGGCACCGTGACCGTGGCCCAGGTCCGCGAGATCGCCGAGGCCAAGATGAAGGATCTCAACGCCACCTCCGTCGAGGGCGCGATGCAGATCATCCTGGGCTCCGCCCGCTCCATGGGCATCGAGGTGAAGTAAGATGGCCAAGCTCGGAAAACGCACCCGCGCCGCCCGCGAGGCCTTCGCCGGCAAGGAGAACGTCTCGGTCACGGAAGCGGTCGCTCTGGTCAAGGCCAACGCCACCGCCAAGTTCGACGAGACCGTCGAGGTCGCCGTCTGCCTCGGGGTCGACCCGCGCCACGCCGACCAGATGGTCCGCGGCAAGGTCAGCCTGCCCAACGGCACCGGCAAGGAGGTCCGCGTGGCCGTCTTCGCCCGTGGCGAGAAGGCCGAGGAAGCCAAGAAGGCCGGGGCCGACATCGTCGGCGCCGAGGACCTGATGGAAACCATCCAGGGCGGCAAGATCGACTTCGACCGCTGCATCGCCACCCCCGACATGATGCCGATCGTCGGCCGTCTCGGGAAGGTGCTGGGCCCCCGGAACCTGATGCCGAACCCGAAGGTCGGCACCGTGACGGTGGACGTGGCCGAGGCCGTCGCCGCTGCCAAGGGCGGCGAGGTCCAGTTCAAGGTCGAGAAGGCCGGCGTTGTCCATGCCGGGATCGGCAAGGCCAGCTTCGACGCCAAGAAGCTCGAGGAGAACCTCCTCGCCTTCGTCGACGCGGTGCAGAAGGCCAAGCCGTCGGGCGCGAAGGGCACCTACATGAAGAAGGTGGCCGTCAGCTCGACGATGGGCCCCGGCGTGTCGGTGGACGTGCAGAGCGCGACCGGCAACGCCTGACCGTTCGCCCGGACGACAGTTGCGGAAGGCGGGGCCCCGGCCCCGCCTTTTGCCGTTCCTGGACCCGTCCTTTGGCGATGGCCGCGCCGCGTGATACCCTTGGGGCGGTATCAGTGAGGAGAGCGGTCATGAGTTTCCGAAACACCTTTGTCCTGTCGGCCTTTGCCGGCGTCGCCGTCTGGCTGTCGGGCGCCGTGCCGTCGGCCGCGGAGGCCCGGGACTTCGAGATCGGGCCGGCCGTGGAGGCCGGCACGGTCGAGGGCTGGACGATCTACCGCGCCGGAAGCTGGTGCATCGCGCGCGCCGCCGCGGACGGCGATCCCGCCGAGCAGGTCTTCGTCGCCTTCGACAGGCAACTCGAAATCGGTCTGCTGGGCGCCCAGGCCACGGATCGGCCGGTCCTGCTGAACGTCTTCGCCGACACCCGCATCTCGGTCGCCGTGGATGGCGCCGAGGTCGCCGCCGGGGTCGCGACCGGGATGATCCGGACGGAGGCGCTGCTGGAACGCATCATCCCCGCCCTCGTCGTCACCGACCACTTCGCGGACGCTGCCGGGTCGGGCCCGATCATCGCCGACACCGTCGCCGAGGGATATCGGATCGCCGGCCGGCGGCTTCTCAACGGCATCAGGGTCGATGCCGATCCCGAGACGATCTGGGGCCCGATCCGGGCGGGCGACACCCTCTCGGTGACCGCCACCGCCACCGGCGAGCCGCTGGTCGACGCGGTCTTCTCGCTGAAGGGATCGGCGCGCATGTTCCGCGAGGTCCGGGCCTGCGCCCGGTCCACGGGGTAGGGGCCGCGGCGCGCCGGGTTCAGGTCAGGACAGCCGGTCGATCGGCACGCGCATCGTCCAGACCAGGCCGCCCGGCGTCCAGTCCTCCTCGATCCGGGCGTCCAGTTGCTGGGCGCTGAGGCGGATCAGCCGCGATCCGAAGCTGTGCCGCGCCGGCGGGCCGTCGATCGCCGGTCCGCCCGTCTCTTCCCAGTCGAGGCGCAGGTCGGCGCCCTCCGGCCGGTGCCGCAGAACGACGCTGCCGGTCGTCGAGAGCGCGCCGTATTTCGACGCGTTGGTGGCCAGTTCGTGCAGGATCAGCGCCAGCGACGAGGCCGCCTTGGGGGACAGCACCCGGTCGTCCCCGTCCGTCGCGATGCGCCGTTCGCCGCTGGTGCGATACGGCGCGAAGAGGGTGTCGAACAGGGCGTGCAGCGTGGTTTCGGCCACGGCCGCGCGGGCGTGGGGCGTGATCTGGGCATAGGCGGCACCCATCGCCGCGAACCGCTCCGCCAGGTCGCCCAGGGCGCCCGCCGCCTCCGCCCCGGCCTCGCGGCCCGCCATCCGGGTCATCGCCCGGACGACGGCGAAGATGTTCTTGATCCGGTGCGAAAGCTCCTGGGCGAGCAGTTCGAGCTGCTGTTCCTGCGCCTTGCGATCCGTGATGTCGATGGTCGCGCCCGAGACCCGGCTCGGCGGCGCGCCGACGCGGTCCCCCGCGCCCTTCGAGAACAGCCAGCACTCGGGCCGGCCCGGCACCCGGATCCGGTATTCCGCCTCGTAGGGCCCGCCCTCGGCGGCGAGCCGCGTCATGGTCCGTTCGACCAGCGGCATGTCCGCCGGCTCGACCACCTCGAGAAAGACCTCGACCGGAACGCCGCGGGCCGCCGCGTCCGGATCGACCCCGTGGGTGGCGGCGAAGCGCCGGTCGGCCCGGATCTGGCCGGCGGCGAGGTCCCAGACGAAGGTGCCGATCCCCTGCGAGGCGTCCAGCGCGTGCTCCAGTTGCCGGTTCGACTCAGTCAGCCGGGTCTCGGCCTCGCGCTGTTCGGTGACATCGGTGTTGACCCCGGTCATCCCGAGAAAGGTCCCGGCCTCGTCGAACCGCGGTTCGGCGCGGGTCCGCAACACCCGCCAGGCACCGTCGGCGCGGCGGTAGCGGGCTTCGACCTCGAAGCCGATGCGGGCCTCCATCGCTACGCGATAGGGCTCGGACAGGGCGGCGACGTCGTCGGGATGGATCGTTCCGGTCCAGTCGAACGTGGCCACGTCGGCCAGATCGACACCCCAGAACGCGCGCTGGGCCCGGTTCAGGAACACGCAGCGTCCCTCCGGATCGCCAAGCCAGAGCATCGCGGGCACGCCCTCGATGATCGCCTCGTAGGTCGCTAGATCGCCGGGGCTTGTCCCGGATACGCCGTCGGCCACTGGCCCGTCCTTTCCGCATGTCCCGGAAGCCCCTAGGCAACGGCATCGGCGGGCGAAAGGCAACCGGGAAGGCGGGGGCGGGCGACCCCTCGCCAAAGGGTTCGGACGGCCCCGCGGCGGCCGGCGGATCCCGTGGGTCGGGCCGGCCCATGAATTTCCGGGGCTGTCAAGAAAAAAGTGACGATTTGCTGTTGGCAAGCGCCGGCCCATCGTCTATGCCGCGCCTCTGCGGCGGTCCCGGTCGGGGCCGTCGCGATTCGTCCGAGACGGCGGGTGGGTCCCGATCAGTTGGTCCCATAATTCCTGCCCGAGACGGGAAAGACCCTGGATTTCTTCCGTGCCGGTCCGGCGCGCAAGGCGATCTTGGACGGACCCGTAAGGACCCGATGGCCGGGTGCTCGACAGGGTTCCCGGCTGAACTGAGCCGGAGGGGTCGCCCCTCCAAACTTGGAGCGAACTGTGGATAGAGCCCAGAAAGAAAAGGTGGTCGAGGAACTCGGCCAGATCTTCGAAAGCTCTGGCGTCGTGGTGGTGGCCCACTACGAAGGCATGACAGTTGCACAGATGCAGGACCTGCGGGCGCGCATGCGCGAAGCCGGCGGGTCCGTTCGCGTTGCCAAGAACAGGCTCGCCAAGATCGCCCTCGAGGGGAAGCCCTGCGCAAGCATCGCCTCCTACCTCACGGGCATGACCGTGCTCTCCTATTCGGAGGATCCCGTCGCCGCGGCGAAGGTGGTCCAGAAATACGCCAAGGACAACGAAAAGCTCGTGATCCTCGGCGGTGCGATGGGGGACACGGCGCTTGACCCGGCCGGTGTCAAGGCTGTCTCCGAAATGCCGTCCCGCGAGGAGCTCATCGCTTCCATCGTCGGCTGCATCGGGGCCCCTGCCGCCAACATCGCCGGGGCCATTGGCGCGCCCGCTTCGAACATCGCGAGCATTCTCTCCACCATCGAAGAGAAAGCTGCATAAGCAACCGAGTGCCCTCGTGGGGTTGTCGATCCCGACGTTGGAACACACTGAACAGACGGAACAAATCACATGGCTGATCTGAAGAAACTTGCCGAAGAGATCGTGAACCTCACGCTGCTCGAGGCCCAGGAACTGAAAACCATCCTCAAGGACGAGTACGGCATCGAGCCCGCCGCCGGCGGCGCTGTCATGATGGCGGGCCCGGCCGGCGATGCCGCTGCGGCCGCCGAAGAGGAAAAGACCGAATTCGACGTCGTGCTGAAGAACGCCGGCGCCTCCAAGATCAACGTGATCAAGGAAGTCCGCGCGATCACCGGGCTCGGCCTGAAGGAAGCCAAGGACCTCGTCGAGGCCGGCGGCAAGATCAAGGAAGGCGTGGCCAAGGCGGAAGCCGAAGAGATCAAGGGCAAGCTCGAAGCGGCTGGCGCCGAGGTCGAACTGGCCTGATCCAGGTCTACCGGGCGCCGCAGCGCCCGCAGTTGACGGCTGGACCCGGCGGATTCCGGGTCCAGCCAAACCTGTCTCAGAGAGGGGTCCCGAACCGACCCCTGTCTCGGAGAGGTTGCCGGTCGGGAGGGGCGCATTGGGCCGCGCCCCGGGTATGGACCGGACCCCCGGCTCTCGAATGAGCCGCCCCGCGGCAGGCCCCGGCCGCGCGGCGCTCGCAGAGAATGATAAAGGTGATGACGCTTATGGCGCAGTCCTTCCTCGGCCAGAAACGCCTTCGCAAGTATTACGGCAAGATCCGCGAAATCCTCGAAATGCCGAACCTCATCGAGGTTCAGAAATCCTCCTACGACCTGTTCCTGAAGTCGGGCGACCAGCCCGAGCCGCAGGCCGGCGAGGGGATCATGGGCGTGTTCCAGTCGGTGTTCCCGATCAAGGATTTCAACGAGACCGCGGTGCTCGAATTCGTCCGCTACGAGCTCGAGAAGCCGAAATACGACGTGGAGGAATGCCAGCAGCGCGACATGACCTACAGCGCCCCCCTGAAGGTCACGCTGCGCCTGATCGTGTTCGACGTCGACGAGGAGACCGGGGCCAAGTCGGTCAAGGACATCAAGGAGCAGGACGTCTTCATGGGCGACATGCCCCTGATGACGCCGAACGGCACCTTCATCGTCAACGGCACCGAGCGGGTGATCGTCAGCCAGATGCACCGCTCGCCGGGCGTCTTCTTCGACCATGACAAGGGCAAGACCCATTCCTCGGGCAAGCTCCTGTTCGCCTGCCGGATCATTCCCTACCGCGGCTCCTGGCTCGACTTCGAGTTCGACGCCAAGGACCTGGTCTTCGCGCGCATCGACCGCCGCCGCAAGCTGCCGGTGACCACGCTGCTCTATGCCCTCGGCATGGACCAGGAAGGCATCATGGATGCCTATTACAACACCGTCACCTACAAGCTGAAATCGAAGGGCAAGACCCCGATCGGCTGGGAGACCAAGTTCTTCCCCGAGCGGGTCCGCGGCACGCGCCCGACCTTCGACCTCGTCGACTCCAAGAGCGGCGAGGTGATCGCCAAGGCCGGCGAGAAGGTCACCCCCCGCACCGTCAAGAAGCTGATCGAGGACGGCCAGGTTACCCAGATCGTGGTCCCCTACGAACAGATCACCGGCAAGTACGCCGCCCGCGACATCATCAACGAGGAAACCGGCGCGATCTACGTCGAGGCCGGGGACGAGCTGACCCTCGAGCGTGACAAGGACGGCGAGATCATCGGCGGCAGCGTGAAGGAACTGCTGGACGCCGGCGTCACCGAGATCCCGGTGCTCGACATCGACAACATCACCGTCGGCCCCTACATGCGCAACACCATGGCCGCGGACAAGAACATGAACCGCGACACCGCGCTCATGGACATCTACCGCGTCATGCGCCCGGGCGAGCCGCCCACCGTCGAGGCCGCCTCGGACCTGTTCAACTCGCTGTTCTTCGACGGCGAGCGCTACGACCTGTCCGCCGTCGGCCGGGTCAAGATGAACATGCGCCTGGCGCTCGATGCCGAGGACACCGTCCGCACCCTGCGCAAGGAAGACATCGTCGCCTGCATCAAGGCGCTGGTGGACCTGCGCGACGGCCGTGGCGATATCGACGACATCGACCATCTCGGCAACCGCCGTGTCCGGTCGGTCGGCGAACTGATGGAGAACCAGTACCGCGTCGGCCTGCTCCGCATGGAGCGCGCGATCAAGGAGCGGATGTCGTCGGTCGAGATCGACACGGTGATGCCGCAGGACCTCATCAACGCCAAGCCCGCGGCGGCCGCGGTGCGCGAGTTCTT
>JBFKOW010000148.1:0-8897 GCA_041628615.1 Paracoccaceae bacterium | reverse complement strand
CGCCTCGTAGGTCAGGGTGCCGGAACGGGACACCACGCCGACCGACCCGCGCTTGTGGATATGGCCCGGCATGATCCCGATCTTGCAGGCGTCGGGAGTGATGACCCCGGGGCAGTTCGGCCCGATCAGGGTGCTGGACGAGGTCTCCAGCGCCTTCTTGACCCGCATCATGTCCAGCACCGGGATGCCCTCGGTGATGCAGACGACGAGCGGGATCTCGGCGTCGAGCGCCTCGAGGATCGAATCCGCCGCGAAGGGGGGCGGGACGTAGATCACGCTGGCATTGGCGCCGGTCCTGGCCACCGCCTCGTGGACGCTGTCGAAGACCGGCAGGCCGAGATGTTCCTGGCCGCCCTTCCCGGGGGTCACGCCGCCGACCATCTTCGTGCCGTAGGCGATCGCCTGTTCGGAGTGGAAGGTGCCCTGCGAGCCGGTGAAGCCCTGGCAGATCACCTTGGTGTTTTCGTCGACGAGGACCGCCATGGGTTACTCCTTAGTTCTGGTCGCCGGAGGGCCGAAGCCGCTCCACGTTGAGAAAGGTTTCGGGCCCCGAGGGCCCCTGCCGGGTGCCGACCTGGACGACGGCGACGCGGCGCGGATTGAGCTGCCGGGCGGCGGCGAAGTCGGTGCCGGGCTGGCGCGGAAAGGCGGCCGGGATCTCGGCCGGGGTGTCGATCCCCTCGCGGGCCAGCGCCGCCTCGACCGCGGCGATCCCGGCGGCGACATGGGCGCCGTCGACGGCCACCTCGCAGCGCCGGTCGGTGCCGGGGGTGGCCGGGCGGCCGGTGGCGGGGGAGGGGGCGTTGCCGGCGGCGAAGGGGTCGAGGTCGTAGAAGTCGAGCCGGGCGCCGGTGGGCAGGATGGCGGCCCGCGCCGTCTCCGCGGTCAGGAACGGCGAGAAGCAATGCGCGCCGAACGCGGCGAGCGCCGCCGGGACATCCGCCCCCGCCGTGCCGCCGCTGACCGCCAGTGCCATCGCCAGACCTCTCACCCGCGCCTCCGCCGCCTCAGCCCTTGACCGCCTTGACGATCTTCTCGGCGCCGTCCTTCAGGTCGTCGGCGGCGATCACGTCGAGGCCGGACGTGTTGATGATCTCCTTGCCCTTCTCGACGTTGGTGCCTTCGAGCCGGACCACCAGCGGCACCTTCAGGCCGACTTCCTTCACAGCGGCGACCACGCCCTCGGCGATCACGTCGCAGCGCATGATGCCGCCGAAGATGTTGACGAGGATGCCCTTCACGTTCGGGTCCGAGGTGATGATCTTGAACGCCTCGGTCACCTTCTCCTTGGTCGCGCCGCCGCCCACGTCGAGGAAGTTCGCCGGCTCCGCGCCGTAGAGCTTGATGATGTCCATCGTCGCCATCGCGAGGCCCGCGCCGTTGACCATGCAGCCGATCTCGCCATCCAGCGCGATGTAGTTCAGGTCGTATTTCGACGCTTCGAGTTCCTTCGGGTCCTCTTCGGTGGTGTCGCGCAGTTCGGCGATATCGGGGTGGCGGTAGATCGCATTGCCGTCGAAGCCCATCTTGGCGTCGAGGCATTTCAGGTCGCCCGCGTCGGTGACGATCAGCGGGTTGATCTCCAGCATCTCCATGTCCTTGTCGACGAAGAGCTGGTAGAGGGTGCCCATCAGCTTCACGCATTGCTTGACCTGCCCGCCCTTCAGCCCGAGGCCGAAGGCGATGCGGCGGCCGTGGAACGGCTGGTATCCGGTGGCCGGGTCGACCGAGAAGGACAGGATCTTCTCCGGGGTCTTCTCGGCCACCTCCTCGATGTCCATGCCGCCCTCGGTGGAGGCGACGAACGAGATCCGGCTGGTCTGCCGGTCCACCAGCAGGGCGAGATACATCTCGGTCTCGATGCCCGAGCCGTCCTCGATGTAGATCCGGTTGACCTGCTTGCCCATCGGGCCGGTCTGCTTGGTCACGAGGGTCCGGCCCAGCATCCGCCGGGCTTCGTCGGCGGCTTCCTCCACCGACCTGGCGAGCCGGACGCCGCCCTTCTCGCCGGCGTCGGCCTCCTTGAAGGTGCCCTTGCCGCGGCCGCCGGCGTGGATCTGCGCCTTGACCACCCAGAGCGGCCCGTCGAGCGCGCCGGCGGCGGTCTTGGCCTCGTCGGCCTTTAGCACGACGCGACCGTCGCTGACCGGAGCGCCGTAGCTGCGCAGGAGTGCCTTCGCCTGGTATTCGTGGATGTTCATGGCGCCCTCGTGTCGTCGGTTGTGATCTCGGTTTCACTCCCTGAAAGCATACCGTTGCATGCAACTCGATTGCGAAAACGCCGCAGGACCGATAATTCCGACATTTGTGATCACACGCTTCGCAGGTGTGATCACAAAACAAATCTAGCTGTCGGGATTTGCGGAATCATCGGCTCTGCGGGAGGTGGCGCGGCGCCCCGGAGTGATTCGCGTTAGCCGCCGCCACAGGGCCTGCAGCACCTGCCGCGGCAGGTCGGCGCCGTGCGTCCGGACCACCCGCCACCACCACCGGACGCTGCCGCGGCGGATCGGGCGCAGCCGCCAGCGGTCGTCCCACCGGGGCCGGTAGACGGCGAAGGCGTCGAAGGCGGCGACGCTCAGATCGAGGTCGGCGCCGGGCAGGACCGCCCGAAGCGCCGGCCGCGGGTCGAGCCGCTCTTCGCGCAGCAGGCCGAGCCGCCGCAACCCCTCTGCCCGTTCCGCGGACAGCACCTTGAGCCGGAGATAGAGGTCGGCAAGCCGGTCCGGGGTCCGGCGGTTCGCCAGCGCCGCCTCGAACTGCCGCATCCGCGGCGGGTCGCCGCCGGTGAGATAGCCGGTGTGGTTGCCCAGCGAGCGCAGTTTCTTGGTGGTCCAGTGCCGCGCGGTCAGCCCGTCGAAATGCAGCAGTTCCAGCCCCGCGGGCCGCGCCCCGCGCGCCGGGTCGTGCGGGGTCGGGACATGGATTCCGGGCGGAACCCGGCCCCCGGCGCGGAAGAACGACTTGCCGCTGTAGTAGCCGGTCACCCCGCGGTCGAGATAGGGCGCTGCCTCGCCGTCGATCGCATCGAGCGCGGCGCGGGCCGGCGGCGTCCGGGCCGGCCGCCGGAAAGCCCCGGCGAAGATGTCGGCGGGATCGGGATCGGAGAGATAGACCCGCTCGGCCACCGGCACGAAGACGTAGTCGGTCTCGGGCGGCTGCGCCGCGAGGATCGCCGCGGGATTCCCGTCGCAGGTGAGGAACTCGTCGGCGTCGATGTGCAGGACCCAGTCGCAGGCGGCGGTTTCCATCACCTGCCGCAGCGCCGGGCGCTGCCGGTCGCCGGACCGGACCGGACGGGCGGGCAGCCCCAGCGCCGCCCAGAACGCCGCGTCCGTCACGGTGATCTTCACGAAGGGCAGGTCCGCGAGCGCCGCCGATACCTCGGGCTGCGGCCCGTCGAGGAACAGGTGGATGGTTCCGGCGCCGAGGTGCCGGTGATGGGCGACGAAGGCGCAGACCAGCGGCGCCGCTTCCTGCACGCAGGCGCAGACATCCCAGCGCGCCGGGCCCGGGTCGGCCGGGGCCGCGCCGGGGCCGGGCGCCGCCGCGCCGGACGGCACCGCCAGTGCGGGCATGGCCGGGGCCGGACGCCGGGCGAGATCGCCGCCGCGGGGCCGGTCCTCGAGCCGCATCCCGAAGTCGGGCAGGAGACCGTCGGGCACCGCCCGGGGCGCCCTGTGCCTCGCCCCGTCCGGCGGTGCGTGCGGGACCGCGAAGGTCGTTTCGCCGCCGCCCAGACCGTCCGGCAGCCGCTCGTCGATGTCGTGCCGGAAGCAATCCGGCGCGACGGTGAGGTCGCAGGCGCCGGGCCGCTCGCAAGAGGCGCTCAGGTGCAGTTGCGAACCGATCGGCCCCGCGATCCGCGTGGCCCGCCGGGCCAGCGCGACCTTCGTGGCAAAGGGCAGCGCCCGGGCACGAGTCACGGTAAGGCGGTGCCGCCCGGCGCTCGCGTCGAGCGGGCCGCAGCCCAGCATGCCTGGCGCGATGACCCCTTCGATATGCCCCGCCACCACGGGCGGGCCGGCGATCGGCCGGGGTGCAAGGGTGCGGCGGGTCGGCGGCAGCCCGGGCCGGGCCTGAGGCGCGCGGCCCGGGTCCGGCATGGTGTCGTTGCCGCCGGTCACCTCCGGATCGTCCCGGCCCCGCGCCGCCGCCCCGGTGTCAGGCCAGCGAGTCGTCGATGCCCTTGCAGGCCTCGACGAGACCCTTCACGGCCTTCACCGAGTTGTCGAACATCGCCTGCTCGTCCTTGTCGAGCTTGATGTCGATCACCCGTTCGATGCCGCCGGCGCCGATGATCGTCGGCACCCCGACGTAGAAGCCCTTGAGCCCGTAGGCGCCGTCGACATAGGCCGCGCAGGGCAGCAGGCGCTTCTGGTCCTTCAGGTAGGCTTCGGCCATCTCGATGGCGCTGGTGGCCGGGGCGTAGAAGGCCGACCCGGTCTTGAGCAGGCCGACGATCTCGGCGCCGCCGTCGCGGGTCCGCTGGACGATGGCGTCGAGCTTCTCCTGGCTGGTCCAGCCCATCTCGACGAGGTCCGGCAGCGGGATGCCGCCGACGGTGGAATAGCGGGTCAGCGGCACCATCGTGTCGCCGTGGCCGCCGAGCACGAAGGCGGTCACGTCCCGCATCGAGACGTTGAATTCCTCGGCGAGGAAGTGCCGGAACCGGGCGCTGTCCAGCACCCCGGCCATGCCGCAGACCTTCTCGTGCGGCAGCCCGGAGAATTCGCGCAGCGCCCAGACCATCGCGTCGAGCGGGTTGGTGATGCAGATGACGAAGGCGTCGGGGGCGTGGTCGCGGATGCCCTCGCCGACCGACTTCATCACCTTGAGGTTGATGCCCAGCAGGTCGTCCCGGCTCATCCCCGGCTTGCGCGGCACCCCGGCCGTGACGATGCAGACATCGGCGCCGGCGATGTCGGCGTAATCCTGGGTGCCCTTGAGGCTGGCGTCGAAGCCCTCGGCGGGGCCGCTTTCGGCGATGTCGAGCGCCTTGCCCTGGGGGATGCCCTCGGCGATGTCGAACAGCACGACGTCGCCGAGTTCCTTGATCGCGGCGAGATGCGCGAGCGTCCCGCCGATCTGTCCGGCGCCGATCAGGGCGATCTTGGGTCTGGCCATGGTCTTCGTGTCCCTCGGTTTGCAGAGTCGCGCGATGGGTAGAGACTTGACCCCGCCCGCGCAAGTCGCGCTTCGTGCGGCAGATTCCCCCACGTCCCGGCCCCGGTCTGGCGTGCCGCCGGTGGGGGCGCTAACAGGGACCGTTCTCAGGTGCTTGAGGGGCGCGCGCCATGCCGACAGTCGACCCGGCCGTCCTCGCGCTCGCGGTGCCGGCGGTGCTGTTCGCGGCGATCTCGAAGGCCGGCTTCGGATCCGGCGCGGCCTTCGCCTCGTCGGCGATTCTCGCCCTCGTGCTGCCGCCGGGCGAGGCACTGGGCATCATGCTGCCGCTGCTGATGCTGATCGACGTGGCGGCGCTGCGGCCCTACTGGGGCCGCTGGCACCGGCCCTCGGCCCGGGTCCTGATCCTCGGCGCGGTGCCGGGGGTGGCGCTCGGGGCCTGGCTCTATGCCCGGGTGGACGAGGCGGTGTTCCGGGTGCTGATCGGGGCGGTCTGCCTCGCCTTCGTGGCCTGGCAGGGCGGCCGGGCGGCGGGCCTGATCCGGGTGCCGCCGTTCCGGTTCTCGGCCCGGGCCGGCGCCGCCACCGGCGCGGTCGCCGGGTTCACCAGCTTCGTCAGCCATGCCGGCGGACCGCCGGTGGCGGTGTTCCTGCTGGGGCAGGGGCTGGGCAAGACGACCTACCAGGCGACGACGGTCATCGTGTTCTGGATCGTCAACATCCTGAAGGTGGTGCCCTACGCCTTTCTCGGCATCTTCACGCTGCAGACCCTCCTGCTCGACCTGTTGCTGGCGCCGGTGGCGCTGATCGGGACGTGGATCGGTGTCCGCGCGCATCACTGGATGCCCGAGCGGCTGTTCTTCGCGCTCACCTACCTGCTGCTGGTGGTCACCGGGTCCCGGCTCGTCTGGCAGGGCCTCACGGGCTAGCCGGCGGCGGCCCGGTCCGTCGCAGGAAAGGAAAACCGGCCCTGGCAATGCCGGGGCCGGTCGGGATCGGTCGTCGATGGGGAAGGCGCGGGGACAGGCCCGCGCCGGATCAGGCCGGGCTGTCGCTGCTCGGCAGGGCCTCGGCGATGGCCTGGAACTCGTGGCCCGAGGCGACGAGGCAGGTCGGACCGCCGGGCGCGGTCACGGTGATCGTCCAGGTCCCGGTCTCGTGCGAGGCGAAGACCTCGACGATGGTGTTGTTGGCCGCCAGCCCGATGGATTGCCGGGTCTCGCCGTAGCGTTCCGCCAGCCGGCTGACGACGGTTTCGTGGGTATGGCAGTTCTGGCCCTGGGCCAGGGCATGATCGGCGGCCAGCAGGCAGGCACCGAAGCCCAGGGACAGGACGAAGAGCTTGTTGGTCATGGCTTCACCTCTTGCGATGGTCCGGCCGGGTCCGCCCCCCGGGCGGTCCGGCCTTGCCGGTTGCAGCTTCATCCTCCAGCCGCTGGCCCCGTCGGGATCGCCCCGGATCGGCCCGTCGCCGCGACATCGAATTGCCGACACAGTGCCTGCCGAGTTTCTAGAAATGGTTAACGGCAGCGCGCGGTGCGCGTTGCGCGCGCAGATCTTTTTCTGCGCTGCGGCACAATACCCGTTGCGCCCCGTGGTGCGCGCGGGCAGTCTGGCCCCGTTCCGCAGAAGACCGGCCCCCGGCCCGATCGGGGTGCCCGGCGCCGCCGCGAGAGACAGGCCATGACGACACGACCCTACCGCTCCGCCCTCTACATCCCCGGCTCCAGGACACGGGCGCTGGACAAGGCCCGGACCCTGCCGGTCGATGCGATCCTGTTCGATCTCGAGGACGCGGTGACGCCCGACGAGAAGGCCGCCGCCCGGCAGACCCTGGCGGACGAACTCGAGGCCGGCGGCTACGGCGACCGGGTCCGGATCGTGCGGATCAACGGGCTCGATACCGAGTGGGGCGCGGCCGATGCCGCCGCGGTTGCGCAGATGTCCTGCGACGCAGTGCTGCTGCCCAAGGTCGGCGGCCCGGCCGACGTCGACGCGCTGGCCCGGCTGGTGCCGAACCTGCCGGTCTGGGCGATGATCGAAAGCCCGGCGGGGATCATCAATGCCCCGGCCATCGCCGCCCATTCCGCCGTCGGCGGCTTCGTCATCGGCACCAACGACCTTGCCAAGGACCTTGGCGCGCGGGGCCGCGCCGCCCTGAGCTATGCGCTGCAATCGGCGTTGCTTGCGGCCCGGTCGGCGGGCATTGTGGCGGTCGACGGCGTCTACAACGCCTTCCGCGACGAGGAGGGCCTGCGCGCCGAGTGCGAGGAGGGCCGCGACATGGGCTATGACGGCAAGTCCCTGATCCACCCGGCGCAGGTCGCCATCGCCAACGAGGTCTTTGCCCCGACCGAGGCCGAGATCGCCCTGGCCGAACGCCAGATCGCCGCCTTCGAGGAGGCCGAGGCGAAGGGACTCGGTGTCGCGGTGGTCGACGGCCGGATCGTCGAGAACCTGCACATCGTCACCGCGCGCGCGACCCTCGCCAAGGCCGTCGCGATCCGCGAGAAGGCCGCCGCCCCCGGGCTCGACGTGGCGGCGGGGGCCTGAGCCGTGGCGGTGCTGGTCCTCGGGGTCGCGCTGTGGTGGGCGGCGCATCTGTTCAAGCGGGTCGCGCCCGGTCCCCGCGCCCGGCTGGGCGAGGCGGGCAAGGGCGCCGTCGCCGCGGCCCTGCTGCTGTCGGTGGTGCTGATGGTGATCGGCTACCGCGCCGCCGACGGCGCGTTCTACTGGGGCCGCAGCCCGGCGATGACCGGGATCAACAACCTGCTGATGCTGGTGGTGTTCTACCTGTTCGCGGCCAGCGGCGCACGGACCGCGATCACCCGCCGGATCCGGCACCCGCAGCTCACCGCCTTCAGCCTCTGGGCCTTCTCCCATCTGCTGGTCAACGGCGACACCGCGTCCTTCGTCCTGTTCGGCGGCCTGCTGGCCTGGGCGGTGGCCGAGATCGTGGTGATCAACCGGGCCCAGCCGGACTGGACCCCGCCCGGCCCGGCCCCGGTCCGCAAGGAAGTCACCACCATCGTCGCCGCCGTCGTGGCCTACGCGGCTGTGGGAGCGGTGCATTGGTGGCTGGGCTACCCGCCGTTCGGCTGATCCCGCCGCCCCCGCCCCCCTTCTTCACCCGAACCCGGATGATCCGACATGGCGACCCTCTACCGATTCCTCACCGCCGACGACACCTCGGCCTTCTGCCACAAGGTCTCGGAGGCGCTGGCCAAGGGCTGGACCCTCTACGGCGACCCGCAATACGCCTATGACCACGCCAACACGGTGATGCGCTGCGGCCAGGCGGTGGTGAAGGAGGTGGCCGAGGACTACCGGCCCGACATGAAGCTGGGGGACCGATGACCAAGACCGACCCCGGCCGCTTCTTCGAGGATTACCGGATCGGGGAGGTCATCCGCCATGCCGTGCCGCGCACCGTCTCGGGCGGCGAGCGGGCGCTCTACCACGCGCTCTACCCGGCCCGGCACGCGCTCCATTCCTCGGACGAGTTCGCCCGCGCCTGCGGCCTGCCCGCCAGCCCGGTCGACGACCTCGTGGCGTTCCACATCGTGTTCGGCAAGTCGGTCCCCGACATCTCGCTCAACGCGGTGGCCAATCTCGGCTATGCCGAGGCGCGCGGGCTGCGCCCGGTCCATCCCGGCGATACCCTGCGCGCGTCCTCCGAGGTGATCGGCCTGAAGCAGAACTCGAACGGCAGGACCGGCGTGGTCTACGTCCGCACCACGGGCGAGAACCAGCACGGCCAGCCGGTGATG
>JBFKOW010000147.1:0-8918 GCA_041628615.1 Paracoccaceae bacterium | reverse complement strand
CCAGCCGGACCAGATACCAGATCGTCGGGGCGGTCAGCCCGAGATGCGGATCGTTGGCGAGCAGCGTCGCGCCGGTGGCCGAGCGCGGGATCCCGGCGGCCCAGCCGTTCGAGGCGCCGGCAAGCTCGGGCGGGTTGAACGGCGACAGGCCCGGCCCGGCGGGCACCCGGGCGGGCCGAACCGCGGCATGGCGCGGCACGTCGTGCACCAGTTCGGCGTAGGACGGCAGCGCGGCGATCCCCGGACCGGGGGCGTCGGGCAGGATGTCGGCCAGCCGCTCGGGCGGGATCAGCAGCGACGTCCGCGCCCGCTTGACCTCGGTTTCCATGTGGCCGGTCAGTTGCAGCGCCATCAGCTTCAGGATGGCGAGACTGTCGGCGGGGGCCCAGGGCGCGACCGGGTGGTTAAACAACCACATCTCGGGCGCGCCGCGGCCCCGCGCGCCGTCGTTCACCTCGGCAAGCCAGGCATTGACCCCGGCGGCGTAGGCGTCGAGCGCCGCGGTGGCATAGTCGTCCTGCATCGCGACCGAGGCGGCGGCGAGCCGGTAGAGGTCGAGCCGGCGCATCACCTCGTCGATGCTCACCGTGGCCTCGCCGAACAGTTCGGACAGCCGGCCCTGCGCGGTGCGGCGCAGCATCGTCATCTGCCACAACCGGTCCTGGGCGTGGGCATAGCCCATGGCGAAGAACACGTCCGCGTCGGTGGCGCCGAAGATATGGGGCACGTTGGCGTTGTCGCGGACGATCTCGACAGGGGCCGAGATTCCGGCCACCGCGGTCTGGGCGTCGTAGTCCGGCAGCGACCGCGCGGCGAAATAGTAGACCAGCGCAGCCGCCCCGGCGGTCAGGGCCATCAGCGCCGCCGCGATCCGCACGAGCCAACGAAAGATCACTGCCATCTGCCCCGCCTCCCGTTGTCGGCCCGCCAGTTTATCGCATATGGGTCTTCGGTAGCAGACCAGATGCCGGGAATGGTCCGGCGGTGCAAGGGACTAGACAGGGAGGACGCGAAGAGTGGCGAAGGTGGCATTTCTCGGGCTGGGCGTGATGGGATATCCCATGGCCGGCCATCTGAAGGCGGCGGGACACGAGGTGACGGTCTACAACCGGACCGCGGCGAAGGCCGAGGCGTGGGCGGCCGCGCATGGCGGCACCGCCGCGCCGACCCCGGCGGCCGCCGCGGCGGGGGCCGAGTTCGTGATGTCCTGCGTCGGCAACGACGACGACCTGCGGCACGTCTGCACCGGCCCGGACGGCGCGCTGGCGGCGATGGAAAGGGGCAGCGTCTTCGTCGACCACACCACCGTCTCGGCCAGCGTGACGCGCGAGATGCACGCCGCCGCCGCCGGGCACGGCGTGGCCTTCGTCGACGCGCCGATCTCGGGCGGGCAGGCGGGGGCCGAGAACGGCCAGCTCGTGGTGATGTGCGGCGGCGAGCCCGAAGCCTATGCCCGGGCCGAGGCGGTGATCGCGGCCTATGCCAAGAAATGCGCCCGGCTCGGCGACAGCGGCGCGGGCCAGCTGACCAAGATGGTCAACCAGATCTGCATCGCCGGGCTGGTGCAGGGTCTCTCCGAGGGGCTGCATTTCGCCGAGAAGGCCGGGCTCGACGGCCGCGCGGTGATCGACGTGATCGGCGGCGGCGCGGCCGGGTCCTGGCAGATGGTGAACCGCTACGAGACGATGCTCGACGACCACTTCGACCACGGCTTCGCGGTGGACTGGATGCGCAAGGACCTCGGCATCTGCCTTGCCGCCGCCAACGAGACCGGCGCGTCGCTTCCTGTCACGGCGCTGGTGGACCAGTTCTACAAGGAGGTCCAGAAGCTGGGCGGCGGGCGCTGGGACACCTCCAGCCTGATCAAGCGGCTGCGCGCGCTCGACGGCTGATCCGGGGCCGTGCCGCGGCCGGGATCACCCGGCGGCGGCACCGGCGGCCTGCCGCGGCAGATGCAGCGCGAAGCGCGCCCTGAGCGCCGTCTCGGTGGCGGCGGGCAGGGCGGCCCGGTTCGGTCCGGCGAGGATCTGCGCCACCCGCGCGGTCGCCCGCGGCACGAGTTGCGGCCACTGCGCCTCCTCCCATTCCTTCGGCGACATCCGGTTGCCGAGCGTGGGATAGACGTGGTCGCGCTGCATCCGGGCCATCGTCTGGTCGGTGCCGAGATAGTGCCCCGGCCCGCCCAGACAGACCTGGCGCATCTGGTCGAGGGCGAGGCTCTCGTCGTCCACCTCGATGCCGCGCAGGCAGCGCAGGGCCTGGCCGATCAGGTCGTCCGCGAGGACGAGGGATTCCAGGCAGAAGCCGAGCAGCGAGGCATGCATCCCCGCCGCCTCGTAGACCATGTTGAGCCCCGACAGCCCGGCCATCACGTTCGAGCACATCTGTTCCCAGCCCGCCTGCATGTCGGGCAGCTTGGAATCCGAGGCCCCGGCGGCGGCGCCGCCCGGCAGCCCGTAGAAATGGTGCATCTGGGCGCAGCCCGCGGTGAGCAGCGCCTGTTCCCCCGATCCCACCGTCATCGCCCCGGTGCGCAGGTCCAGCCCGAACGGCCAGGTGCCGAACACCGCCGGGTGCCCGGGCGACAGCGCGTTGACGTAGACCACCCCGGCAAGGCACTCGGCCACCGACTGCACGATCGCCCCGGCCACGGTGGAGGGCGCGGTGGCCCCGGCCATCCCCGCCGACAGCAGCAGCACCGGCATCCCGCCGCGGATGCAGGACTCCATCGCCTGGCAGCTTTCGGTGGCGAACTTCATCGGCGGCACCACGAAGCAGTTCGAGTTCGACACGAAGGGCCGCGCCCGCCAGGCCGCCTCGCCGCCGGCGATCAGGTGCAGCATCTCCAGCCCCGGCGCCACGTGGGAGGGGTCCGAGAACGAGGTGCCGACATGCTTGAGTGTCCCCGAGACGCAGGCGTGGATGGTGTTGAGGTCCATCTCGAGATTGTCGGGGATGTCGCGCGCCACCATCGGGCGCTGCACGAAATGGACGTTGGGGAGGGCGTCGGCGATCCGGGCCGCCGCGTGCAGGTCGGCGACGGTCGATTCACGGTAGGTGCCGGTCGCCGCGTCGACGACGTGGACGGCGGCCCCCGCGGTGCCGTAATGCACCCGCGACCCGGAGAGCAGGAGATCGTGGGACGGGTCGCGGCCATGCAGGGTGATGTCTCGGGCGGCGATCGCGAGCATGTCCTCGACCAGCGCGCGCGGGAAGCGGAGCCTGCGGTCCTCGCCCAGCACCGCGCCCGCCGCGGTCATCGCGGCGATGCCGGAGGGCGGCGCGTCGGCCAGCCCGATCTCTTCCAGCGCGGTCAGCGCGGCGGCGTGGATGCGGGCGCAATCGGCGTCGCTCAGCGGCCGGTAGCGGCCGCCGCTCATCCCCGGCCGGACCGGGCGCAGGTCCTCGGACAGGGGCGCGGCGCGGGCCGCGGTGCGGGCGGCGCGGCCGCGGCGTTGGGGGGTCTGGTTGGTCATGGCGGGCTCCGGAAGGTCAGGGCAGGGGGCGGGTCATCCCGGCCCCGGCCGTCCCCGCGCCGCGCGCCCCCGGCGGGCCCCGATGGTCCGCAAGACAAGCGTCAGTCGCCATGCATCCTGTCCGGTCACGACGGTCCTCCCCGACGGCACGGTGCGGCGGGCGGCCGGGCCGGTCTTGTCTGTTCGCGACCGGGGGTCGGTTTCAGGCTGCCGGACGCCGCGGCTCAGCCCGGACCGGCGAGGTTGCGCGGGCCGGGGCCGTCGCGGCCCCGGATGTCGGCAGGATTGTAGAGCGCGCAGACATCGAGGCTCAGGCAGCCGCAGCCGATGCAGCCGTCGAGCTTGTCGCGCAGGTCGGCGAGCGCGGCGATCCGGGCGTCGATCCGGATCCGGAACCCGGCGGCGATCCGGGTCCAGTCCTCGCGCGACGGGGCCTTGTGATCGGGCAGCTCTGCGAGGTGCCCGGCGATCTCGGCCAGCGGGAACCCCAGCCGCTGCGCCGCCATCGCGAAGGACAGCCGCCGCAGGTCGTGCCGGCCATAGCGCCGGTGGCCGCCGGCATTGCGCACCGGGCGGACGATGCCGTGGGTCTCGTAGAAGCGGATGGCCGACACCGCGAGACCGGTGCGCGCGCTCAGGTCGCCGATGGTGAGGCCGGACATCGCAAATCGCCCTTGATCTGAAGTGGACTTGAGAAATTACACCCGAGTCGCACACCGCAATCAAGTCCGGAGGACACCCCCATGATTCGCATCTGCCTATCCCCGCCCGAAGTCCGCGCCCTGCAGCACGACGGTCTTGGCTGGGGCCACGATCTCGACGCCGGATGCCTGCAGGTCGAGGACTTGGCCCGACAGCCGTCGCGCCCGCTGCGCGACCGGATCACCGCGCTTCTCGCATGGCGGAGGACCCGGTGATGGCGACCCGGCTCGAACACCTCAACGTCACCGTGCGCGACCCGGACGCCACCGCCGCGCTGCTGACCGACCTGTTCGGCTGGCGGGTGCGCTGGGCAGGGGCGGCGCTCCACGGCGGCCGCACCGTTCATGTCGGCGGCGACGACACCTACCTCGCCCTCTATTCCGGTCCGGCGGGCGGCGACGTCGCCGCCCCGGCCGGCGACAGCTACCGGCGGCGCGGCGGGCTGAACCACCTCGGCGTGGTGGTCGACGATCTCGACGCGGTGGAAGCGGCGGTTCGCGCCCGCGGCTACGGACCGGGCAACCACGCCGATTACGCCCCCGGGCGGCGGTTCTATTTCCGCGAGGAGAACGGCATCGAGATCGAGGTGGTCAGCTACGCCTGAGGCAGCGATCCGCCGGTCCACTTCGCCTCGTTCGCCTCGATCGCGGCGATCCGCTCGGTGGATTTTGGGTGGCTGAGCAGCCAGGCCGGCACCGCCCCGGCCCGGTTGCCGGTCAGCCGGTCGAGCTTCTCGAACAGCGACTTCTGCGGCCCGGCGCCGATCCCCGCCTTGATCAGCAGGGCGGTGGCATAGGCGTCGGCCTCGAACTCGTCCTGCCGGGACAGTCGCGCCGCGAGCAGCGTGGTCAGCGTGTTGGCGATCCACACCCCGAGGCCGGGCAGGAACCGGCTCAGCACCATCGCCAGCGTGGCCCGGATCGCGTTCTGGCCGGAGAAGTCGATCATCCGCCGGCGGGTATGGCCCAGCGCGACATGGCCCAGCTCGTGGGCGATCACGCTGGCCAGTTCGCCCTCCGAGATCGCGCCCTTGCGGAATTCCTCGTAGAACCCGCGGGTGATGAAGATCCGGCCGTCCGGCGCGGCGAGCCCGTTGATCGGGGCGATCTCGTAGAGGTGGACCCTGACCCGGGCGACGTCGAGCGCGCGGGCCAGCCGCTGCAGCGTGCCGCGCAGCCGCGGATCGGCCAGCTCGGTGGAATTGGCGTCGAGTTCGCGCCCGGTGCGCCAGACCGAGAACCGGTACAGGACGAGCCCGTAGAGCAGCGCGAGCAGGACGGGGGTCAGCTTGATCATGCCACAGATATGGGCGCGGTGCCGGCCCGGGTCCAGCGCCGGCGTCGCGGAACGTGCGGACTCCTGCGCCGTCCGCTTCCGGCGCCATTGTTGCCGGAGCGGCAACCGGGAAACGATGTGTTTCCATTCGGGAGACCGCCGGAACACGCGTGAAAGCAATGGCTTGGCATCAGAATCCCGGTCCGGGCCGATTCGGGGTGCGGTGACGCAAGGGAACGGCTTTGCCGGTGCCGAGGGCCGCTGCTAGGGCTTCGTGGCAGAAATGTGACCGCAACGAGGCGAAGGGTAGACCTGTAATGAACTGGATCACGATTGCCGCCGGATCGGCGCTTGCACTGGGCCTGACCGCGGGGGCGGCCGGGGCCAGCACCGTGACCCTGACCTTCAACGGCCTGGCCGCGACGCCGGCCCAGAAGGTCAACCTGAACGAGATCAGCACGCCCAAGTCCTTCACCAACCTGCCGGCCGGCGGGTTCGCGATGTCGGACGGCACCAACGACTTCTTCGCCTGGTGCATCGACATCTTCGACACCATCAAGACCGCCACCTACAACGTGCAGCGGCCCGGACAGGTCACCGACGGCAAGGAAGCCGACCTGAACCGCCTGTTCACCAACAACGGCGCGGTGTCGGTGTCGAGCGCGGTGAACTCCGCCGCCTTCCAGGCCGCGATCTGGGAGATCGTCTACGAGACGGACAGCGTCTACGACCTCGCCACCGGCAACCTGCAGGTCAGCAACAACGCCGGCGTGGTCGCCCTGGCCCAGGAATGGCTCGATAACCTCGGCACCGCCGCGGGGACCTACCTGCTGACCTTCTACGAATCGGAGACCTCGCAGGACCTCGTGACCGGCGTGCCGGGCGGTGGCGGAGAGAACCCGCCGCCGGTGCCGCTGCCGGCGGGTATGGTGCTTCTGCTCACCGGCCTCGGGGCGCTCGGCGTGGCCCGGCGCAACCGGTTGGCCTGAACCGCCCGCTTTCGGAACAGCGGCCTTCCGGGACGCCCCCCGGGAGGCCGTTTCGCGTTCAGGGCGCGCCGGAACCGCGGCCGCCGCGCCGCCCGGCCGCGGCCAGTCCGGCCAGGCCGCCGAGTAGCAGCCACGCCGCTGCCGGCAGCGGCACCGCCGGCGGATCCTCGACGCTGCGGCCGGTGATCCGCAGGCTGACCTCGCCCAGCCCCGCATGGGTGAGCCCGACGAGGAACGGGGCATCCGGCGCGACCGACGATCCGGTGTCGATGCCGGCGATGGTGAAGTCGAGGACGCCGCCCCCGAAGCCCGCGAAGGCGGTGAAATCCAGCGTCTCGCCAAAGCCGAGGGTCTCGGAGAAGCCGCCGAACAGGATCTCGAACAGGCCGTCCTCGGCGCCGAGGTCCTGGCCCGGGATCGTCAGCGAGGTGATCGCCGGGCCGGACAGCACGGAATAGTCGAACACCGTCGCCGCGATCGGGTCGACATAGATCGGCGCCTCCAGCCCGAGGCCGTTGACGATCGCGTAGTCGAGGAAGTTCACGTCGCCGGTCGTCGCGGTGGGCAGGATCGGGGTGTCCGGCGTGGCGCCGACCGGGTCGGCCCGGATCACGAGGTTGAGCTGGGTGCCGCTGCCGTCGGTGCGGATGACGTTGGCGTCGAAGACGAACTGGCCGAGGTCGTTGAGCCACTGGCCCTGCGTCACGTCCATGCCGCCGCCGGTGCCGAGGTTCCTGAGTTCGAAGCCCTCGATCTGGTCGCCGAGTGAGATGAGCACGTCGCCGTCGAGTTCGATGCTGCCACCCGAAATCTGCGGACCGTAGATCACCTGCCCGTAGTCGTTCAGGTCGGTGCCGCCGACACCGAACCCGAAACCCTGCGCGGTCGAGTCGGTGACGTCGCTGTCGGTGATGTCCGACACCGCGAGGCCGAAGCCCGTTTGGGTGAGCAGCTGTCCGGAGTTGTTCAGAACGGGGGCTATCACCGCCGCCGGGGGTGGCGGATCGAGGACGGTCGCCGTGGCGGTTCCGTCGTTCAGCACCACATAGTCGTTGGGGCCTTCGAAGATGGCCCAGGCGATGTTGCCCGCGTCATCGATGGTTGGGGCACTGTTGATGGTGCGCCCGGTCGCATCGGCATCGAGAGTGGTGATCGCGCCGGTCGGTTCGATCCGGAGGATCCGCCTGACGTTCGGATCGGCATTGGTATAGGCCGTCAGGGCAATATCGCCGGTATCGGCGATCTGGACGTCGCGCAGGTCCCGGTATTCGGCCGTGCTTCCGAACTCGAAGCTCGATGTCGCGACGGTCGTCTGGCTGCCGGTGTCCCGGTCGATGACCACGATGTCGACCTGACCGGCGGTTCCGATACCCGCCAGCACCGCGACCTGTCCCGCGTCGTTGATCGACACCTCGAGGATGCGGGTCGCGAAGGGGATGGTGAAATCCTGCCTGTCGCCGGTGCGCGACAGCACGCTGACCGTGTCGGTGTCGAACGTCGCCCCCGTCGGCAGGTCGACGAACGCCGCGTCCCCGGCGTCGTTGAGCACCGGCGCACCGCGAAAGCCGGGCCGCTGGTCCGCGCTCTGTTCGATGATCGTGAAGGTGTAGGCGCCGTTGATCGTCGATGCCGCCGCAGGTGCCGCGGCGGCGGCGCTGCACATCAGCGCCGCAAGAACCGGTTTCCGCATGTCCGTCCCCCCGATACCAACCCTCCGAGGATCGCGGCTTGGGGTCCGGCCTGTCATCCCCCGAATGGGGGAGGCGAGGTCAGGCGCCGGACGCCGGTGGCCGGGCGGCGAGGGCGAGCCGGACAAGGTCGAGCCGCGAACTGCAGCCGAGCTTGGCTGAGGCCGACTTGATCTGATCGCGGGTGGTCTCGGCCGCCGTCGACCGGCGTTCGGCGATCTCGGTGGTGCCGAGACCGCGCAGCAGCAGCGCGCAGACCTCCAGTTCCGCCGGGGTCAGCAGGTCGAAGGCGGCGAGCCCCTCCGGCCCCAGCCGCGCCTCGTCGGCGGGATCGATGACGAGCAGCAGGACAAGCCGGTCGCGGCCCGTCTCGGCGGACCGGAGCGGCGCGGTGCGGACGATCAGCGGCGGCGCGCCGGACCGCCGCCGCAGCCCGCAGATCAGGTCGGCGGGCGCCGCGCCCGGCGCGACGGCGGCCCGCAGGGCGCGGTGCAGCCCCGGCCGGTCGCCGGCATGGACGGCCTGCACCGCCCCGCCCGACAGTTCAAGCCCGTCCCGCTCGGCCGCGACCGCCTCGAAATGGCTGTTGGCGGACCGGATGCGCCCGTCCGCGCCGCAGATCGCGACCCCGAAATCGAGCGCGTCGAAGGCATCGAGCAGCGCGGCGTAGGATCGGGTCAGCGCCTCCACGGTGCGGCGCGCCTCGAAGGACTTGCCGAGAATGCGGACCACGAGATCCGCCTCGGCCCGGGTCCCGGCCGGGATCTCGGCGCCGTAGACCGGCAGGT
>JBFKOW010000146.1:0-8960 GCA_041628615.1 Paracoccaceae bacterium | reverse complement strand
AGGACAGGATCCGCCGCATGGCCGACCCGCAGCCCGGCGACATCGGTCAGCAGGCCGCCCGCGCCGGTCATATGCACCGCCCGCCGTCGATCTCGAGCGCGACGCCGGTGACCAGCGATGCCTCGTCCGAACACAGGTAGACCGCTGCGGCGGCAAGGTCCGCGGGTGTCGAGAACCGGCCCATCGGGATCGTGGCGAGGAAGGCGGCCCGGCGCTCGGGCGTATCCTCGCCGAGGAACGAGGGCAGGAGCGGGGTATCGCCTGCGACCGGGCACAGCGCGTTGACCCGGACCCCGTGCGGCGCAAGTTCGACCGCCATCGTCCTGGTGGCGGTGACGACCCAGCCCTTCGAGGCGTTGTACCAGTTCAGGCCCGGCCGCGGCGAAAGGGCGGCGGTGGAAGCCATGTTGAGGATCGCCCCGGCCCGCCGGGCCTTCATCCCCGGCACGAAGGCCCGGGCCATCAGGTAGATCGACTTGGCGTTGACCCGGAGCACCCGGTCGAAGGCGTCCTCGGCCACGTCCTCGAGCGGGCCGGGCCGGTGCGTGACCCCGGCGTTGTTGACCACGATGTCGGGCTCGGGATGGGCGGCGGCGAGGGCGGCGACATCGGCGGCGTCGGCGACATCGACCCGGTGGGCGGTGCCGCCGATCTCCGCCGCGACCCGGCGCGCGCCGTTGCCGTCGATATCGGCGACCACCACGGCCGCGCCCTCGGCGGCGAAGCGGGCGGCGATGCCTTCGCCGAAGCCCGACGCGGCCCCGGTCACGATGGCCGTCTTGCCCTGCAATCGCATCTGGTCGCCCCCGGTCCGGTTGTTTCCGCCGCCTGACTGTGCACCGGCGCAGGCTGGTCTGTCACGGGCTTGTGCCGTCTCGGACCGGGTCTATCTGGAAGACGAGTTCGCATGAAAGGACTGCCCGTGACCGACACCTATACACCGCCGAAGGTCTGGACCTGGGACCGCGAGAGCGGCGGCAAGTTCGCCAGCATCAACCGGCCCATCGCCGGACCGACCCATGACAGGGACCTGCCCGTGGGCGAGCATCCGTTCCAGCTCTACTCGCTGGCCACGCCCAACGGGGTGAAGGTCACGGTGATGTTCGAGGAACTGCTCGCCGCCGGAGAGACCGCGGCGGAATACGACGCCTGGCTCATCAACATCGGCGAGGGCGACCAGTTCGGGTCGGGCTTCGTCGGGATCAACCCGAATTCCAAGATCCCGGCCCTGCTGGACCGCAGCGGCGCAGAACCGGTGCGCGTCTTCGAAAGCGCCTCGATCCTGATGCACCTGGCCGAGAAGTTCGGGCGCTTCCTGCCCGCGACCGGCCCGGCGCGGACCGAGACCCTGAACTGGTTGTTCTGGCAGATGGGATCGGCCCCCTATCTCGGCGGTGGCTTCGGACATTTCTACGCCTACGCGCCGGAGAAGATGGAATATCCGATCAACCGCTTTGCGATGGAGGCCAAGCGGCAACTCGACGTGCTGGACCGGGAACTGGCGGAGCGGGAGTGGATCAACGGCGTCGACTACTCGATCGCCGACATGGCGATCTGGCCCTGGTATGGCCAGTTGTGCCTTGGCCGGCTCTACGACGCGGCCGCGTTCCTCGACGTGGAGAGCTATGGCAACGTGATGCGCTGGGCCAAGGCGATCGACGCCCGAACCCCGATGCAGCGCGGCCGGATGGTGAACCGCGCCTTCGGCGAGCCGCATACCCAGCTGCACGAGCGCCATTCGGCCGAGGATTTCGACACCCGGACTCAGGACAAGATCGCGGCAGAGTGATCCTTGCCCCGCCGGGCTGTCCCGACGACAAAACCCCCGGTCGGTTCGCGACCGGGGGCTTTTTCTTTCGCCGGGAACGGGTTCAGGCCGTCTTGACCGTGGTCCGGACCGCGATGTTGCCCTTCGTGGCGTGGCTGTAGGGACAGATGCCATGACCGGCCTCGGCGAGCCGTTCGGCTTCGTCCTGCGACAGGCCGGGCAGGAACACGGTCAGGTCGACGGTCAGGCCGAAGCCCTTGTCGGGCCGGGGACCGATGCCCACGGTCGCCTCGGTCGTGATGTCGGCGGGCACCTTCGGCAGGGTCTTGTCCTGGCTCGCGGCGAACTTGATCGCGCCGAGGTAGCAGGCGGCGTAGCCGGTGGCGAAGAGCTGTTCGGGGTTGTTGCCGTCACCGCTGCCGCCAAGCTCCTTCGGCGTGGCCAGCTTTACGTCCACCGCACCGTCGAGGGTGCGGGAATGGCCGTCGCGGCCCCCGGTGGCGCGGGCGGTGGTGCTGTAGGCGGCCTTGATGGTGTCCATTGCGGTCTCCTTCGGGTCGGAACGCGGCGCGCTTCGAGTTGCGCGCCATTAAATTGTGCACTTGGCAATTATCATCGGGGAACGTCGCTTGCAAGAAGATTGTGTGAAATGTAATCTGCTGCCATGCCCTCCGCCCGCGCCCTCACCCCGGCCGACATGATCTGCCATGCGGTCTATGCCGCCAATCACGCCCTTGGCCGGACCTACCGGACCCTGCTGGACCCGCTGGGGCTGACCTATCCGCAGTATCTGGTGATGGTGGTGCTGTGGGCCGCGGACGAGCCGCGGCGAGTCAAGTCGATCGGCGACGAACTGGACCTCGATTCGGGCACCCTGACGCCGCTGCTCAAGCGGCTGGAGGCCGCCGGCCTGTTGCGCCGCCGCCGAAACCCGGCCGACGAGCGCGAGACGCTGGTGGAACTGACCGAGGCCGGCGCCGCGCTGCGCGTCCGCGCCGCCCATGTGCCGGCGGCGATCCAGGCCGCGACAGGGCTGGACGCGGCGGCCCTCGCAGCCCTGCGGGACCAGATGGCGGCCCTGCGCGACCGGCTCGACGCCGGGTAAACCGCGGCTAGAGCCGGATCACGTATTCCTTGCGGGTGGTCTCGATGACGTCCCATTCCCCTGTGAACCCGGGCCGCAGGACGAAGCTGTCGCCGGGCCGCAGGTCGTGGACACTGCCGTCCGCCGCGTGAAGCCGGGAATGGCCCGACAGGATCCGGCAGTATTCCCATTCGTCGTAGGCGATGCGCCAGCGGCCCGGCGTCGACTCCCAGATCCCGCAGTAGAGCCCGTCGCGCTCTTCGAGGTTCCAGGTGGTGAAGCGGGGATCGCCGGCGACCACCCGGTCGGCTTGCGGGGCGTCGTGTTCCGGGGTCAGGGCGGCGGGATCGAGGCGGGCGAAGGACATGAGGTCGGGCCTGTGCTGGAGCGTGTCGCGGACAGGTCTAGTATCGCGCGCCGCGCCGCGCTAGCGGTTGCACGGCGCGGGGCGATGGCGTCGCCCCCGGAACAGCGCCGATCCGTCCTGAACGCCGGGACCTCTTTTCACGAAGGGGGCCGAAATGGACCGTCCCGAATTCTACCGCTTCCACCAGGGCGACCGCGTCCTGCCCTTTGCCGCCGAGGAATACGAGGCCCGGCTGGCCGGGCTGCGCGCGGCGATGGAGGCCGCCGGCGTGGCGGCCTGCATCCTCACCTCGATGCACAACATCGCCTATTACTCGGGCTTTCTCTATTGCAGCTTCGGGCGGCCCTACGGGCTTGTCGTCACCGCCACCGACAGCGTGACGATCAGCGCCGGGATCGACGCGGCCCAGCCCTGGCGGCGGTGCCACGGGGACAATATCACCTACACCGACTGGCAGCGGAACAACTACTGGCGGGCGATCCGGTCGGTGACCGGCGAAGGCGCGGTGATCGGCTACGAGGGCGACCACCTGACCCTTGTCCAGCGCGACCTGCTGGAGGACTTCCTGCGCCCCGCCGCGACGCTGGACATCGCGCCCGCCACCATGCGCCAGCGGATGCGCAAGTCCGCCGCCGAGATCGAGCTGATCCGGGCCGGCGCAGCGGTGGCCGATGTCGGCGGCCACGCGATCCGCGAGGCGATCGCCGAAGGCGTCCGCGAGATCGACGTGGCGATGGCGGGCCGCGACGCGATGGAACTGGAGATCGCCCGGCGGTTCCCCGAGGCCGAGTACCGCGACACCTGGGTCTGGTTCCAGTCCGGGATCAACACCGATGGCGCCCACAACCCTGTGACCGCCCGCGCGCTGCGCCGGGGCGACATCCTGAGCCTGAACGCCTTCCCGATGATCTCGGGCTACTACACCGCGCTGGAACGCACCCTGTTCGTCGGCGAGGTGGACCCGGCCAGCCTGAAGATCTGGGAGGCCAACGTCGCGGCGCACGAATACGGGATGAGCCTGCTGCGGCCGGGCGTCAGTTGCGCGGCGGTGACCGAGGCGATCAACGCCTTCCTCGCCGAGCGCGACCTCCTGCGATTCCGGACCTTCGGCTACGGCCACAGTTTCGGCGTACTGAGCCACTATTACGGCCGCGAGGCGGGGCTGGAGCTGCGCGAGGACATCGAGACCGTCCTGGAGCCGGGGATGGTCATCTCGATGGAGCCGATGCTGACGATCCCGGAGGGCACGCCCGGCGCCGGCGGCTACCGCGAGCACGACATCCTGATCGTGACCGGGGACGGGGCCGAGGACATCACCGGTTATCCCTACGGCCCGGAGTTCAACGTCGTCTGACCCGCGGGTCGGTCAGGTCTGCGCGTCGCTGTCGAGGAACCGGCGGGCGCTGAGCCGGGCGGCCGGCGTCCCGGGCTTGCGCTGCAGCGCCTTGGACTGGGGCCGGGGCCGGGCCCGGGTTTCGATGCGTGCGAAATGCGCCGCCCGGGCCGTCTCGGACCGGGTGCGGGCGCCGTCGAGGATGTGCTTGGCCACGTCTGCCTCCTTCTGCTGCCGGGCTGTCGGCGGGTCTGCATCGTAGCATGTTTCGGGCCGCGCGTGCAGTCTGCGGCGCCACCGGCGCGCGACGGCGGATCGCCGCTCGGCCCGTCCCCTGCCGGGACGGGCCATCGCCCCGCCCGCCGTCCCGCGGCCGCCCGCCGTTGCCACCGGGGATCGCCATGCTATGACTTGCCGGTCCGAACCGAATGGGGAACACCATTGATGCCACGCGCCCTTGCCGCCGCCCTGCTGATCGGGGCCACGCTCGGCCTTGCCGGATGCGCCCGCACCCCGGAGTCCGAGATCCCCGCGGAACAGGTCGTGGTGCACGACCCCGGATACGGCATCATCGACGAAGGCACCTATGTCCTTCCGGCGATTCCCGCCGAATACACCCAGGGCGTGAACAAGCGGATGCTCGTCCCCTATCCCGGCGATGAGGAGCCAGGGGTCATAGAGGTCGATATCTACGCGAAGTTCCTCTACCTCGTGCTCGAGGACGGCATGGCGATGCGCTACCCGATCGGGGTGGGCCGGCTTGGCCGCACGATCCGCAGCGACACCACAGTGAGGCTCAAGCGGGAATGGCCGGGCTGGACGCCGACCGCCAACATGCTGCGCACCGAACCCGAGGTCTATGCCGCCTTCGCCGAGGGCGTTCCGGGCGGGCTGGCAAGCCCGCTGGGCAGCCGGGCGCTTTACCTCTACCGCGGCAACCGCGACACGCGGTACCGCATCCACGGCACCAACGACCTGAAATCGATCGGCAATTCCGGCTCTGCCGGCTGCATCCGGCTGTTCAACCACGACATCATCGATCTCTACGAGCGGGTCGACATCCCGACCCGTGTGGTCATGCGGAGCGAGGCCGACAGCCAGCGGATCGAGCCGCAGCATTACGGGCGCGGCGTGGAACTGCCGCCGACGATCGTCGATCCCGAAACCGTCTACGGCGCCGTGGCCGAAGCCGAGGCGGCCGAGGCCGAGGCGGCGATCGCGGCCGCGGAGGGCGACGGCGGGGCCTGACAGGCATCCCTTTCCGCAATTGCCGCTACACCCGTGGCAAGATCGCCGGTAGACTTCCGCGCAACCGGCCCCGCGGCCCATGCCGGGCCGGCCGGTGTCAGGATCGGGACACATTTCTCGGCTAGCCGGTGCCCGGTAGCGATTGGAAAGGACCGCAGATGAGCGATTTCGACGCGCAGATCAAGCAGAGCCAGACCCAGGTGCAGGAGGCGCAGTCGAAGATCGCCGAACTGACCAGCCGGATCGAGGCGGCCCGGCAGAAGATGGCCCAGGGCACCGACATCGCCGTCGACATCGAGAACGCCACGCTCGACGACGTTCACGCCCATACCGAGGCGATGAATGCCAACATCGCCGAACTCATCATGGGGCTGGACGACGTGACCGCCGGCTTCCAGCAGGATTTCGACGAGATGCGCTCGAAGACCGGCTGGGAAAGCTTCGTCGGCATCTTCTCGAAGGGAAAATCCGAATCGATGCGGCAGGAGCGGATGCGCACCGCCTCGATCGACGACAAGCTGCAGGACCTGATCGCCAAGTCCGACGTCATCACCCAGCTGCTGCAGGGCCAGCTTGCCGTGCTGAACGAGCAGAAGGACAAGGTGGAGGCCAACCTCAGCACCACCCTCACCGAGCGCGAGACGGTGGTGGCCGAGCTGGAACAGGTGAAGGCCGAGATCCGCGGCATGGACCCGAAGATCATCGAGCTGGAGAACCGGATCAGCGTCGAACAGGACGCTGCCGCCCGCACCCGTCTCGAGACCGAACTGGCCGAGCTGAACACGCGCTACAACGAACTGGTGCAGTCCGAGCAGGTGAAGCTGGCGAAGTCGCAGACCCTCGAACGCTACATCGAGAAGGGCAAGACCTGGATCGATTCGCTGCAGAACCAGGCGGCGACGCAGATGGTCCTGATCAACAAGCTGCAGACCGACACCCAGCAGCGGGTGGTGCTCTACGACGCCCTGACGAAGTCGCTCAAGACCGCCCAGCAGCAGGACGTGGCGCACCGGATCAACGAGATCGGCGTGCAGACCGACCAGGAGGCGCAGACCGCGATGGCCGCCATCGGGTCGGCCACCAACGCGCGGATGGCCGACATGCTGGAGGCGCACGAGGACCACATGGTCTTTGCCCGCGAGGTTCTGGAAAAGAAGGCCAAGGCCGACGAACGCTTTGCCCGCCGATTCGTGGAGATCGTGAAGAAGCACGACGCCAACGCCTACGGCCGGGACGGCGGCTGATCGATGCCCGGCTGCCCGATGCCCGGCGCGCGCCGCGCGGCCCGACCGGCCGGGCGCGGCACCCGGACGGGGACCGGGGCGGTCCCCCTCGCGCCCGGCAATCGGTGATCGGGGGCGCGCGGCATGAGCGAGCTTGACCACTTCGCCCTCGAGGACACCCGCGTCACGCGGCGCTACTTCGCCAAGTTCGAGAAGATCACCGGCCACCTGTCCCGCGTCGCCGGGGTGATGGAGGCCGAGGGCCGGTTCGAGCGGCGCAGCGTCGAGGTGATCGCGCGATACCTGCTCGGGCTCACGCTGACGTTCCGGGCGTTGGCTCACAAGTATCACTTCTCGGGCCGCTGGCCCCATGCCGGGAAGCTGAAATTCGACCGGGTCGAGAGCGGCTTCCCGGTGTTTTCCGAACTGATGACGATGGCGAACGACGCGCTGCAGGCCGAGCGGCACCTGCGGCAGATGCCGTCGGTGGCCGACCTGAAGGACCAGATGGTGCGCACCATCGTCGGCGAACTCGAGATCCCGACCAAGCTGCAATTCGCCCTGTCCCAGCGGCTCTATTACGAGGAACTGCTCAAGGGCGGGTTGTTCTGGGCCCGCAACGACCCGGACGCGGTCTGGCTCGGGAACGAGGGCGAGCGGCGCCTGTTCCTGCTGCACTGGGCGGTCTACGACAGCCAGATCAACCTGCCGCAGATCTACCTGATGGAACTGGAGGATACCGGCCCGGTCGGCCTGCCGAAGGACGAGCGGCGCTGGCCCGAGGTGCAGAACCACCTGATGGCGCAATCGGTGGCGGGGCTGAAGCTTCTGACCATCGCCCGAGGCTTCGACACCGATTTCGACGACCTGCATCCCAAGCGGCTGCGCCGGATCCATGTCGGGCCGATGTATTCCCACGCCTTCACCCGGCAGGCCGGTCCGCTGCGCGAGGTGCTGCAGGCGGCGCAGGCGCCCGAGGGCGAGGACTGGGCGCTGGTCTGGACCGAGGAGGACCTGCTGAGCGAACGGGTGGAGCGCGAGAAGTCCGGCTGGTTCGGCACGGTGGAGCGGCAGGTCTTCGCCCTCGACCCGTTCGGCGGACAGGGAGCCGAGACCGGCGCGACCCGCATGGACCGGGCGATCATCCTGCCGCAGCGGCCCTTCCAGGCGCTGGCCGAACTGAACCCGCCGGGTTTCGGCAACGTGCGCAAGTTCGTCGTGAGCCCGGGCGGCCGGGTGCTCAATTACAGGTGACGGTATGGCCGACGACAAACCGGACAGCGCCGTCGAAGTGGCGCGGATCAACAGCCGGACCCAGATCGCGATCGCGCTCGTCGGGCTGGCGTCCGGGGTGGTGCTGGCGCTGATCGGGCAGGGCATCTTCGCGCCGGAACCGGCCCCGCCCCCGCCGGTCCCCGATCAGGGCGACCCGGACTGCGCCATCGCGGCAATCAGGGGAACCTTCGGGCAGGACGGCAGCGCGCAGATGATCATGGATGTCGCCGCCGGGTCGTTCGAGGGCTGGAACGACAGCCACCGGATGTCGGGCAAACTGCATTCGACCTGCGTCGACGGGGCCGTCTACCTGCGTCTCGAAGGCAACCAGTCCGGCTCCGGCGCCCCGGTCTACTGCCTGTTTGAGGGCGAGGTCGCGGGGCGCACCGTAGGCGGCCGGCACCTGTGCAGCGACGCCGCCGCCGAGATGCGCTGGCGCGGCGATATCACCTTTGAGGGGGACGGAGGATGAGCCAGACCGCCGACCAGATGGAACTGCGCGAGGAGGACATCCGCGCGCATTACGACGCCGCGACCTCGATGCTGCAGGGCTTCGATCACACCCCGCGGATCGCGCAGGCAGGCGAGCCGGACCCGGCCGCGGAACGGTCGTCGGGGATCGGCACCCGGCGGCGGTTCCGCTCGACCACGCCCGGCCTCGT
>JBFKOW010000145.1:0-9060 GCA_041628615.1 Paracoccaceae bacterium | reverse complement strand
GCGGAAACCGTCGATCTCGCCGCGCCCGCGACGATCGAGGCGAGCCCGCTCGACCCGATCGCAGGGGCGGCAGCCGCCATCGACGCGGCAGAGGCTGCCGCCGCGGCCAGCCCGGCGCCGGTTCCCGCCGCGGCCGCCGCCGCGACCCCGCCAGCCACCCCTGCCGCGGCCTCCACGCTGCGCGCGCCCTACATCCAGATCGGCTTGTTCCGGGTCGAGGCCAATGCGACCGCCGCCGCCGACGAGATGCGCGCGATCGGCATCGTGCCGACGGTGGTCGCGGAGCAGAGCCAGGGCCAGCCCTATTACCGGGTCCTCATCGGCCCGGCCCGGACCGAGGCCGAGCGTGCCGCGCTTCTCGAAAAGGTGAAGGCAGGTGGCTACCGCGACGCCTATTTCGTAACCGAGTGATCCTGTCCTCCGGCCGCCCGGTCCGGCCGGATACGGACGGGGCCACATGACGCCAGACGGAGACCGCTGCCCATGTCACCGCGCCCGATCCCGACCCGCGCCGCGCTCGGCGCCCTCGCCGCATTGCTGTTCTGGCCGCTGGCAGCGCTGGCCCAGGGGCTGGAGACTCGCGCCTCGGCCGCTTTCGTGATGGACCAGACCACCGGCACGATCCTTCTCGAGAAGAACGCCGACCAGCCGCTGCCGCCGGCCTCGATGTCCAAGCTGATGACGCTCTACATGGCGTTCGAGGCGATCGCCAACGGCGTCATCACCGTCGACGACGAGTTCCCGGTCTCGGCCCATGCCTCGAGCTTCGGCGGCTCGACGATGTTCCTGCGAGAAGGCGAACGGGTCCGGGTCGAGGACCTGCTGCGCGGCGTGATCGTCAAGTCCGGCAACGACGCCAGCGTGGTGCTTGCCGAGGGCCTTGCCGGCACCGAGGCGGATTTCGCGCGGCTGATGACCGATCGAGCCCGGCAGTTGGGCATGGCGGGCTCGACCTTCATGAACGCCAGCGGCTGGCCGGCGGAGGGCCACGCGATGTCGATGCGAGACCTCGGCATCCTCGCCAATCGCCTGATCAGCGACTTCCCGACCTTCTATCCTCTGTTCGCCGAACAGGAATTCGAGTTCGACAACCGCGCCCCCGCCAACAACCGCAACCGCAACCCGCTGCTCGGGCTCGGGATCGGCGCGGACGGACTCAAGACCGGCCACACCCAGGAAGCGGGCTACGGGCTCGTCGGATCCGCCAAGCAGGGCGACCGGCGGGTGATCTTCGTGATCACCGGGCTGGAGACCGCGGCGGAGCGGGCGGAAGAAGCCGAGCGGATCGTGAACTGGGCCTTCCGCCAGTTCGTTCAGAAGGATTTCGGCACCGCCGGCACCCGCATCGCCACCGCCCCGGTCTGGATGGGCGACGCATCGGAGGTCGGGCTGGCGCTGGCCGCGGACCTGTCGCTGCTGGTGCCGATCCTGAACCAGGACGCGGTGCAGGCCGAAGCGGTGTTCGACGGCCCGGTCTCCGCCCCGGTCGCGGCGGGCGATCCGCTGGGGGAACTGGTGATCCGTCTCGACGGGCTGCCGGACCGGCGCGTGCCCCTCGTGGCCGAGACCGACGTTGCGCCGGGCGGGTTCGGCGTCCGGCTGCGGACCGCGGCGCAGGTGCTGCTGGACAAGATGCTGTCGGCAGACGAGGGTGGGCTCCCCGAAGCCAGCTGAGACCCCGCCCCGACATGACGACCGACGAAACCGGACGCTTCATAACCTTCGAGGGCATCGACGGCTCGGGCAAGTCCACCCAGGCGCGGCTGCTGGCCGACCGGTTGCCGGGCGCGCTGCTGACCCGCGAACCGGGCGGGTCGCCGGGGGCCGAGGAGATCCGCGCGCTGCTGCTGACCGGCGACCCCGACCGCTGGTCGGCCGAGACCGAGATCCTGCTGTTCACCGCCGCCCGCCGCGACCATCTGGAAAAGACCATCCGCCCGGCGCTGGCCGCCGGCCGGACCGTCATCTCGGACCGCTTCGCCGACAGCACCCGTGTCTACCAGGGTGCCACCCGTGGCGACCTGCGCGGCATCGTCGACCGTCTGCACGACCTGATGATCGGCCGCGAGCCGGACCTGACCTTCATCATCGACATGGACCCCGAGACGGCGCTGCGCCGCGGGCTGGCCCGCCGCTCGGGCGAGGACAGGTTCGAGGACATGGGCCTCGCCTTCCAGGAAACGCTGCGCCACGGTTTCCTGCGGCTCGCCCGTGACTACCCCGAGCGCTGCGTGGTGGTCGACGGCAACCGCCCGGCCGAGGCCGTGGCCGCCGAGATCGCCGCCATCGCCGCGCCGCTGGCGACGCCCTGAACGCGCCGATGACCGAGGACGCGCCCCTTCCCGATCCGACCGGCCTGCCGGGTGTCCCGCACCCGCGCGAGACCGCCCGGCTGTTCGGCCAGGCGGCGGCCGAGGCCGAGTTCCTCGAAGCCTTCGCCGCCGGGCGGATGCATTCCGGCTGGCTGCTCACCGGGCCGCGCGGGATCGGCAAGGCGACGCTGGCCTGGCGCATCGCCGGTTTCCTGCTCACCGCGCCGCCCGATGCGGCGGCCGACGGGCTGTTCGGCGCGCCGCCGCCGCCCGCGACGCTCGACCCGGTGGCGGGCGAGGCGCTGCACCGGCTGCGGCAGGGCCTGCATCCCGGCCTGCACGTGGTCCGCCGCGGACCCAACGACAAGGGCGACCGGATCAGCGCCGACATCCGCGCCACCGAGGTCCGCAAGCTGAAGTCCTTCTTCCACCTCGCCGCCACGGACGGCGGCCGCCGGGTGGTGATCGTCGACGCTGCGGACGAGATGAACGTCACCGCCGCGAACGCGCTGCTGAAGGAACTGGAGGAACCGCCGGCCCGGACCACGCTCCTGCTGGTCTGCCACCAGCCGGCCCGGCTGCTGCCGACGATCCGGTCCCGCTGCCGCGCGCTGCGGCTGGCGCCGCTCGGGACCGCCGATCTTGCCGCCGCGCTGGACCAGGCGGGGATCGACAGCGCCGAGACCGCCGCCATCGCGGCGCTGTCCGGCGGCTCGGTGGGCGAGGCGGTGCGGCTGATCCGGATGGACGGGCTGCGGATCTATGCCGACCTCGTGGGCCTGTTCGACGGAACCGGCCGGATCGACCGGAGCCGTGCCCTCGCGTTGGCCGAAAGCGCGGCGGGGCCGAAGAACGCGGACCGCTTCGACCTGCTGCTCGATCTCTTCGACCGGTTCCTCGCCCGCACCGCGCGGGCCGGGCTGATCGGCCCGCCGGCGGACCAGGGCGCGCCGGGCGAGGCGCGGCTGCTGGCCCGGCTCTGCCCCGACGACCGCGCCGCCCGGGCCTGGGCCGATCTCGCGCAGCGGCTGTCGGACCGGGCGCGGCACGGGCAGGCGGTCAACCTTGACCCTGCCAGTGTCATCCTCGATATGGTCTTCCGGACCGAGGAGGTGGCCCGCGCCACCCTGCCCGCCTGACGCGCCGCGCCCGCCGCAGACCCGAGACCGCAGACCAGAAGCCAAGGCCAGACCGCCCGATGACCGGACTTGTCGACAGCCATTGCCACCTCGATTTCCCCGATTTCGAGGGCGACGTCGCCGGGCTCGTGGCCCGCGCCGCCGCGGCCGGCGTGACCCGGATGGTGACGATCTGCACCCGGCTGCGGCACGAACCCCGCGTCCGCGCCATCGCCGAGGCCCACGACCCGGTGTTCTACGCCGCCGGCACCCACCCGATGAGCGCCGCCGACGAGCCGCTTGCCACGGTGGACGACCTCGTGGCGCTGGCCCGGCATCCCAAGTTGGTCGGGATCGGCGAAAGCGGGCTCGACTACCACTACACCGCCGACAGCGCCGAGGTGCAGCAGCGCTCGCTCCGGGTCCATATCGACGCCGCGCGCGAGACCGGCCTGCCGCTCATCATCCACGCCCGCGACGCCGACGACGACATGGCGCGGATCCTGGCCGAGGGCTACCGGAACGGACCCTATGCCTGCGTGATGCACTGCTTCTCCTCCGGCGCGGGCCTGGCCCGCGCGGCGCTCGATCTCGGGTTCTACCTGTCGATGTCGGGAATCGCCGCCTTTCCGAAGTCGCAGGAGCTGCGCGACATCTTCGCCGCCGCGCCGCTCGACCGGATAGTGGTGGAGACCGACGCGCCCTACCTCGCCCCGCCGCCGCACCGGGGCAGGCGCAACGAGCCGGCCTATGTCGCCCACACCGCGCGGGTCGGCGCGGACCTGTTCGGGCTGTCCGAGTCCGAGTTCGCCGCCCGGACCACCGCCAATTTCGACCGGCTCTTCGCCAAGGCCGCCCGCTGGTCCGAGGCGGCATGACCGCGACGGTCCGCTTCCGCATCCTCGGCTGCGGCTCCTCGGGCGGGGTGCCGCGGCTGGGCGGGCTCTGGGGCGACTGCGACCCCGACAACCCGCGCAACCGGCGGCAGCGCTGTTCGCTGCTGGTCACCCGCGAGGGCCCGGATGGCGGCGTCACCCGGGTGCTGATCGACACCTCCCCCGACCTGCGCAACCAGCTGCTCGACGCCGGCGTGGGCGAACTCGACGCGGTGATCTATACCCATGCCCATGCCGATCACGTCCACGGGCTCGACGACCTGCGGATGATCGTCTTCAACATGCGCCGGCGTCTTCAGGTCTGGGCCGACGGCGACACCTCGGACGCGCTGCTCAGCCGGTTCGGCTACGCCTTCGTGCAGCCCGCCGGGTCGCCCTACCCGCCGATCCTCGACCTGAACACCATCGACGGCGATGTCACCATCGACGGCGCCGGCGGGCCGCTAGCCTTCACCCCCTTCGCGGTGGACCACGGCGCGATCGAGGCGCTGGGCTTCCGGATCGGCGACGTGGCCTACCTGCCCGACGTGGCCGAAATCCCCGACGACGCCTGGCCCCATCTGACCGGGCTCGACCTCTGGATCGTCGACGCGCTGCGGCGCAAGCCGCACCCGACCCACGCCCATCTCGACAAGACGCTGGGCTGGATCGCCCGGGCGGCGCCGCGGCAGGCTGTGCTGACCAACATGCATATCGACCTCGACTACGCCACCGTCGACGCCGAGACCCCCGACAACGTGCACCCGGCCCATGACGGGTTGACGTTCAGCTTCGAGGTCTGAATGGCCGCCGACTTGTCCCGGAGGACCGCATGGGCGCGCTGACCTCGGTCATCCTGCCGGTCTTCCTGGTGATCGGGGCGGGCTACGTCGCGGTCTGGCGCGGCTGGTTCAGCGATGCCGGCGTCGACGGACTGATGGTGTTCACTCAGCGTTTCGCGATTCCGGCCCTGCTGTTCGCCGCCATCGCCGGGCTGGACCTGACCGCGCATTTCCGACCCGCCCTGCTGGTCAGCTTCTACGCCGGGGCGCTGATCGGCTTCGCCGCCGGTTTCGCCGCCGGACGGTTCCTGTTCGGTCGGGACTGGGAGGACGCCATCGCCTTCGGCTTCGTGGCGCTGTTCTCGAACACCGTGCTGCTGGGTCTGCCGATCACCGAACGGGCCTACGGGACCGAGGCGCTGGCGGGGAATTTCGCGATCATCGCCCTGCACGCGCCGATCTGCTACGGCATCGGGATCACCCTGATGGAGATCGTCCGCGCCCGCGGCACCCCGGCGCGCAGCCTGCCGGGCAAGGTGGGGCGGGCGATGTTCTCGAACGCGCTCATCATCGCCATCGGCGCGGGCTTCGCGGTCAACGTCTCGGGCGTCCCGCTGCCCGAGATCGTCAGCGACGCGGTGGACCTGCTGGCGCGGGCCGCCCTGCCGGCGGCGCTGTTCGGGCTGGGCGGGGTGCTGGTGCGCTACCGGCCCGAGGGGGACATGCGCGCGATCCTGACGCTCTGCGCGATCAGCCTCGGGCTGCACCCGGTCGTGACCTGGGGTCTGGGGCTGTCCTTCGGGCTCGACACCGACGCCCTGCGCTCGGCGGTGGTGACGGCGGCGATGGCGCCGGGAATCAACGTCTACGTCTTCGCCAACATGTATGGCCGGGCCAAGCGGGTGGCAGCCTCGACGGTGCTGATCGGCACCGCGCTCAGCACGCTCACCGCGTGGGTCTGGCTGGCCATCCTGCCCTGACGGCGGTCAGGCGCGCCGGCGACCCCGAAGCACCAGCAGACCGCCCGCACCGGCCAGAAGCAGGGGCAGGCTCGCCGGGACGGGCACCGCCGGGGTCTCGCCTCCGACCGATACGCCGATGGCGCGGACGGTGGCGGTCTGCTGTGTCAGCGTCACCAGTCCCTCGGCCGGATCCGGTCCGAACAGCGAGATCTGGTTGCCATAGCCCCAGATGACCCTCGTCACGCCATCGTCGAGACTGGTCGGGCCGTCGATGGCCACGGGCAGGTTCAAGACGTTGGTCGTGTAGGTCCAGCTCGCGTCCGCGTTCAGCCCGTAGGTGTTCAGGAAGGGATTCCAGGCCGCAGCCTCGCTGACGGGGCTGCCACCGATATCGCCGGTGCCGAGCGACACGACCACGGACCCGCCACCGCCGACGAAGGCATGGAGCTGGGCCAGCGCGCCGGTCCCGACGGTGCCGGACAGCAGCACGACATCGGCCGTGCCGAGACCCGCGGCAAGGCCCGCATCGCTGTTGGTCCGCGTCACCGACTTGCCGGCGGTCGCCAGCGCGGTCTCGAAGCTCGATCCATAGGCCAACGCATTGGCGGTCGCGATCAGGTAGCTGGTCCCGCCAAGCAGCGCGGCGAGGTTGCTGGTCAATTGCCCGGTGTTGGCGGCGTCGGTTCCGAAGGCCGAATTCGACAAGGTCCATTCGTCGCCGAAGGCGACCACGGTCCCCAGCGTGGCCGCGCCAGCCGACCCGGTTCCGATGGCGAGGGCCAGCGCCGCCGCAGATATCGTCTTGAACATCCGAAAACCCCTTCCCGTTTGGCGGAGGATGGCACGCATTTGACGGATAAGACAAGTTCCGTCAGAAAAACGATGCATCGCCGCTTCGCGCTCGGGAAAACCGGCGGCCCTTGCTCAGAAGCAGGTGAAGAAGGCCGTGGGCATCATCTCGCCCCGGTGGTTGATCACGTTGGACACGTCGCGCCGGGTGCTGTCCGGGGCCAGCATCCGGTAGGTCCGGCCAAGGATCGACAGGAAGGCCCCGGCATTGCCGTCCACGCTCCACAACTGGTCGCCCTTGCGGTCGATGACGATGAAATGGTGATTGCGTCCGACGGGTTCGTTGATGCCGATGTCGCCGGGCTGCACTTCGGCGGGCGAGATCAGCCGGAACCCCTTGTTGGCCGCCACGTTGCCGTTCAGCCAGCCGCCGACCGGGATGCCCACGGTGCGGACCACCGACAGCGCGAAGATCCCGCACCACGACACGATGTCGGACTGGTTGCGCTTGGCCTTGTAGGCGTCGGCCGAGCATTCCTCGTTGCCGTTGCGGAACCGGGCGCAGCCCTGCCCGACGTTGACGGTGCTGGCGGTGGGCAGGCCGGCGGCGGTGAAGATCGCCGCGAGGTGGCCCGCCCCCTGCCGTCCGCGCCCGCCGCCTTCCTTGGCCAGGAACCGCGTGGCGATGGCGAGACTGCCCTCCGGCGGCGGGCTGGTCTCGCTGCTCCAGCCCATGATCGTCGCGGCGGCCATCGCGGACTGCACGACCATCTGGCGGCGGCCGGCCTCGAGCGGCGGGGGTGGTGGCGGAGGCGGCGGCACGGCGCCGGTTCCGCCGCCGGGGCCGGTTCCGCCGCCGGCCTTGTCGAGCAGCGCGAAGAGCGCGGACAGAAAGCCCATCGTCACCGGCCCGACGATGCCGTCGGCGACGGTGCCGTTCACGGACTGGAAATGCCGCACCCGGCCCAGGGTCTGGATACCGAAGTCCCCGTCCACGGCGAGGATCCGGTCCCGCCGGCGATCGAGGTTCAGCGCCCCCTGAAGGCGCGCGACGGGCTGGCCCCGCGACCCGAACTGCAACATCGCCGCACCACGCCCTCAGGACCCACGACCTGGGCCGACGATACGCGATTCGAATTCGTTCCGGCGGAAAATCGTCAGCCCGGCGACATGCCCCGAAGCCGCTCGGAGCGCCGCCGCAGCATCTCGACGGTGGCCAGCAGCGCGATGGAGATCACCACCAGGATCGTCGCCACGGCGAGGATGGTCGGGCTGATCTGTTCGCGCAGGCCGATGAACATCTGCCACGGCAGGGTCTTCTGCCCGGCGCTGCCGACGAACAGCACCACCACCACCTCGTCGAAGCTGGTGATGAAGGCGAACAGCCCGCCCGAGATCACCCCCGGCAGGATCAGCGGCATCTGCACCCGGAAGAACGTCGTCACCGGATCGGCCCCGAGATTGGCCGAGGCCCGGGTCAGGGACCGGTCGAAGCCCACCAGCGTCGCCGTCACCGTGATGATGACGAAGGGAATGCCCAGCGCGGCGTGGGCCAGAACCACGCCGACATAGGTGCCCTGCAAGCCGATCCGCGAATAGAAGAAGTACATCCCGGCGGCCGAGATGATCAGCGGCACGATCATCGGCGAGATCAGGATCGCCATGATCGCCCGCCGGCCCGGAACATGGCTCTGGCTGAGCCCGATCGCCGCAAGCGTGCCAAGCGCGACCGACAGGAACGTGGCCGCCGGGGCGATCTTCAGCGAATTCCACATCGCCGACTGCCACTGTTCGTTGTTGAAGAAGTCGTCGTAGTGCTTGAGGCTGTAGCCCGCCGGGTCGAACCGCAGCATCTCGGGCGTGAAGGTGAAGAAGTCCTGCGCGTTGAAGCTGAGCGGGATGATGACGAGGATCGGCGCGATCAGGAAGAAGAAGATCAGCCCGCAGATCACCCGGAACCCGTAGTACCAGATGCGCTGACCTGTGGTCGCATAGGGCGGCAGTCCCTGGCTCATGTGTCGTCTCCGTCTGTCCAGCCGGCGTCGCGGTGCGAGCCGTCGCAGAATGGCTTGTTGCCCGAGTGCCCGCAGCGGCACAGGACGTACTTGCGCTCCGAGGCGCCGGCGCCGATGAAGGCGGCGTCGAGCGCCACGTTGCGGACCTCGTAGGGACCGTTGCGGCGGACCCGGATCTCGGCAGTCGCCGGGTCGGGGCCAAGCTGT
>JBFKOW010000144.1:0-9066 GCA_041628615.1 Paracoccaceae bacterium | reverse complement strand
TCCGGCGGCACCCCCAGCGTCCGTTCGGACCGGGGGGCGTCGTGATCGAGGGGCCGGATCAGCCCCCAGCCGTCCAGCTGCCGCCACGGTGCGGTCTCGGTCTCGGAGGCCGGCTGCCCGGTCCGGTTCAGGATGCCTTCCGCCAGCCCCAGCGTCAGCCGCCGCGCGCCCGTCCCCGCCTGCAGCCAGGCGAAGAGGTCGCCGAACCTCGTGTCCTCCTCGACCAGCCCGGCCAGCATCAGCAGCCGGATCGCGGCGCCGGTCAGCCCGGCGGCACGCAGGGTCAGGATCGGCAGCCGGCAGGAGCAGGTCGCCTCATGCGCCACGATCGCCGCGGTCCAGTCGGCGGCGTCCTCCGCGCCGGCTTCGGCCAGCGGCTGGGCGCGGTTGATCTCGGCGATGTAGCCATTGAGGAACGGGTGTTCCGAGACCACCTCGGCGAAGGTGTCGGTCTCCCCGGACAGGCCGCGGATCTGCCGCAGCAGGTCATGCACCGCGGCGTAGAAATGCAGCACGAAGTGCCCGCCCGCCGTCGCCGGGAGCGCTCCGATCCGGTCGTCCGGCCGTGTCATGCGCTGGCCATCCTCAGACATAGTGGAACCGCAGGATATGCCCCAGCGCCGGCACCCAGCCGGGGTCGATGTCGAGCCCGGCGCGCCGGGTGGCGAGGTCGGCCTGGTCGAGCGCGAAGACCACGTCGAGGCGGGCCGGGGTCCGGTGAATCGTGGCCGGGCGGATCAGCACCCGGTGCGCCGCAGCCGTCCGGCAGGACAGCCCGGCGGCAAGCCGCGCCCGGATCGCCGGGGTCATCCAGTCGAGCCAGGTCCGGAACGCCGGATCGAGGCCCGGTGCGGCGCGGGCGCGCGGCGGCCGGGCGGTCCGGCCCGCGGTGGCCAGCGCCCCGGGGCAGGCGCCGATCGCTTCGGCCAGCGCGGCGGGAAGATCGGCGGCGGCGCAGGGCTGGCGCAGCACCGCGATCCCCGTCGCGGTGCGCAAGGTCAGGTGTCCGCCGGCGTGGGTCCAGTTCAGCCGCCGGATCCCGCCGGTCAGCCAGGTCCGGGGCACCCGGATTGTGTCCGGCACCCGCATCCCGGTGCCGGCGGGCGTCTCGTCCGGGGTCCCGTCCAGCGTGTCCAGCAGGGTCCAGGCCGGATCGTCGGGCCGCGCCTCCCGCGCTGGCAGGAGCGCCCGGCCCAGCCCCGCGATCAGCGCCCAGGGCCCCAGCGCAGTCTCCATGTCCCAGTCCGCCGCCGCCCCGGGCAGGCCGAGCGCGCGGGCGAGGGTCCAAAGGAAGAACAGCCCGCCAAGGTCGGTGCGAAAGCTCTCGGTCCGGGGCAGGGCCTCGGCGCGGCGGGCCGCAGCCATCGCCGCATCTTGGCGGTCCGGGCCCGGCTGCGGAGCTGCCGGGGTCGGGGCGGCGGGCCCGCGGGGGACTTTCTCCGGGGGGCAGGACGCCGGTCCGGACGGTCCGGGTCCCGGCGCGTCCGGTAGGGCGGTCCCGGGCCGCCGGCCGTCCGGGCGACCGGTCCGGCGTTCGGCGGGCAACGGGTCCGCGGCGTCGGCCGCGTCCGGCACGATGACGGCCGCCGCCCGGACGGCGCGGAGCGTGGGAACGGCGTCCATCTGGCCGGACGCGGGATCACCGGGCCGGACGCCGGGTCCGGATTCCGTTGACGGGGTCAGGCCGGGCCGACGGACTCGGCTCAGGACGGACACCGGTGCGCCGCCGGTTCCGTTTGCCGGCGCTGCCGCGATGCCGGCGGCCCGGGCGATCAGCCCGGCGATCCGGTCCCGCTCGGCCGGGGCCATCGGGCGCCCGCAGGCCAGCAGGCGGGCGGCGGCGAACAGGGCCTCCGCCGGATCGGCGCGGGCCGCGTCGGGCGGGCGGGTCCGGCCGGACGGTCCGGCCCGGCCCGCTACCCGGTCTGCAACCTCGTCCGTCGCCGTGGTTCTGTCCGAGCCTTCGGGGATCGGCACCTCCCATGCCGCCGCGAGGGCGCGCGCCATCCGGCCCGCCTCGCCCGGAGAGAACACACGAACCGCCGCAGGCGCCGCCCCCCAGAGATCGAGCAGGGCGACCACCGCGGGCAGGCTCTCGGCCCGCCCGGCCAGCGCCACCGACAGGCCGCCGGGTCCGGACACATCGCCCAGCAGGCGGGACGCGGCCCGGCGCCACCAGCTCGGCTCCGGGGCCGCCGCGAGACAGGCCAGAAGCTCGGCCTCGTCGGCGAACAGCACCGCCTCCGCCGCCTCGGGGACCCGGCCGCCCGCGGGCCGGGCGGCGCGGTTGCGGATCGTGCGCAGCCGGTCGCGGACCTGCCCGGAAAGGCCGCCGCGCGGCCCGGGATCCTCGACCTGCAGGCGGCGGACCAGCAGGATCGCGGCGGGGCTCTCGCCGGCGGCAAGGCTGCCGCGCTGGCCCAGCGGCGCGAGCGACCGGGTCAGCGCGGCCCGCGCCGCCCGGTCCCGACCGGGCGCGGCCGGAAGCCGGGCCCGGCCGATCACCAGGGGGGCGAGCGGCGCGGCCATGTCACGGCGACCGGCGGCGCAGCACGGCCAGCGCCAGCAGGATCAGCAGGACCAGCAGCACCAGCCAGAGCAGCCATCGCGTCGCGCCCGGCCCGCCGCCGCCCGCCGCCGCGATCGCCTCGGCGGTCCCGGCGAGAATCGTGATCGGGCGGGATTGCCAGGGGTCGAAGGGGGCCCCGGTGACCGCCGCCACGGTGGCGTCCGACACCGACAGCGCCAGGCCCGACCCGGTGGGATCGTGGATCCGGACCGACAGGCCGATATGGCGGGCGGTGTCGGACGGGTTGCCCACGTCAAGCGCCAGGTCGACGACCTCGCCCGCGGCGATGCGGGCAAGCGGGATGCGCTCGACCGCCCCGCCGACGACCTCGATGAAGTTGTGGCGCGGGTCGGGCAGCGGCGGCTCGATGTTGTCCGGGTCGCGGTATCCCAGCGCCACGATCTCGACCACCGCATCCTCCTTGGCGATGCCGGCGAGCACCTCGGGATCGAAGCCGACGTCGCCGATCAGCCCGCTCAGCAGGCCCGCGGGTTGGCCGGGGTCCGGATGGGCCGCCGGGGCGAGGGTGAACAGCGACGCGCGGCGCGGGACCTCCTGCGCCGCGGCCGGACCGATCAGCGACAGCCCGGCCAGGACGGTATCCGCGCCGCGCAGCAGCGCCCGGCTGATCCGGCAGCCGGCGTTCGGGCAGACCTCGGCCTCGGGCCGCCGCGAGATGTTCTGCTGCGCCGAGTGGATGTCGCGCAGGCCGTAGGTCGCGACCAGATCGGTCAGGTCGGCGGCCGAGGTGATTGCCTGCATCCGCGCAAGGTCGAACTGCGGGTCGATGAAAGGCGGCAGGACGTAGGCCCGCACGCAGGGGTGCCCGGCCAGCCCGGCGAGGTTCGAGACCTCGGCGCTGGTGCTGGCGATCTGGCCGCTTGCGGGCACGCTGACGCCCTCGATCAGGTCGACGAAGGTCCAGTCGACCACCCCGGCGCCATGCTGGCCGCGCAGGATCAGCAGGTTGCGGACCTGCGCGCTGGTGCTGGCGTTGCGAAGGTTGGCGCGCACCGCCATGCGGCAGGGATTGGCCGGGTAGTAATTGTTGTCGACCACGCCGCAGGCCAGCGCATCGACGTCCTCGCTGGTCCAGAAGCGCGGTGCATGGGACAGGGTGACGTCGCCGGGGGCGGCCTCGATGAAGCCCGTGGCCCAGTCGCCGGGTTCCAGCCAGCCGGGCCCGCAGCCGACCACCGGGTTGTCGGCGTTGGTCACCGGCAGGTCCGAGGGGAAGGACAGGCCGTAGCCGTCGCAGATCCCGGACCCGGCGGTGCAACTGCCGAAGTCGTTCACCACGGCCAGCGCGATGCCGATATCGCCCGCCGGGTTGCCGATCAGCGCCATCGGCACCGCGATCTCCACGGTGTAGCCGCCGGGCAGGTCCTTGCGGACCGCCGCCAGCGGGGTCGTCGCCGGGGTCAGGCCGCCGGTCACCTCGGCCCAGTGCGGCACGCTGGCCGCCGGGGGCGTGGCGCAGAAGCCGCTGCTGCCGGAACTGTCGAACAGCCGCAGCGTCGAGGCCACCGCGTCGGGGTCGCCGCCGCCGGCGGTGGCCCAGAAATGCCGCACCTCGATCTTCCAGTCCCGCGCGGCTGCGCCGGGGCCCTGGCTGAGGGCGGTGCCGCCGTCGAAGCCGGGGTCGATCTGCAGGGTCAGCACCTCGCCATTGGCCAGCGTGCTGCCGTCGGGCTGGGTCTCGGAGGCGTCCTGCACCTCGACGAACAGGCCCAGCCAGCGCGCCCCGCCGGGGTCGGTGTAGGTCTTGGACCGCAGGTTCACCGGCCGGAAGCTGCCGTCGGCGTCGAGCAGGGTGCCGAGGCAGGACGAACTGGCCGGGCTCAGCGATTGCAGGATCGCGGCGTCGTTCCACTCTGCCCCCCGCGCGCCGTCGACCGCGCCGATGTCGGCGCCTCCGATCAGGCTGATCGGGCAGGGCGAGGCCGCGAGGCCCGGCGAGGCAAGAGCCGCGAGCAGCAGTGACAGGGCGGCGGCGGCGATGGGGCGGGGCACGGGACGGTCCTCCTTGTTATCCGGTGGGCGTGGCGAGGGTGAAGAACGCGCCGTCCGGCGGCGACGCGGCCTGGATCTGGACCGGAAGGTCGCGCGAGGTGACGACCAGCCTGACCCGCGTGGTCAGCCCGGTCGTGGCGGGCGCGCGCAGGTTGACCACCAGCGGCCGGCGCTGGCCCGACGTCAGTTGCACCTGCTCGACGAAGCGGCCCGGCGGGCCCTCGGCGGTGCCGAGCACGTCGTCGATCGACACCTGCCAGCCGGCAACCGGATCCTCGAACACCACCGCGACATCGAAGGCGGTGGTCGCCGGGCCGGTCTCGGCCTGGTAGAGCAGGGTGAAGGCGAGGCTGCGGGCCTGGCTCAGCGCGAAGGATTGCAGCAGTTGCGGCGCCGCCGGTTCGGGGATCAGGATGGTCCGGTCCACCGCCTCGCCCGCGCTGTCGCCCACCAGAAGGGCCAGCGGCTGCGCCGTGAGGTCGCGCAGGTCGGGCGGCGGCGAGAAGGCCCGGACCGCCAGCGTGGCGGTTTCCCCGACCGCGGCGTCCCCGGGGGCGGCCACGGCGGCGATGAAGCGCCCCGTCGCGCCGCTGTCCACGGCCAGCGCCGAGATCGCCACCCCGGACGGATCCGTGAGGGTCACCGCGCCGCCCCAGTCGCCGTTCGGCGCGTCGGCCGAGGCTTCGAGCTGGAAGGTGAGCCGGCGGTCGGTGCCGTTGGAGATCTCGTAGACCTGCGGGAAGGCTTCGCCGCCGGGGATCACGGTCTGCCCGTTCGGGCTGCTCACCAGCGACAGTTCCGCCGGCCCCGAGGCCGCGCCCTCGCCCGAGAAACCGGCGAGAAAGGCGTTGATGTTCTCCTGTGCGGCGATGGCGGCGCAGATGTTCCCGGCGGCGATCGCCTGCGCCAGTCCCGGCGCGCCGGTGCCCGGCAGGCTGCCGTTCAGCCGCTGCAGCAGTCCCGACACGAAGAACGCCGTCGCCATGTTCGCGGCGAAGGCCCGCGACATGGACGGCGAGAACGAGGTGAAGCTCTGGCTGCCGACGAACTGGATCGCGCCGAACCGCGCCGCGAGGGCGCGTTGCAGGTCCAGCAGCGTGGTCATCACCCGCAGCGTGTCGGCGTCGTCGAGCGCCCGGGCGAGCGCCACCGCGGCGTAGCGGTTGGCGGTGTCCGCCACCGCCTGTTGCGCGGCGGCGAGGTCGGCCCGCGCCGTCGCCGGTTGCAGCGGCAGGTCGATCTGGTCGACCCGGCGCAGCAGGCCGCGCGCCGACTGCCAGAGCCCTTCGAGCGCCAGCGCCAGACCGTCGCGCGCCAGCGGCCCGTTGATCGACCGCGCGGTGAACAGGCGGACCCGCCGCCCGGCCTCGCCCGCGACCAGCGCCGCGGCGTTCTCGTCGAGATCGTAGACCAGCAGGCAGGCGCCGGACTGCAGGTCAACGGCGCGGTGCCGCAGCGACACGTCGAGCCGCTCGGCGGCCTGTCCGGCGCTCATCCGGCCGACCACGCCGCGGGTATGGGGCGACAGGAACTGCGACGGGCTGAACCCCGCCACCCCGCTGCCCTGCGCCGGGAACCACCCGGCGGGCGGCAGGTGGCGGAAGTAGTCGCCGACCCGCACCGCGGCGATGTTGCCGGTCCCGGTCAGCACGTCGTCAAGATGGTCGGCGAACTGCAGCAGCCGTTCGAGCCCGGTCTCGGGGAACAGCGACAGGCTGGCCTTGTCGATGCGGGGCCGCGCCAGCCGGCGGGCCGCCCACTGGTCGAGAAAGCGCAGGCCGAAGAGGTCGAGGTAGAACACCGCCAGCGGCACGTCGCAGGGCCGGATCGCCGGGCTCTCGCCGTTGCGCATCTCGTCGAGGATCGAGGGGTCCGCGTCGAACACCGCGGGCGCGCCCGCCCGCAGCGATTCCGCGTGTTCGGCCGCGGCGGCGCCGGCGAGGCAGAGATGGGCCAGCCGGTTGCGGAACCGCGACACGATCCGCAGCGCCTGTTCCGGCCCGGCGGTCGAGGCCGGGTCGTCGAGCCCGGCGATGGCGGTGAAGTCGGCGGCGATGTCGCTGCGCCCGGCGAGCGGCAGGGCGGCGAGGCGCAGCGCCGCGCCCTCCACCAGGTAGCGCGCGCCGCAACTGCCGGCGATGCCGTCGCCAGGGTCGAGCCCGACCTTCGGCGCCCGCTCGCGGTAGTCCTGCGCCGGCGACAGCAGCAGGACATAGGCGCCGTCGCCGCTCAGGTCCACGCCCGGCCCGGCGTCGCTGCAGGGGCCGAACAGGCCGGCGGGGCCGGATGGCCCGCCGCCCGGCTCGCCCAGCAGGGCGAGGCTGACCCGGGAGGGCAGTTCGACGGTGTCGCCCTCGGCGGTGATCGCGATGCCCTTCTCCACCGACACGACGGGGGCCGGACCCGCGGTCTCGATCGCCACCGTCAGGCCGGTCACCACCCCCGGCCCGATCGCCAGCCCGAGATGCGCCCGGCGCTTGCGGTCCGCGACCTGGTCGGTGGCAAGGTCCTCGGCGCTCAGCACCCGGCCCTGGAAGTAGTTGGTGGTCCGGATCCCGTCGCCGACGATCGGTTGGTTCAGTGCGGCAGCCATCGCGGGCCTCCTATCCGAAGATCAGCCGATTTCTCAGCCGGTTGGCCAGCGTCGGCGAGACGCCGGGAATGCGGGTGAAGTTCTCGGCGGTGATGCGCCCGTTCTCGCGGCGGAACTCGAGGATGTTGCGGGCGGTGGCGTCGCCGACGCCTGTCAGGGTGCGCAGGTCGTCGACGGTGGCGCTGTTCACGTCGAGCCGCGAGTCCGGGTTGGGCCGGAACGACACCCAGCTTTCGAAGCGGCCGCCCTGCAGGCCGAGGTCCGACCCCTCGGGGCGGTCGCCCGACCCGGCGCGCAAGGTGGCGCGCAGGAATTCGGTGTCCACCGCCCGGCCGTCGCGGTCGCGGATCACGTCGCCATGCAGCACGATCCGGGTGCGCGCCGTCTCGAGCCCGGTGAGCCGTTCGGCGAACTCGTCGTCGAAGCGCAACAGCGCCGCCTCGGTCACCGGCTGCGCGGTCCGCAGTTCGGTGATGACCTCCACCGGGTCGCCTTCGAAATCGGTCGCCGGCTGGGTCCCCGCGACCCGGACCGGGATCACTTCGGCGCCGCCGCGGGCGATCTGGATCAGCCCGCCGGAGCCCAGTTCCACGAAGATCTGGAAGCTGTTCGAATCGAGCGATCCGGGCCGCACCAGCACCCGGTCGCTGAACAGGACGGCGACGCCGGAGACCCGCGCGCCGTCCAGCGCGAGGCGGAAGCCGGAACTGCCGGAATGGACCCAGCTCAGCAGCCGCAGACGGGTCAGGCCGGGCTCGAAGTTGCCGCTGCCGGTCGCCGCCGGGGCCCGCGGCGCCCAGCGGGTGCCGGTCCAGGTCAGCACGTCGTCGGTCGCGGGCGCGGCCGGCGAGACCGGCCGCCCGCGCAGCCCGGCGACCTGCAGGTTCGGGTAGCTCTGGGACAGGTCGCCGCCTGCCCCGTCGCCGACCTTGATCGCCTGCGCGAACTCGACCGCGTGGCCGGGCGCGGCGCCGGGCGCGAGGGCGGTGATCCGGTTGCCGTCCGCGACGAGGTCGGCAACCAGCGCCCGGGTCGCCGGATCGACCAGCAGGTAATGCGGGTGGTCGTCCGCCGTCAGCCCGGTCAGCGCCGCGTGGTCGGTCACCCCGCCGCCCCCGGCGAAGCCGAACCGCTCCTGCAGCAGCCGGGTCTGCAGCAGGATCGGCCGGTCCCCGGTGTCGAGCCCGAGCGGCCCGTCGACGCGGAACTGGCCGGCGACAAGCGCCAGCGGCACCGCGACCTCGGCCAGCAGGATGCAGCCCTCGGCGGGCGGGCCGTTGTGGCAGTTGCGCCCGTCGGGCAGCAGCGCCGGCCGCACCTCGCTGACCCAGGTCTCGAGCGCCGCGCGCAGGAAGGCGTCGGCGTCGTCGGGGTGGATCAGCAGTTCGATCCCCGGCGACCCGGGCATCGGCGAGGCGGGGACCGGGGCCCCCGGCGCCAGCGCCCGCACAAACCCGAGGAATTCGTCCAGTGTCAGCGGCGCGCCGGGTCCCGGCGCCACCTCGACCGCCCGCAGCAGCGCGCCGAGGGCGCGGATCGCGTCCTCCTCGGTCTGGTCCGGCGGCGCGAAGCGCAGGTCGAGCCGGAAATCGTCGGCGATCCGGGTCGGCGCCGTCACCTTGTCCAGCGACTGGCACGGCCCGGCGGGGATCGGCTCAATGTCGGTCTCGCATTCGCGGTGGCAGAGCACGAGGTAGAGGGTGAGCAGGTCCGGGCTCTCGGGCACCGGCGGCGACCCGCGCAGGGCCTCGATCTCGTCCTGGTGCAGCGCCAGCCAGGCGTTCACCCGCAGACAGTAATCCTGGTCCACGGTCATCGTCTGGCCGCGCGGGTTCAGGCCCATGCCGGGCGACACCACCAGTTCGGGGTCCGGGTCGCCGCGGCTGTCCAC
>JBFKOW010000143.1:0-9095 GCA_041628615.1 Paracoccaceae bacterium | reverse complement strand
GAGCACCAGGTCGGTGGCGGTGGTACCTTCCGGCATGGCGCCGGTCAGCTTGAAGCCCACGACCTCGGGGATCAGCATCGAGATCGGCTGGCCCAGCATCGCCGCCTCGGCCTCGATGCCGCCGACACCCCAGCCGAGCACCGCCAGCCCGTTCACCATCGTGGTGTGGCTGTCAGTGCCGACCAGCGTGTCGGGATAGGCGACCTGCTCGCCGTTCTGGTCGGTGTCGGTCCAGACCGTCTGGGCGAGGTATTCGAGGTTCACCTGGTGGCAGATGCCGGTGCCCGGCGGCACGACGCGGAAGTTGTTGAACGCCGACTGGCCCCACTTCAGGAAGGTGTAGCGCTCCATGTTCCGCTCGTATTCGCGGTCCACGTTCATCTGGAAGGCGCGCGGGTTGCCGAACTCGTCGATCATCACCGAGTGGTCGATCACCAGGTCGACGGGGTTGAGCGGGTTGATCTTCTGGGCGTCGCCGCCCAGCGCCTTGATCCCGTCGCGCATCGCCGCGAGGTCGACCACCGCCGGCACGCCGGTGAAGTCCTGCATCAGCACCCGGGCCGGGCGGTAGGCCAGTTCCCGGTCGCCCCTGCCGCCGTTCTCGGCCCAGGCCGAGAAGGCCCTGATGTCGTCCACGGTGACGGTCTTGCCGTCCTCGAAGCGCAGCATGTTCTCGAGCACCACCTTGAGCGCGGCGGGCAGGCGCGAGAAGTCGCCAAGGCCCGCCGCCTCGGCGGCCTTGATCGAGTAATAGGCGACGGTCTGGTCGCCGACGGTGAGGGTCTTGCGGGTCTTGCTGCTGTCGTGACCGACTGTGATGGTCATGGAGAACCTCCGTTGACGGATGATGCTGGCGGAACGTGCGGTTTGGCGGTTCTCTAGGATAACGCGGGGCCGGGATCAAGTCATTGTATACCATTGCACACAGCTGCCGCAGGATCGCGGCAATTGGCCGCTGAGCCGGGCTGCCGCGGGCCTGTCACGGAACATCGCAAAGGCTTGATTGGCGTTCGGGCAGGCCCGCGCCTAAGGACCGGGGTCGGTACGGCATGACGGAAGGACGACAGATGCGACAGCTCTTGACGGCGGCGGGACTGGCCCTCGCGGCTCTCGGGGCGGCGGTGCCGGCGGCCCGCGCCGACGGACCCGTGGTGGTCGAGCTGTTCACCTCGCAGGGCTGTTCGTCCTGTCCGCCCGCCGACGCGATGTTGCACGAACTGGCCCGGCGCGACGACGTCATCGCCCTCGCGCTGCATGTCGATTACTGGGACTACATCGGCTGGAAGGACAGCTTCGCCGATCCCGCCTTCTCGGACCGCCAGCGCCGCTATGCCCGGGTCGCCGGGGCGCGGACGATCTACACCCCGCAGATGGTGATCGGCGGCGAGGACCACATCGTCGGCACCAAGCCGATGGAGGTCGCCGACACGATCCGCGACCACGCCGACCGGTCCAGCGGCTACCGGCTGACTCTGCGCCGGACCGGCGGCACCCTGCGGATCGAGGCGGCGGGCCAGGCCCCGCGCCGGCCGCTGGTCGTCCAGCTTGTTCGCTACGACCCCGAGGAGACCGTCGAGATCGTCCGCGGCGAGAATGCGGGCCGCACCCTGACCTACGCCAACATCGTCCGAAGCTGGCAGGTCCTCGGGCGCTGGGAGCGCGGCACGGCCTGGACGACCGAGGTGCCTGTGGGAGGCTCCGACCCGGTTGTGGTGCTGCTGCAGGAGCCGGGACCGGGCCCGATCCTCGCCGCCGCCGCCCTGCGCTGAACCGGCCGGACCGGTCCGCCGGTCCGGTTACCGGCGCTCGGGCTTCCAGCGGCGGTGGAACCAGAACCATTGCTCCGGATGGGCCGCGACGCGGGATTCGAGGCTGGCGGTGACCGCCCGCATCACCGCGTCCGGGGCACCCTCGGTAGGGACCGGGGCGTCGAAAACAACATCGAAGTTCAGCCCGTCCGGCCGGCGCACCGCATACATCGGGATCAGCGCCGCCCCGGTGCGCTGCGCCAGCTGCGCCGCCGCGGTCGAGGTCGGCGCCGGGTGGCCCAGGAAATCGATCTGCGCACCGCCCTTGGTCCAGACGTCGAACAGCAGCACGCCGATGCCGCCGTCCCGGAGGAAGCGGGCGAAACCCGCGGTCCCGCGCCGGCCCTGCGCAAAGACCGGGCCGGACCACTCGGTCATGGTGCGGACGTAATGGTCGTTGAAATAGCGGTTCTGCATCGGCCGGTAGAGCCCGCCGACGCGGTGGCCCATCCGGGTCAGGACGTGGCGGGGCACCTCGTGGTTGGCGAAGTGCCCGGTCACCAGCAGGACCGGGCGGCCGGCGGTGGCCGCCGTCTCGAGGGCGGCGAGACCGGGGCCGGTGGCCGGGGTGTCGGCGAGGTGGGCGTGAAGCTCGTCGGCCGAGTAGTTCTCGATCAGGGTGCGGCCGGCATTGTCGGCCACCGCGTCCGCGATCCGGCGGCGGGTGGCGGCGTCCATGCCGGGGTGGATCATGGCCAACTGGCGCTCGGCACGCTGCCGCCAGCCGAGGATCGGGGCCAGCCGCTGCATCAGCCGGCCCATCGCGGCGACCCTGCGGGGATAGGGCCGCGCGCGGGCGCGGTCGATCAGCGCCCGGATGGCCCGGTCGGTCAGCCAGTCCGCGACGCCGCCGCGGGGCTCCTTCGGTTCGGCCAAGCGCGCCTCCTCCTGCCTCGCCCCCGTCTCGATAGGGCGGCGGGCGGGGCGGCACAAGCCGGGCGGCGCCTGCGGATCAGCCCGGACTTCGGGGCAGCCCGGTTCCGATCATGCTGTCGCGGGTCACGAGGGCGGCAAGATCGGCCTCGGCCATGCCCTCGGTGCCGGCGGGCCTCGCGGGCAGCACGATGTAGCGCATGTCGGCGGTCGAATCGTGGACACGGACGGTCACCCCGGCGGGCAGTGTCAGGCCGAACTCGGCCAGAATCTTACGCGGCTCGCGCACGGTGCGCGACCGGTAGGCCCGGCTCTTGTACCAGTCCGGCGGCAGCCCGAGCAGGTTGCGCGGGTAGCACGAACACAGGGTGCAGACGATCACGTTGTGCACGCTGTCGGTGTTCTCGACCGCGATCAGCCGCAGCGGGCCGATGTCGAAGCCCATCTCGCGGCTGGCGGCCGAGGCATCGGCGAGCAGGCGCGCCTTGAAGGCGGGATCGGTCCAGGCCCTGGCCACCAATGCAGCGCCGTTGGCCGGGCTGCGGGCGTCCATCGCGTCGATCTGGGCGGCGACCTCGGCGGCGGTGATCTCGCCCTTCTCGATCAGCAGTTCGCGCACCGCGATCTCCATCCGCTGCCAATAGGTTAGTGGCCGGTCGTCGTCGGGCCGGTAGGGGTGGCCCGAGGGCGACAGGCCGTGGCCGTGCGCGTGCTGATGGGGATGGTCATGGGGCATCGGGGCCGGTCTCCTCGGCGGGGTCGAGCCAGTGGGCGAAAATCTCGGCGTCGAGGGTGTCGTCGGGGGCCTCCGCGGCGTCGCCCCAGAGATCGCCCATCCGGAACCTCACCCGCAGCAGCGGCGTCGGCCGGGCGGGCCGGCCATAGGCCAGATCCTCGGGATTGGCGAAGCTGCCCAGCTGTCGCTCGACGATGCCGGTCTTGCCCCGCAGGTAGGCGGGGGTCCGGACATGGCCGGGGGGCATGGTGGTGCGGACCCGGACCCGCTCAGCCATCGGTCTTTCCGGCGCCGGTGGCCTGCGCCGCGCCATACGTCGCGCCCCGGGCGCCGACCTCTTCGATGCGCCTGCCAAGCTCGTCCTGGGTGAGAACGCCCGCCTCGATCAGGTTCTGGGCGATGGCGGCGATCCAGCGTTCGTAATAGGTCATCGTCTCGAAGGCGGCGCTGCCCATGTCCTCGAGCGCCCGGCGCAAGCCGTCGACGGTGAAATGGCCACGGGCCGAGGCAAGCACCATGAGCGCGTCGACCCGCTTTTCCCAGAGCGCGTAGTCGTGCTCGGCCGGATCCAGGGGACCGGCGGGCAGGCCGCCCATGTCGTGCCAGCGGCGGCCGGTCTCGGGGTCCGTGTCGGGATCGGGATGGGGATGCGCCATGCCCGACCCTAGGCCGCAGCCCGCGCCCCTGTCGAGACACGTTGCGCGCCGGGATGGCCGGTGCCCCGGGCGGTGGCGAGGACAGACACCGGGGCCGAGAGTCCGGGCGAAAGGCGGGTTACGGGCCACGGAGGCAGAGCCGGGCACCCCGCCGCAAAGCCGGCCCACCCGGCGGCAGTGCCGGCGCAGCCCGCGGCCGGGCCGGTCGCCCGGTCCGGCGGGCAGCAGGACGGCGCGCGCAGCCGGTCACCGGGGCCGGTTGCGGTTCCTGGCGGCCCGGCGGCTTGGCCGGCGGCATCCGGGCCACCTGACGGGTCCGGTCCGGTGGGCGCCGTGCCATGCCGGATGGCGCCGTGCCATGCCGGATGGCCGGGGCGAACTCCCGGGCTGCGTCTAGTCGTCGTCCTCTGCGCCGTCGCCGGGATCGACGAGCGTGATCTCGCCACGATCGGCACTGTCCCGGATCGCGGAGATGATCTGGGTCATGGCCGCTTCGCCCTCGGCCCGTTTCACGGCGCCGAGCTCGCTCATCTCCTCGCGCAGCGACTCGGCCAGCCGCTTCGACATGTTCTCGAGGATGAAGTCGCGCGCCGCGATCTCGTCCTGGCCCATCTTGTCGGCCGCCGCGAAGGCGGTGACGAGATCGGTGTTGTCCACCAGGCGAAGGACCTTGGGCAGGTCGCCGGCGCGGACCCGGATCGGGATGTCGGCGAAGGTGAAGATCGCCTTGCGGACCTCCTTCGCGAAGTCTGGATCATCGGCGCCCAGCCCTTCGAGAACCTCCTCGCGGGCATCCGCGCGCGAGATGTTGAGGATCGCGCCGACCCTCGGGGCCGGGGCGGTGGCGAAGGCGATCGCCGCGTCCGCGACGTAGTCGTCGCGCAGGGCGGCCCCGATCCGGGCCACCGTGAGCGGCGTCACGTTGCCGGTCTGCGCCACGGCCAGCGCGATGCGGCGGGCCTGCGCGCCAGGCATCGAGCCGAGGAGATCCGCGGCGGCGGCGGTGGGCAGCTTGCTGAGCAGGACGGCGGTGACCTCGGGTGCCTCATTCCCGGCGATCTTCAGGAGGGTCGGCTTGGGAAGCTTGACCACCCGGGCCCAGGGATCGTCGGCCGGGCCGCGCCCCACCTCGTTGCGCAGGCGGGTCATCGCGTCCTCGCTGATCTGGCCCTCGAGGGCGGCGAGCGCGGCGTCCACCGAGCCCGGCGCGGTGATGCCGACCGATTCGAGCGCGTCGACGAACTCGGTGGCGACGGCGTCCACCGTACCCTTGTCCACGATCCGCAGCTGCGCCAGTTCGCGCGTCAGGCGCAACTGCACCGCGTCCGGCAGCCGGTCGAGCGGCAGCCGCTTGCCGCCCGCGAGAAGCATCTGCACGACCATGGCCGCTTTCCGCTCCGGAGTCAGATCGACCGGAGCCGCGGGAACCGGGGCATTTCGAGACACGATGAGTCGCCTTCTTCCGACCTCTGGCTCATCCATGAAGGCCAGAGGTGAAGAAAGCGTGAGTCAGCCCGTGACGATCGGCACGCAGGTGCCGGTCTCGGTGTCGAAGACCATCCCTTCGGCGCAGGACATGGCCTCCTGCGTGGCGCCGTGGGTGCCGCCGCATCCCATCCCCCCGGCGAGGGCGAGGCCCGGCAGCAGCGTCAGTGCAAGGGCGGTCGTCAGAGTCTTGAGCGTCATCGGTCACTCCTCTGGTGCATGTGGGAAAGCTTAGCGAATGTTGACGCGGGGTCAACGGTCGTGGCCGGCGGTCAGTGGGCGACCGCGCCCGGATGGGTGACCCGGATGGACATGCGGCGCAGCTCGTCGGCCGTTTCCGGCGACAGGCTTCCGAGCCGCGACGTCCGGCGGTGCAGCTGCTCGACCAGTTCCGAGATCGTCGCGATCTCTTCGTCGGTGAACTCGCGGTCGCCCCTCGCGTAGCTCGTCATCGACCGCGACCCGCCGCTGTCCATCGCATAGGCGAAGCCGTATTTCAGGCCGTGGCGGGCGGCGGTGGCGAGGACGTCGCTCGGGTCGTCGTCGGCCAGGTCCGACCAGCGGATCGCGCCGGTATTCTCGAAGCCCCAGCGCACCGTGGGATCGACCATCACGAACCCTTTCTGGGAATAGATGTCGATCCATTCGTCGGAATAGGTCTGGAACAGGAAGGTCGGCGTCGCGAATCGAACGTGGAAGGCGAGGGCGTATCCGGCCGGGCAAAGCCCTTCGAGTTCGTTAAGAATGGCCTTTATCTCGACTTCGTCGCCCATCTGTCTACAATTCTTCCGGAAGGTTTCGCCAGTTAATCCCACAGAAGTAATCACCTGCAACTAATGCGGGACAGTAGCTCCACATGGCGGGTATGCCTAGGGGAAGCGTGAGCCATGGCCCGAACGGATGACAACAAGTTTAGATAAGGAAGCACTCGGAGCTGTCGCGCCCGCGGGCTACTATCTGGCCTTGCGGGTCGGGTTCGCGTTTCCGCTGGTGGAGATGAACGAGCTGCCGTCGGACTGGATCGAGCACTACACGGTCCAGCGCCTGATGCTGTTCGATCCGGTGATCCAGTGGGCCTACACCAGCACCGGCGCCATCCGGTGGAGCGAGATCGGCCGTCCCGATCCGCGGCTGATCTTCGAGCAGGCGGCGCAGTTCGGGCTGCGCTTCGGTGTCGCGGTGTCCCATGTCGACGCCGCTGGCGACCCGCAGCGGTCGTTCGGGTCGTTCTGCCGGGCCGACAGGGAGTTCACCGATCCCGAGATCGCCGATCTCGCGGCGCTGGTGCGGCGGCTGCATCGGGACATGGCGCCGCCGTCCAACCTGACCCAGGCCGAGCTGGAGGCGCTGCGCATGGTCAGCCAGGGCCTGCGGCTGAAGCAGATCGCCCACGATCTCGGCGTCAGCGAAGGCGCCATCAAGCAGCGACTCAAGAACGCCAAGCTGAAGCTCGGGGCGCAGACCGGCGCCCAGGCGGCCGCCAAGGCAAACGATTTCGGCCTTCTCTGAGCCGGCCCGATTGGTGCCGGATTCCGGCAATATCCCCTGATTTCCGGCGGACTGTTTCGCGCCACCGGATGCCTGCTGTCCAGCGCGCCTTACTTATGGTTGTGTTGCAGCGGGGTTAACAACTTTAAAGAAATTGGGCAAACTGGACTCTCCAATTGGGAGAAGGACCATGCAGAACATTACCTTCCGGCTATGCGAGTTGCATCGTTACGGGCCGGCGTTTTTCGACTATCTGGCCCTGAGAAAATCGTTCTTCGTGGACGGACTGGGCTGGGACATCCCGCACGACGCGAGCCACGAGATGGACCAGTACGACAACCCGACCGCCTGGTATTCGCTGGTGCTGCGGGACGGGCAGGTCGTGGGCGGCGCGCGGTGCCAGCCGACCACGTCGCGGTGGGGCGAGCATTCCTACATGCTGCGCGATGCCCGGCGCGGGATGCTGGGCGACATCCCGGCCGACGTCCTGGTCGAGGACGTGGTGTCCCCGAAGGTCTGGGAATGCACCCGCCTGGTGATCTCGGACGCGGTCAGCACCCATGCCGACCGGTCGCGCTGCCTGCAGATGATCTGCGACGGGCTTGTCGAGATCGCCGCGAGCCAGGGGGCGGAAAGCCTGATGTCGCTGTCGCCGCTGAGCCTCGTGCGGGCGCTGCGGCAAATCGGCTTCAGGGCCGAGCGGGTCGGGGAAGCCTACCGCAACGAGGGTGACGGCCGCCGCTACGCGGTGCTGTCGATGCCGGCCGAGGAGCGGACGGCGCCGGAACTGCCGATCCCGTCGGCCACCCATCTGCCCCAGCACGTCGCGGTCCACGCGCCGGCTGTCGCCTGAGCGGCCCGTGACCCGGGGCCGCGCGTCGGCGGGGGTGTACCCGCGGGACCGGAGCGATCCGGCAGCCGGAGCCTTCCGCCCTAACGACCGAACACCCGGGCAAAGATCGTGTCGACATGCTTGGTGTGGTAGCCGAGGTCGAACTTCTCGTCGATCTCCGCTTCCGACAGGACCGCGCGCACCTCGGCATCGGCCAGCAGTTCCTCGCGGAAGTCCTTGCCTTCTTCCCAGACCTTCATCGCGTTGCGCTGCACGAGGCGGTAGGCGTCCTCGCGGCTGACCCCGGCCTGGGTCAGCGCCAGAAGCACCCGCTGCGACATCACGAGACCGCGGAACCGGTTCATGTTCCGCATCATGTTCTCGGGGTAGACCACCAGGTTCTCGACGACATTCGTCAGTCGCGCCAGCGCGAAATCCAGCGTCACCGTGGCGTCCGGGCCGATCATCCGCTCCACCGAACTGTGCGAGATGTCGCGTTCGTGCCAGAGCGCCACGTTCTCGAGCGCCGGCACCACCGCCGAGCGGACCAGCCGGGCCAGGCCGGTCAGGTTCTCGGTCAGCACCGGGTTGCGCTTGTGCGGCATCGCGCTCGAACCCTTCTGGCCCTTGGAGAAGAACTCCTCCGCCTCCAGCACCTCGGTGCGCTGCATGTGCCGGATCTCGGTCGCCACGTTCTCGATCGAGGAAGCGATGACCCCGAGGGTGGCGAAGAACATAGCGTGGCGGTCGCGCGGGATCACCTGCGTGCTGATCGGCTCGGGGCGCAGGCCCATCTTCGCGCAGACATGCGCCTCGACCGCCGGGTCGATGTTGGCGAAGGTGCCCACCGCGCCCGAGATCGCGCCGGTGGCGACCTCCTGGCGCGCCCGTTCGAGGCGCTCGCGGTTGCGGTCCATCTCGGCGTAGAAGCGCGCGAAGGTCAGGCCCATCGTGGTCGGCTCGGCGTGGATCCCGTGGCTGCGGCCGATCCGCACCGTGTCCTTGTGTTCGAGCGCCCGGGCCTTCAGCGCCGCCAGCAGCCCGTCGATGTCCGCGAGCAGGATGTCGGCGGCGCGCACCAGCTGGATGTTCAGGGTGGTGTCGAGCACGTCCGACGAGGTCATCCCCTGGTGGACGAAGCGGGCCTCCTCGGCCCCCACGATCTCGGACAGGTGGGTCAGGAAGGCGATCACGTCGTGCTTGGTGACCGCCTCGAT
>JBFKOW010000142.1:0-9212 GCA_041628615.1 Paracoccaceae bacterium | reverse complement strand
TCGGAACCGATGAACCGGGCCGCCGGCGCCGGGGCGGCGCCGCCGTCCGCCGTCTCGCTCGCCGTCGTCCCGATCCTCATGCCGTCCGCACCTCACCGTGTTCCAGGCCGCACATTTGCGCACAGAACTGCCCGCCGCCCGTCCGATCCGGCCGGAAACCCGTTGCAGGACCGGCCCGGCGCGTTATCACCGGGAGCACAGGCTGGAGCTAGCGTCATGGAAGGAAATGTCGATCCACAAGCCCGTTGATCTGCCCCTCAGGCTGCGCCGCGCCCGGAAGACGGACGTCCGGACCCAGTTTGCCGCGCTGCCGTTCCGGATGCAAAGCACCGCCAAGGGCCCGAAGATTCAGTTCTGCCTGATCACGAGCCGGGGCACCGGACGCTGGATCGTGCCCAAGGGCTGGCCGATGCCGGGCGTGTCCCCGGCCGAGGCGGTCGCCCGCGAGGCCTTCGAGGAGGCCGGGCTGGAGGGCGAGGTGCTGCCGCAGGCGATCGGGCTTTTCTCCTATGACAAGGTGCTCAACCGGACCGAACTCCCGGTGATTGCCGTGGTCTACGCGATCCGGGTGACCAAGGTGCTCAAGCAATGGCCCGAGGCCGATCAGCGCAAGCGCAAGTGGCTGAGCCACAAGAAGGCCGCGGCCCGGCTGGAGGACCGCGAATTGCGGCGAATCCTGCTGGCCTTCGACCCGGCCGACTATGGCGCCTGACGGAGGCCGCCCTTGCTGAACGGCACGGCTTGACTATTTCTGAACCATTCGGTGCCAGATCGGGCAGAGGATGATCCGTTTCGCGCTCAGATGTGACGAGGGGCACAGCTTCGACAGCTGGTTCCAGTCGGCCGCGGCCTACGATGCGCTCGCCGCGGCGGGCCACCTGTCCTGCGCGGTCTGCGGCTCGGCCTCGGTGCAGAAGGCGCTGATGGCGCCCGCCCTGCCCGCCCGCCGCGAGCGGACCGCGCCCGAAACCCCGGACACCGCAGACACACCGGAGGAGGCCCGCCGCCGCGCGATCGAGGCGTTGCGCCGCAAGATCGAGGCCGAGTCCGATTACGTCGGCATGGAATTCGCCGCCGAGGCCCGCGCGATCCACGAGGGCGACGCGCCGGAGCGGCCGATCTACGGCGAGGCGCGGCGGGACGACGCCCGCCGCCTGCTCGAGGACGGCATTCCGGTCGCCCCCCTGCCCTTCCTGCCGCGAAAGCGCACCCATTGAGCCGGGTTCTCGTGACCGGGGCGAACCGCGGCATCGGCGCGGCGCTGCTCGCCGCCCTGGCCGCGAGAGGCGACGCGGTGACCGGCACGGCGCGGAGGTCCGACGGCGATCTCTGGCCGCTGGACGTGACCGATCCGGGCTCCGTCCGGGGGCTGGCGTCGCGGCTCGGGGACGGCCCGCTGGACCTGCTGGTCTGCAATGCCGGGGTCTACCTCGACAAGGGCCAGTCTCTCGACACCGGGTTCCCGCCCGGCATGTGGGCGGACACCTTCGCGGTGAACGTGGCCGGGGTCTTCGCGACGGTGCAGGCCTGCCTGCCGGCCCTGCGCCGCGCCCCCGCGGGTCGGATCGCGATCATCGGGTCGCAGATGGGATCGCAGGCCCGCGCCGGCGGCGGCAGCTACATCTACCGGGCGTCGAAGGCGGCGGTCCTGAACCTCGGGCGCAACCTCGCGGCGGACCTCCGGGCCGACGGGATCGCCGTCGGGATCTATCATCCGGGCTGGGTCCGCACCGACATGGGCGGCGGCGCGGCCGAGATCGACGCGGCGGCCGCGGCGGCGGGCCTGCTGGAGCGCTTCGCGGCGCTGTCGCTCGACACGACCGGCTGCTTCGAGACCTGGGACGGCAGGACCCCCCCGCACTAAACCCCGCGTTAACGGGCGCCGTGCCATGCATTGGCGGCAATGGGGAGATCGGGCATGTACTATCGCCCTAGGCGCTGGGCCTGCAACCGGACCATCACCGTCGAGACGGGGTCCGGCGATCAGGACGGCCAGGTGCAATCGGTCAGCGCGACGGGGCTCGGGGTGATCGGGGTCCGCGGACTGGCGATCGGCGACGCGGTGACGATCCGCTCCGACCAGCACCGGATCGCCGGCCGGGTCGCCTGGGTGGACGGAACCCGCGCCGGGATCGAGTTCGAGACACCGCAGACCCGCGCGGCCCTCGCCGAGGCCGGGTTGCGCAACACCTGAGCGGTCAGTCGGAACGGCCCGCCGGGTCGCCCGAGCCGGTCGCCGCGCCGTCCACGCCCGCACCGCCCTCGCCGCCGGACTTGGCCGCTGCGCCGCCGCCGTCCTCGTCGACATGGTAGCGCTCGAGGCTGACGATCTGCACCAGCAGGAAGACGAACAGCGCGGCCGGGAACGCGAAGGTCTCGAGCAGAACCCAGGTCTCCTCGGCCTGGGTGCGCCAGATCAGCTCGTTGGCCACGGCGAGCGCGGCGAACATCGCGGTGAGCCGCCGGGTCAGGATCATCCAGCCGTCCCGCTCCATCGGCAGGAGTTCCCCCATCACCCACTCGAGCCAGCTTTGCCCGCGCAGGAGCCCGATGCCCAGCAGCGCGGCCATGAAGCCGTAGACGATGGTGGTCTTCATCATGAAGAACCGCCCGTCGTTGAACCATGCGGTGAGCCCGCCGAAGAAGATCACCATGAAGGCGGTGAAGGCCTGCATCCGGCTCAGCCGGCCGGTCAGCCACCACAGCGCCGCCATCGCCGCAAGCAGCACCGGGATGAACCCCAGCGCGGCGACGATGAAGCCGGAATACTCCGTGCCGCCAAGGGTGAAGGTGTCGTCCTTGATCCGGAAATACAGGATCAGGAAGGCCACGGTCGGGCCCAGTTCGAGCACCTGCTTGAGGATCGGGTTGATGGGGCGCGGAACTGCCATGACCGCCTATCTAACCACCCAACTCGACAATGACAGCCCCCAAAGCGATCATCCCCATCAGGATCAGCCGCCGCGGCCCGACCCGCTCGCCGAGGATGAACCAGCCGATCAGCGCGGCGAAGACGGTCGAGGTCTCGCGCAGCACCGCCGCCTCGCCGACCTTGTCGAGCCGGGTGGCGAGCATCACCCCGCCGAAGCTGATCCAGGCGATGACCGCCCCGAGGATCCCGCGCCGCACCAGCGACCGCAGCCCCCCGGCCGCCCCGTGGCGCCGGTAGCGCAGCCAGGCGAGGATCGGGAAATCCATCGCGGTCAGGAAGAAGAACCAAGCGAGAAAGGTGAACGGGTCCGGCGACTGCCGGATCCCCCAGGCGTCGTAGACGGTGTAGATCGCCACCAGCAGACCGCCCGCGATGGCCCAGATCAGCCCGATCCGCAGCCCCCGCAGGTCGAGCTTCTCTTCGCTCAGGTTGCGCAGCGACAGCAGCAGCATCGCCAGCGTCAGGCAGCCGACCCCGGCCCATTGCGCGGCGGTGAACCGCTCGCCGAAGATCGCGCTGGCCGCGGCGACGGTGACCAGCGGCCCGGTGCCCCGGATGATCGGGTAGACCACGGTATAGGCGGCCCGTTCATAGGCCAGCGCCACGGTCAGCTTGTAGGCGAAGTGGATCACCATCGCCCCGGCGAGGATCAGCACCGTGGACGCGTCCGGCGCCGGCACCAGCAGCAAGAGCGGCGCGGTCATCACCACCAGCGCCGCGTCGATCGACCCGCGGATCAGGAACGGGTCGTTGCGCCCCTTCTGCAGCGCCCCGAAAGCGGCATGCGCCACCGCCGACACCAGCGCCAGCAGGGTCGCCAGCCGCGCGCCCTCCGGGGTGCCGGCCATCGCAGTGATCCACTCGCTCATTCGGTCTGGTCGGGATCGGGGGTCCAGATCGCGTCGACCGACAGGCCGCCGAGAAGCGCCGCCGTCTCGTCCGCCCCCGGTTCCGCGCCGCCGGGACCGGCGCGCCGGACGCCGAACATGACGAAGGGCAGGAGGCCGAGCCCGGTCTCGGTCCGCGCCGAGATCTCGAGGTCGCCCCGCGGCGCCGGCAGGTGATCGGCGAAGGCGTCGAGATTGCGCAGCGCCCCGGCGGTGAACAGCCCCGGCGGCAGGCCGGCGATGGCGTCCCGCGCCGCCTGCCGGATCGCTTCCGGGTCGCCGCGGATTTCGACGTCGAGGCCGGGCACGATCTGGCTCTCGACCCAGCCGTTCAGCCGGACCTTGACGTTGACCTGCCGCAGCGCCATCGACCCCAGCGACATCTGCGCCATCCCGAGGCTGCCGAGATCGACCCGGTCGATCACCGCCGTGGCCCGCAGGTCGTCCCCCGCCGGCGAGGTGATCCGCACCTGCTCGACCAGCAACTGCCGCGTTTCGGGCACCCGCCGCAGCGTCGCGGTCACGTCGACCGGCGGCATCGGCACGAAATCGGTCCGGCTGGGCGGTCCGGCGGCATCGGGGCGCAGGTCGTCGAAGCGGAGCCGGAGGGCCATCGGCAGGGCCCCGGCATTCAGAACCGCGTCAAGACCCTCGACCTGCCAGTCGGCGGTGGCGAAATTCGCCCCGCGCAGCGCCGGATCGGCCCCCGAGATCCGGCACCAGCCATCGTCGGTGGCGCGCAGTCCCACCGCCCCGGCGGCGGCCCGGTCCGCCGCGCCGGCCGGCATCAGGCCGACCAGCGCCAGCCACCCGGCCCGGCACTGGTCGGCGGTCATCGGCTCGAAGGCGGCGGCGGGGCCGGCCAAAAGGGCCAGCGCGAGGATCAGGCGGCGCATGGGCGGTCCCGGTTGAGTCTGGTTCTTCCTAGCATGCCGGTCCATCGGCCACGAGACCGGTCGGCGCGCGGCTAGCTGTCGAGTCCGACCAGCGCGGCGGCGAATTCCCCGGGCTCGAACGGCGCGAGGTCGTCGATCTGCTCGCCCACCCCGATGGCATGGATCGGCAGGCCGAAGCGGTCGGCCAGCGCCACCAGCACCCCGCCCCGCGCGGTGCCGTCCAGCTTGGTCATCACCAGCCCCGACACGTCGGCCATTTCCTGGAAGGTCCTGACCTGGCTCAGCGCGTTCTGCCCGGTGGTCGCGTCCAGCACCAGCAGGGTGTTGTGCGGCGCATCGGGGTCCTTCTTGCGGATCACCCGGACGATCTTGGCCAGTTCCTCCATCAGGTCGGCCCGGTTCTGCAGCCGTCCGGCGGTGTCGATCATCAGCAGGTCGGCCCCCTCGGCCTGCGCCCGGCCCATCGCGTCGAAGGCGAGGCTGGCCGGGTCCGACCCCTCGGGCGCGGTCATCACCGGCACCCCCGCGCGGTCGCCCCAGATCTGCAACTGTTCGACCGCCGCGGCCCGGAACGTGTCGCCGGCGGCGATCATCACCGTCTTGCCGGCGGCGCGGAACTGGCTGGCCAGCTTGCCGATGGTGGTGGTCTTGCCCGAGCCGTTGACCCCCACCACCAGCACCACCTGCGGCTTCTTGGGGTAGAGCGGCAGGGGCCGGGCCACCGGTTCCATGATCCGCGCGATCTCGGCGGCGAGCGCCTCCTTGATCTCGGCGGTCGAGACCCGGCGACCATAGCGCCCCTCGGCGAGGTTGGCGGCCACCCGCGCCGCCGTCTCGACCCCCATGTCGGCGCTGATCAGCAGGTCCTCGAGGCTTTCGAGCATGTCGTCGTCCAGCACCCGCCGCACCACCGGCGCGGCGCCGCGGCCCATCAGCCGGCCGACGAGGCCGGGGCGGGCCGCGGGCTGCGGCGCGGGCTCCGCTGCCTGTGCCGGGCGGGCCGCGGGGGCGGGGGCCGGGGCAGGATCGGGCGCCGGGGCTGATTCGGGAGCCGGGCGCGGCGCCGGGCGCGGTGCCGGCTGGGGCGTCGGCGCGGTGACCGGGGCCGGAGACGGGTTCGGCGCAGGATCGGGCTCGGGTCGCGGCGGCGGCGCGGCATCGGGTTCCGATCGGGGCACGGGTACCGGATCGGGGGCCCGATCGGCGGTCCCGGCTTGCGCCGCGTCCGTGTCCGCGTCGGAGGCCTCGCCGCCCTCCTCCACGATCGCGTCCAGCCCGTCCTCGATCTTCGAGGAGGACCCCAGAAGCCGTTCCCTGAGCTTGCGGAAAAACGCCATGCCGTCCCCCGGAAAAGTGGTCGCGTCACCCCTACAGCGCGGCGGGCCGGTTGAAAACCGCCGCCGCGCCCCGCCGCGGAACGGCGGCGCATCCCAGCAGCCGCGGCACGGCGGCGCATCCCCGGCCCCGCCGCCCGGCCGCCCTTCTGCCGCCGCGTTCCGCCGCTATAGTCGGGCCATGACCCGCGCGATGTGGATATTCGGCCTTGCCACCCTGATCCCGGTGCCCCTGCTGGCCGCCGGGGCGGCCTGGGGCGGGGCCTGGACCTGGGCCGCGCTGGGCTATGTCACGCTCTTGACCGCGGCGCTGGACGAGGCCGTCGCCCTGTCCCTGCCGCCCGACCCCGAGGGACGCGAGTTCCCGGCCGCCGACGGGTTGTCGATGGCGCTGGCGGTGCTGCATTTCGGCTTGCTGGCGCTGTGCATCCGGGGGCTCTCGGGCCCGGCCCTGTCGGGTGGCGAGAAACTGGCGCTGTTCTTCGCCGCCGGGCTCTATTTCGGACAGGTAAGCAATTCCAACGCCCACGAGCTGATCCACCGAAGCCGCCGGGGGCTGGTGCGGCTGGGCCGCTGGGTCTTCATCTCGCTGCTGTTCGGGCACCACGCCTCGGCTCACCCGCTGGTGCACCACGTCCATGTCGGCACCGACCGGGACCCGAACTCGGCCCGGCGGGGGCAAAGCTACTACGGCTTCGTGCCGCGGGCCTGGGCCGGATCGTTCCGCGCCGGGCTGGCCGCCGAGACGGCCCGGCTGGCGCGCCGCGGCGCGCCGGCCTGGCGGCATCCCTACCTCGTCTATGTCGGCGGCGCGCTGGCCTGCCTCGGTGCGGCCTTCGCGATCGGCGGCTGGGCCGGGGTGGGCTGGCACCTCCTGCTGGCCGGCCACGCGCAGGCCCAGCTCCTGCTCTCGGACTACGTCCAGCATTACGGGCTGCGGCGGCGGATCATGGCCGACGGGCGACCCGAGCCGGCGGGCCCGCGGCACAGCTGGAACAGCCCGCACTGGGCCAGTTCGGCGCTGATGCTGAACGCGCCGCGCCATTCCGACCACCACGCCCATCCGGGGCGGCCCTACCCGGCGCTGCAACTGGCCGAGGGGATGCCCGTGCTGCCCCGGTCGCTGCCGGTGATGGGGGCGATCGCGCTGGCGCCGCGGCTCTGGCGGCGGATCATGGACCCGCGGGTCGCGGCGCTGACGGCGTCGTGACTGGAAGCCCGCCCGGCGCGCTGGCAAGGTGGCGGCGATGATCCGCTTCGCCCTGCTCCTCGCGCTGCTGCCCCTGCCCGGCCTCGCCGAAAGCCCGATGACGGCGGAGGAATTCGACGCCTACGCGACCGGCCGGACCCTCACCTTCGCCACCCCGAGCGGCCCCTACGGCGTGGAGCGTTACCTGCGCGGGCGGCGCGTGGTCTGGTCCTTCCTCGACGGCGACTGCGCCGAAGGGACGTGGTATCCCGAGGGCCGGGCGATCTGCTTCGTCTACGATTTCGACCCCGAACCGCAGTGCTGGGAGATGTTCCGCGACGGCGACGGGTTGCGCGCGGTGTTCCTCAACGATCCCGGCAGCACCGTGCTCTACGAGGCGCTGGAGGACCAGGAGGACCTGATCTGCGCCGACTACGGGGTCTGAGCGGTCAGAACAGGCTGCCCTGGTCCGGCGGCGCGGACTTGCGCGGGGCGGGCTTCGGACGCGGCGGCTCGTCCGCCGCCGCCCCCGGCCGCATCCGGCCGTCCGCGAACTCGATCTCGAGCAGGTCCGCGCGCAGCGCCGCGGCGGCAGTCGTGACCACCGCGCCGTCGGCCCTGACCACCGCGTATCCGCGCGCCAGCGTCGCGCGGTAGCTCAGCGTCTCGTTCAACCGCGCGGCGGCGGCCAGTCGGTCGCGGCGGGCGGCGAGGATGCGGGCGATCGCCGGGTCGAGCCGCCGGGCCAGCCCGGCGAGACCGTCGGCATCGCGGACAAGCCGCTGGCGCAACGGCTGGGGCCGGGCCACGGTGGCGAGCCGGTCGGCGCGGGCCGCGATCAGCCGGGCCACCGCCGGGCCGAGCCGCTGACCCAGCCGCGCCACCCGGTCGCCGTCGCGGACGATCCGGTGGCGCAGCGGTTGCGGCCGCAGCCCTCCGGCGACCCGCGCCAGCGCCGCCGCGCTGCGCGCCACGATGCCCTGCAGCGCGCGCGGCAGCGCCTCGGACCCGGCATCGAAACGGCGCTCGGCGTCGCGCAACAGGCTCTCGGGGCGGGGCAGCGCCCGCGACACGTCGCGCAGCCGCTGGCCGCGCCGGTCCAAGCCGCGGGCCAGCGCCCCCGACAGCCGCGCCCCCTGCCCGTCGAGCCAGGCCAGCAGGTCCACCCGCACCGGCACCGCCATCTCGGCGGCGGCGGTGGGGGTGGGCGCACGGCGGTCGGCGGCATGGTCGATCAGGGTGGTGTCGGTCTCGTGGCCCACCGCCGAGATCAGCGGGATCTGCGACGCGGCGGCGGCGCGGACCACGCTTTCCTCGTTGAACCCCCAGAGATCCTCGATCGAGCCGCCGCCGCGGGCGACGATCAGGACGTCGGGCCGCGGCAGCGCGCCGCCGGGGCTCAGCCGGTTGAACCCCTCGATTGCGCGGGTGACTTCCGGGGCGCAGGCCGATCCCTGCACCGCCACCGGCCAGACCAGCACCTTGCGCGGGAACCGGTCGCGCAGCCGGTGCAGGATGTCGCGGATCACCGCGCCCTGCGGCGAGGTGATGACCCCGATCACGTCCGGCAGGAACGGGATCTGCCGCTTGCGGTCCGGGTCGAACAGGCCCTCGGCGGCCAGCGCCTTGCGCCGCTTCTCCAGCATCGCCATCAGCGCGCCCTCGCCCGCGACCGCGATCTCGTCGACGTTGAGGTTGTATTTCGACTGCTGGCCGAAGGCGCTCAGCCGGCCGGTGACGATGACCTCCAGCCCCTCCTCGGGCAGCACCGACAGGCTGCCGACCTGGCCCTTCCAGGTGGTGCAGGCCAGGACGCTGCGGTCGTCCTTCACGTCGTAGTAGAGATGGCCCGACTTCGCCCGGAACACCCGGCCCACCTCGCCGCGCACCCGGATCCGGCCGAACTGGTCCTCCAGCGTCCGTTTCACCGCCCCGGAAATCTCGCTGACGGTGTATTCGGGCGTGTTCCGGCCC
>JBFKOW010000141.1:0-9226 GCA_041628615.1 Paracoccaceae bacterium | reverse complement strand
GAAGCTGATCGAGGTTGCCGAACTCATCGGCGCCCACGCCTCCGGCGGCGCCTGCTCGCCCGATTTCCGCGAAGCATTGCTGGTCCAGCAAACCGTCGAGGCCGTCCAGCGCTCGTCACGGGAAGGAACCTGGGCGGAGGTTCCACCTGCGATCTGAAGGCGGGGCGGCTGGAGAGAGTTCCGATCGGAACGCCGCTTGGTCCGCCATGCGAATGGCCGATATCCTCGACGAGGTTCCGGGCGGCCGTCTTGCCCGATCCGGCCCTCTGTCGCGTCCAGGCGCCGTGACGTTGCCGCAGCGCCAAACGAATTCCGCCACTTCGTCATCCCAACCTGTCCCGTGGTCGACAGTGCCGGAGACCCGCCGGCCGGACCGGCGACACGCCGGCACGCATCGTCTCGGGGAAATCGGCATGGACCGCCCCCGCGAGGCTGCGCCGGCCGTCGCGGAAATCGAGAAGGGGTCCTCATGCCCGGCCGTCCCGGTCAGGGCGTTGCCGTCAGCTGCAGGTTGGCGCCGGTCAGCTTGGCGCGGGTCTCGGTGCCCAGGGACTCGATCAGCGTGAGCCGGAAGTCGGTGTTGTTGCGGACCAGCGTCCTCAGCGCCTCCGTGCTCAGCCTGAAGCAACGGACCGGCCCGGCCGCCCGCACCGTGGCGCCGGCGGGTTCGCCGCTGAAACAGGTCAGTTCCCCGATCACGCCCTGATTGCGAATGGCCCCGACGCGTTTTCCGTCGAACTGCGCCTCGGTCACCCCGTCGATCTGGAAATAGAGGGCGCCGATCACCTTGCCCTGGGTGGTGATCTCCGCCCCGTCCTCGAAGTCGACCCATTCCCCGGCCCGCAGCAGTTGCACCGCGTCGGCGGTGCTGATGAGCGGGAACCAGCGCTTGAGCATCGCCGTCTCGTCATCGGTCAGCGCGCGCTTGTGGGTGAGCATGAAATAGCGGGCGAGTCCGATGACGCTCAACGTGATCCAGCTGATCTGGATGATCGCCGACCAGAGATTGAAGCTCGCCAGCAGGGAGAAGAGGATGCACGACGCCGCCGCGAGGTTGAGAAGCGTGTAGGTGTAGCCCGACCCCCTGATCCAGCCGAATTGCAGCGCCGCGTAGGAGCCCAGGTAGAGCGCCACGCCGAGGAATCCCGCGGCCTCGAACGCGAAGGGCGGCAGGACCTCAGTCATCGGGTTGCCGCGCCGCCGGTGCGCGCCGTTTCGCAAGCCGTCCGATGCCGGCGAACAGGAGCGCCAGCCAGGCCACGCCGGCGACGGCGAAGGCCAGCAGGTGCGCCTCGGGCGCGATCGCGGCGAGGCCGACATAGACGCCGGCCACCACCGCGTTCGACAGCGAGGTCAGGGCGAGGAAGCGGCCGAAGGGATACCGCGTCGCCCCGGCAACGAGCGTGGACGCCTCGGCCAGAACCGGGATCGGACGCGCCACCACCAGCGGCACGGTTCCGAACCGCGCTACCCGCCGCATCGCGGTGTCGAGCGCCTCGCTCCCGAGCCACCAGCGGGCGATCGGCCGCCCGGCGCCCGCGCCCGCGGCATAGCCCAGGAGGCAGCCCGCCGTGAGCCCGCCCCAGGTCACGGCAAGCCCGGTGACCGGACCGATCGCGGCCCCCGCGAAGAGCATCACGAGGCTTGACGGCACCGGCAGGAACACGTCGAGCGCCAGCGCGGCGAAGACCGCCAGCGACAGGGCCACCGGCGCGGCCGAGAGCCGGTCGAGGGTTCCGGCCAGCGCGAGCATCCGGTCTTCGAGCAGGATGAAGGGCAGCAGGATCACGCCCAGGAGGCAGAGCCCGGCGACGATCCAGCGGATGCAGCTATTGGCCACGGCACCTCCCGTCTCCGGTCACAAGCATCGGGCCGGCCTGTGGCCACCGCTGACGTTATCCGCGAACCGAGGCCGCTCAAACTAATTTGTTGTTGCGTCCCCGGCCGCGTGCCACGCTGACCCCGGGCAAGGGAAAGAGTGAGAGGTTACCGGCATGGGTTATTCGCGCGGCCAGCTGATCGAGATGCTCACGATGGCCGCCGAACTGGAGCACATGCTCTGCTGCTCCTATCTCTTCGCGGCTTTTTCCACCAAGCGCAGCGGCGCTGACTTCGCTGGGGACGGCGACCCGACGCCGCGCGACCTCGAACACGCCAGCCTGGTGATCGAGTGGACCCAGACGGTCTCGTTCGTCGCCCGGCAGGAGATGGAACACCTCGGCCTGGTCAACAACCTGCTGGTGGCGATCGGCGGCGTCCCGCATTTCCGCCAGCCGAACTTTCCCTTCTGCGAGAAGCATTTCCAGATGCCGATCACGCTGGAGCCGCTCTCGCTCGAGACGATCGAGCGGTTCATCCATTTCGAGAAACCGGAAGACCTGACGCTGAGACCGCTGCCGCTCATCGCGAACCAGGTCGGCGATCCCGCGTCGCCCAGCCCGCTGGTCTTCACCTCCTTCGGAATGCTCTATCGCAGCATCCGGTGGGCCATCGAGAACTTCCCCGGCGGGGACGCCGCGCTGTTCATCGGCCCGCCGCAAGGCCAGGTGGACGGCGCCCAGCTCAACATCGACTTTCCGCGGCTGGGGGAACTCGGCGGTGTCTACGGGATCACGCTGTTCCCGATCACCGACACCGCGTCGGCGGTGAGGGCGATCGACCTGATCATCGAACAGGGCGAGGGCGGCGGGCTCGAACCGCTGCGGCCGCCGGGCGATCCGGAGACCGGGCTCGACGCCGAGGCCGATCACTACGACAGGTTCCTCGCGATCCGCGCGCAGATGCAGAAGCTGGCCGATGCGGGCGACGGCTTCGCGCCGGCGCACAACCTGCTCCACAACCCGGTGCTTTACGTCGAAAAGGCCCCGCCCGGCGCGAACCGGGTCTCGGCCGAGCCGGCCCGCAAGGTGATGGACCTGTTCAACGCGGCCTACGAGACCACCCTGCGCCTCCTCACCCAGCTCTATTCCGGCGCCAATTTCGATGCGCAGGAGGCCGCGGCCCTCCGCTATGCCGCGTTCTTCCCGATGATGACCATGGTGATCCGGCCGCTGGGCGAGATCCTGGTGACGCTGCCGGCGCGGGACCCCGACGACGGCACCCGCGCGGGCCCCAGCTTCGAGACCTACACGTCGCTCGGGGTCGTGTCCGACCTCGCCTCCGCGCGGATCGTGCTGCAGGAGCTGTTCGACGAAATGGCCGGGAAATGCCGGCGGCTGTCGACCGCGGGCATCCATCCGCGCCTCGGCTATGTCGACGAAAGCCTCGCGCTGATCGCCGCGCGCTACCGGAACATGACCGCCCCACGAGGAGACTGACGTGCTGATCCTTTCCTACGAGGGCTGGTATCAGTGCCGGCTCGCCACGGACCCCGATCCGACCGACGAACCCTGGGGCATCACCGGCGGCACCTTCGCCGGCCCCGGCGAGCCGCCGCTCGACCGCAAGATCCGGCTGAACGATCCGGTCGCCCTGCGGTTTCCGTTCACCGAGGCGGAGTTCGGCGTCACCGTGCGGCAGGTCGCCCGCCGCCGGCTGTCCGACAATGGCGCCCCTACCGATACCCCGCTGCCCGATCATCCGCTGGTCGGAGCGCGGCTGTCGTTCCTCGAGGACGCGATGTATCACCAGCGCAACAACATCATCGTCGAGGGCCTCAACTCGCCCATCGATCCGTTCCACATCCGGATCCGGACCCCGGACGGCAGGATCTGCATCAGCCGGCGCGACGAATGGGACATCACCCGGCCCGGCCTGACGATCAACGACGTGTTCATGGACCCGGCGCTGACCGCGCACCGCAAGCAGGAGATGGAGATCAAGTCGCCGCGGCTGGTGGAGATCACCGGCATCACCGACTACACGGAGTTCTGGCAGGATCGCCGCGCCGCGCTGGCGGCGGAACTGGAGAACCACGAACCCGGCAGCGTCGCCCATGCCGGCCTGTCCAAGCGCATCCGGTTCATCGACGAAACCCGCAACGACATCGGCACCCGGGTCACCGCGCGCCAGTTCCTCGGCCTGCTGTCCACCTATACCGTCCCGATCAACGGCGCGGCGCGGATCGAGGACCCGGACAACCGTCTTGGCGGCAGGATCGGCACCTCGCAGGACTGGCCGATGGTGTTCTGGATGGGCTCCTACGACGTCGACACGCTCTGCGGCTACATGAAGGGCACGCTCGACCTGCCGTTCTACGTCTCCGGGTCGCCGAGCGCGCCGAGGGGAACCGCCGGGCCGGGATAGCCGCCCATCGTCGCCATCGCGCCGCGGAACACCTCGACGATCTCCGGCGCCCGCATCGCCCCGGACGCCGGCGAGGCCAGCACGATGACTTCCCGGCCCTTGTGGTCCTTCGCCTCGGCGTTCGAGAACGGCGCGCCGGTCTCGGCGCACATGTAGGAAATCAGGTCCGGCCCGATGGCCACCGGGTGCGGCAGGTCGCTGCGCCAGGCCAGAAGGTTCTCGTTCTTGTTCAGCACGATCAGCGACGTCCCGCCCGGCAGCGCCACCACCGCCCTTCCGCTGTCGAAGCTGCCGCTCGTCTCGCTGTCGAACTCCGCGAGCGTTCCCCGCCCCAGCACCTTGCCGCCCATCAGCCGGGTCGCCGCCGCCACCTTCCGGTCGACCGTCCCCGCCTCGCGCAGCGCCCGGCCGAGCGTCAGCGCCTTGCCGAAGGTCCGCGGCACCGCGGACGCCTTCATCACGCGGCCCTGCATCGGCCAGATCGCCAGGCCCGCGACCTGGGCGTATTCGGGCTTGGTGATCACCGCGCGCATCTTGCCCGACGCCTCTGCCGCGTCGCCGACCCTTGCCCCCTCGTGATGATCGTGGTTGGCGACCATGAACCACCCGACCTCGACGCCGTCGGCGGCGAAGCTGCTCATCGTGATCGAGGGCACCGCCCGGTCGGAGCCCGCCACGTCGAGCGCCTTCACGTCGCGGCCCTTCGAGGTCATCTGTGCGGCGACGTAGATCGGCATGAAGGAATTCCCCGCCCCGATCTCGGCGGCCATCACGTAGCCGAACCGGATTCCCATCTTCTCTTCGAGGCATTCGAGCGCCACCACCGCGCAGGACGGGTCGAAGTCCTTCGCCGCGTCGGGCGACCCGACCCCGGCCACGATCACCACCCAGTCGTCGTCGCCGACATCGTCCATCTCCGCGATCTGCGGCTGCACCGGCTGGGCCAGGATCTTCGTGCGCATCAGGTCGCCCATCGCCACGGGCCCGCCCCCGCCGGAGCCGTAGAGCACCGCCCCTGTCAGCAGATCGGCAAGGTCCTGCGCTGTAAATCGGGTCATGTCGGGTCTCCTTGGGCGGGGGCGAGGGTCGATTGGCTGCGGTCGAGGATCCGGCGCGCGGCGCGCAGGTCCGGGATGTCGTCGGGCTCCGGGATCGCCGAGAGGCAGGCGTCGAGCAGGTCGCGCGCCGCGCCGTCCGGCCCGGACGGAACCCGGCAGCGCGCCAGCGCCGACCGGAGGGCGAGGAGGTGCGCACCCTGGCGCCGGGCGAGGTCGATCGCCCGGCCGAGATCGTCGTGCGGATCCGGGGTGTCCGGCTCCCCGAGACGGGCCACCTCGGTCCGGAGCCGCAACAGCTCGGGCAGGTAGACCGTTTCCTCGGAATGACTTTCGGTCAGGGCCCGGCGCAGCGCGCCCGCCGCCACCCCCGGCTCGCCTGTCGCGAGCGCGGCATCGGCCACCAGCACGGCGATCGGTCCCATCCCGAGCTGCGCGCCGGACCGGAACATCCTGTCGGCAATCGCCTCGGCCTCGCGGGCCGCGCCCGGCCGCAGGCCGAGCCGGGCCTCGGCCCAGAGGCGCAGCACATCGGCAAGATCATGGAACATGCCCAGACCGTGGGCGGCGGCGAGGTCCCCGAGCTTGCCGGCCCAGTCCAGGCAGGGGCCCGGCTCGCCGCGGGTGAAATGGAACCAGGCCGCGATCTGGCACGACTGGGCGATGGAATAGGGGTGATCGAGACGCTCCGCCTGCGCCCTCACCGCCGCAAGCTCGTCAACTGCCTGCCGAAGCCGCCCGGTCAGGTTGAGGCTCCAGACATGGGTGATCCGCGAGGTGACGCTCGGCACCTGGGCGTATTTCGGGATCATCTTCCGCTGGTCGTCGTCGCCGGCCTGCAATCGGCGCGGGTCGCCGGGCGCGAGGCCGGACATCACCGCGCCCACCGCCGCGTGATCGCCGCGCCAGAACGCCACCTGCGTGATCATGAGATGGGCCCCGACGGTGTCCGCGATCGGCAGGTCGAGCGTGTCCTGCAGGGCGACAAGTTCGCGGCAGACCCGTTCGGTCCGCGCCAGCTCGCCCCGGAAATAGGCCTGCACGGCAAGCCCGAACAGGACCGGCACCGTCTCGCGCATCGGCGCCAGCGTCCGGCTCAGCGCGTGCGCCTCCTCGTAGACCTGCCGGATGTCGCCGGCCGCCTGCGGCCGCAGCGCGATCAGCGTCGCCCCGCGGGCGGCCAGCATCTTCAACTCCAGCCGCCGCAGGTCGGCCCCGTCGCCGGCCTGGGCCAGACAGGCGCGCGCCCGGTCGAGGGCCGCGAGCGCTTCGCGGTAGCCGCCCAGCGCGATCTGCCGCTCGGCCACCGCCTGCCAGCGGGACGCCGCCTCCCGATGCCGCTGCGCCAGTTCGTAGTGCCGCGCCACCGCTTCGGTGTCCGGCCCGCCCGGATCGCGTTCGAGCACCGCCGCGACCTTCGCGTGCATGGCCTGGCGGCTGCGATTCAACTGCACGTCATGGGCCATGGCGTGCACAAGGCCGTGGCGGAAGGCAAAGCCCGTCGTTCCCCGCCGCCGGACGACGCCGCTGGCCTCCAGGCTGTCCAGCGCCGACCGCAGCGCCTCCGGCGCGAGGCCGGTGATCTCCTGCAGGACCGGCGCGTCGAACTCGCGGCCGATGATGGCGGCGGCCAGCGCCACCGGGCGCGCCGCGCCCAGACCGTCGATCCGGGCCAGCAGAAGTTCCTGCAGCGTCGCCGGCACCGCCGGGTCGCCTTCCGTCCCGACGCGCCCGTCGGACAGGCGGGCGAACTCGGCGGCGAACACCGGCACCCCCTCGGCACGGGCGACGATCCGGTCGATCACGCCGTCGTCGAGGCCCCTGCCCGCCTGCTCCGCCCGCAGGATCTCGCGGATCGCGTCGTCGGGCAGCGGCTCCAGGGTCACCGACACGTGCGGCGCCCGGTCGGGGGGCGGCTCGGTCTCGCCCGCCGTCACCCACATCAGCGGCGCGTCCGGCAGGTCGGCAACGATGTCGCGCAGCAGGTCGGCAGAGGACGGGTCGCATTGTTCCACGTCGTCGATGCGGAGGACCGTCGGGCCCGCGGCGCAGTCGGCCGCCAGCCGCCGGGCGAGGACCTCGCGCAGCCGGGCTCCGAAGTCCGGTGCGGGGACCGGGCCGTCCGCCGTGCCCTGCCCGGCGATCAACCCGGCCAGCGTGGACGGCAGCGGATCGTCCGCGTCCGGCAGGCCGAGCCAGTCCCGCAGGCGCGGCGCGACCTCCTCGGCCGGTTGTCCGGGCGTCAGGCCGGCCCGATCCGCGACGAGGCGCAGGACCACGCCGAACGCAGTGTTGGCCTGATCCGCCGCCCCGCTTCCCGACCAGATGGCGGCCGGCGCCGGGTCCAGTGCCTCCACCGCCGCGGCAAGAACGCGGGACTTGCCCAGGCCGCTTTCGCCGCGGATGTGGACCCGTCTCACCACGCCGTCCCGGACCTCGGCCCAGACCGCCCGGACCGCGGCGATTTCCGGCCCGCGCCCGATCAGCGGCCGCGTCCCGGCAGCCGGCGTCGCCCGGCGGGGGCCGGCGATCTCCCAGACCTGTTGCGGCGCGTCGAACCCCTTCAGCGCATGGCGGCCCCGGTCCTGCGCCGCGAAACCGCCGCGCGCCAGCGACAGGACGGCATCGGTGACCCAGACGGTGCCCGGCCCGGCCAGCGACTGCACACGGGCCGCGCGGTTGGGAACCTCGCCGAAGATCGACAGGTTGCCGACACGCGCTTCCGCCCCGGCGCCGCCGACCACGACCAGCCCCGCATCGACCCCGACGCGGACCCCCGGCGGCGGTCCTCCGGCCAGGGTCAGCGCGCCGCCCGGCCGGGCCAGAGCCAGCCCCGCCTCGACCGCCCGCACCGCATCGTCGCGCCGCGCGCGGGGATAGCCGAAGGCGGCGACCACGCCGTCGCCCATGTAGTTCGCCACCTGCCCGCCGAACCGCGAGATGACCTCGTCGCAGAACCGGTGATAGGCCGACAGCAGGGCCTGCACGTCCTCCGGGTCGTGGTTCTGCGCGATCGTCGCGGACCCCACGAGATCGCAGAACAGGACCGTCAGCTGGCGCCGCTCGCCGTCCGCCCCGGACGCGGCCGTCGCGGCGCGGGCCGCCGACAGGATCCTGCGGCGATGCCCGATCGAGGCCACGCCGAGTTCGGCGAGATCCTCCGAGGTCAGGTGGGGCAGCACCTGCGCGTCGATGTCGTTGTCAACGAATGCCCGGGCATATCGGCCCAGTCCCAGACCGGCCAGCCACGTCTCTATTCCCTCCGACATCGATCAGCCGCCCGTTACCAACCAGGTCAGCCTACCCGCCGCGGCCGGTTCGCGAAACACCAATGACCATCTATTGCCGGTTCAACAGGACCTGCTGTTCCGCCAGCCGGCCCGCGATCGTGCGCAACAGCGCCAGACCGATCTGCGGCGACTGGTAATAGGCCTTCACGAAGGTCGCCTCGTCGGCGGCAAGGAACCGGCAATCGGTCCGGCACGTGGCGGTCAGGGTCCGCTCGCGCGCTTCGGTGAAGAAGCCGATCTCGCCGACCAGATCCCCCGGTCCGAGATCCTTGCCGATCTCGTCGAGATGCACCTGCCCGCTCAGGATCAGGTAGACATTCTCGGGCGGATCGCCTTTGGCGAACAACCGCGTCCCCGCCGCAACCTCTGTCTTGCGGGCCAGCGGCGCCAGCACCGATTGCCAGTCCACCTCGGAGGTCCTGCCGCGCGAGCGCCTGACATCGGCCAGAACCTGCGCCAGCCTCGCGCCGTTCAGCAGGATGAGCGCCACGTGCAGGACCAGCGTCGGGTAGATCTCGGCGAAGATCCCGTAGCAGAGAAAGAAGATGTTGGAGACGAAGGCGACGATCCGGAACGCCAGTATCGTCCGCATCGAATAGGCCAGCAGGGTCAGCAGCGCCCCGGTCCAGCCCAGCG
>JBFKOW010000140.1:0-9240 GCA_041628615.1 Paracoccaceae bacterium | reverse complement strand
CGCGGGCCAGCGCCGGCGGGTCGAAATCGGCCCGGATCAGGCCCTTCGACGGGCTCGCCTTCTTGATCTCGGCGATCAGGCCGTAGCCCTGGCGGGACGCCTTGTGCAGCGCCTCGGCGAAGCCCCGCGGCGGGGTCTGGGCGCGGGCGGCGTCCTCGACCGCCGACAGCGGCCGGGCGGCCTTCGCCGCGGCGATCTCGTCGAGCTTGTAGGCCTTGATCTTGTCAAGAATGGTGGCGGTCATCGCGGGTCTGCCCAGTTTATCGGTGGCTCGCCCCGATCCTTAAGCCACGCGTTGACCTTTGAAAACGGGCGGCTGCCGAAAAAGCCGCGATGGGCCGAGAGCGGCGAGGGGTGGGGCGCGCGCAGGACCAGGTGATGCGCGGCGGAGGGGGCGAAGCCGGCCGCAGGCCCGCCCCAGAGCAGGAACGCCCGGGGCCTGTTCTCCAGCCGCGCGATGACCTGCCGCACCAGCCGGTCCCAGCCCCATCGGGCGTGGCCCTTGGCCCGCCCCTCGGGAACGGTCAGCGCGGTATTGAGCAGGAGCACCCCCTGCGCCGCCCAGTCGGCGAGCGCAGTGCGTTGGCGGCGGATCCCCAGATCGGCTTCCAGTTCCCGGAAGATGTTGCCGAGGCTGTCGAGCCGCCCGCCAAAGCCGTCGGGGATCGAGAAGGCCAGCCCGTCGGCCTTGCCCGGGGTGTGGTAGGGATCCTGCCCCAGCAGCACCACCCGGACCGCCTCGGGCGGCGTCAGCGCAAGCGCCCGGAAGCGGCGCTCGGCGGGGGGATAGACGGGGGCGGGGTCGGCCTCGATCCGGGCGGCGAGCGCCGGCCAGTCCTCGGACCAGAACGGCAGGTCGGCCCAGCCGCCGATCCCGGGCGGGGTCATCCGCCCTGCGTCACCCGGGCCAGCGTCTCGACCGCGCGCTTCGCGGCGCCGCTGTCGAGACTTTCGGCCGCCATCGCAGCACCACTGCGCAGGTCGTCGGCACGGCCCGCCACCAGCAGCGCGGCGGCGGCGTTGAGCAGAACAGCGTCGCGGTAGGCCCCCGCCGCGCCGTCGAGCAGGGCGCGGAAGGCGCGGCCGTTCTCATCCGGGGTGCCGCCCAGCAGGTCCTCGAACGGGTGGACCGGCAATCCGGCCTCCTCGGGATGCACCACGGTTTCGGAAATCGTCCCGTCCGGCGCGAGGGCCGACACGCGCGACGGTCCGGCGACGCTCAATTCGTCGGTGCCGTCCGCGCCGTGGACCAGCCAGGCCGCCTCGGACCCCAGCGCCCGCAGGGTCTCGGCCATCGGGGTCAGCAGGTCCGGCGAGAACGCCCCGGTCAGCTGCCGCTTCACCCCGGCGGGATTGGTCAGCGGGCCGAGGATGTTGAAGATCGTCCGGGTGCCCAGCTCGGTTCGGGTCGGCATGACGTGGCGGATCGCCGGGTGGTGCATCGGCGCCATCATGAAGCCGATGCCCGCCTCGGCCAGCCCGCGCTCGACCACCTCGGGGCCGACCATGACCTCGATCCCCATCTGGCCGAGGGCGTCCGCCGCGCCGGATTTCGACGACAGGTTGCGGTTGCCGTGCTTGGCCACCGGCACGCCCGCGCCGGCCACGGCGAAGGCGGTGGCGGTCGAGATGTTGAGCGTGCCCTTGCCGTCGCCGCCGGTGCCGACGATGTCGATGGCGCCGGCCGGCGCGGTCACCTTGACGCATTTCGCCCGCATCACCGCGGCAGCGGCGGCGTATTCCTCGACCGTCTCGCCCCGGGTCCGCATCGCCATCAGCAGGCCGCCCATCTGGCTCGGGGTCGCCTCGCCCTCGAACAGGATCGCGAAGGCGGCCTCGGCCTCGGCGCGGGTCAGCGGCCGCATCGCAGCAGCGGCGATCAGGGGTTTCAGGGCGTCGCTCATGCCGGCACCGGGACGATGTCGAGGAAGTTGCGGATCAGCGCGTGGCCGTGTTCGGACGCGATCGATTCCGGGTGAAACTGGACCCCGTGGATCGGCAGCTCGCGGTGCTGCAGGCCCATGATCGTGCCGTCCTCCAGCCAGGCGGTGACCTCTAGCGCGTCGGGCAGGCCGTCGCGTTCCACCACCAGCGAATGGTAGCGAGTGGCGGCGAAGGGCGATGGGAGGCCCCGGAACACGCCCTTCCCGTCATGGTGCATGGCGCCCATCTTGCCGTGCACGATCTGATGGTGCCGGATAACCCGGCCGCCGAAGGCCTGGCCGATGGTCTGATGCCCGAGACAGACCCCGAGCAGCGGCGTCCGGGTCTCGGCGGCGGCGCGGGTCAGGGCGAGGCAGATCCCGGCGTGGTCCGGGTCGCAGGGGCCCGGCGACAGCACGATTCCCGCCGCCCCGAGGCCCATCGCCTCTTGCACGTCGAGGGCGTCATTGCGGCGGACCGTCACCTCGGCCCCCAGTTCCCCGAAATAGTGGACGAGGTTGTAGGCGAAGCTGTCATAATTGTCGATCAGCAGGAGCATCTCGCCCATCCGTCTTGCGCAAACCGGCCTCGTCATGCACCCTCGGGGCAAAGATCGGCTGCCGCTTGTTGCCAGTCCGCCGGGGCCGAGGTCAAGGGCGCAGGGCTGGAGCAGGGCGGCGGGCCGGGCACGGGCAGCGAGGGCGGCGAACGACCGCGACAGGCAAGACAGGAGCGCGACCCATGGGACGGGGTTTCATTTCGGGGGCTGTGTGGGGCCTGATCGTGTCGGGGTGCGCGCTGGGGCTGGCTTCCCTCCTGGGTGAACAGCCGCCCGGCCGGACGCCGCCGGCGCCGCCGCAGGTGGAAGCGCCCGGCGCTGCCGGGGAGACCGCCCCGACCGGGAGCGGCGCCGCGCAGGTCGCCGGGAGCCGGCCGGTCGCGGCGCCGGACACCGCTACGCCGGACGCGCCCGAGCCGCCCGCCGGCCCCGCCTCCGGCGACACCGCGCCCGCCGCCGCCGAAACCGCGCCGCCCGACGCTCCGGTCACCGCCGAGGTCGACGGCGCGCTTCCGGCCCCGGACCCGGCAGACGATGCCGGCGAGGTCGCGGCCGGGTCCGACACGCCGGTCCTGCCGGCGCCTCAGGCCCAGCCGCCCGCCGCCCCCGAGGCCGAGACGGCGCTGAGCGTGGCGACCGAACCGGCCCAGCCCCCGGCGCCGCCCGCCCCCGCGGCAGAGACCGCCTTCGACGCGGATAGCGGCGACGCCGTGGCCGACGGGCCCGAGGCTGCCGACCCGGCCACCGAGGAAACGGCGGCGCAACCCGCCGATGGCGCCGACAGCGCGGGACCGGAGGCCGCCGAAGCCGCCGATGTCGCACCCGTCGAAACCGCCCCCGTGGACTCCACCGCGACGCCGCCCGGCGCGGAGATCGTCGTCGGCGCCGCCCCCGACGCCGCCGGAGCCCCGGCCCCCGATGCCGAGCCGGAACCGGCTGCGGAAGCCGGGGACGAAGCCGCGCTCGTGACCACGGAGGCGGACACCGCCGAGAATCCCATGCCCGGCGGCGACGCCGGCGTGGTGGTGCGCCGGGCCGGAGAGGCCGTTGCCGATGACGCGGCAACCGAACCCGCCACCGACGCCACCACCGAGGCAGACGGCTCCGGCGCGGATGTGGTCGCGGTCGAACCCGTGCCGGACGACGCTCCGGCACTGGTGCGGTTCGGCGCCGGTTACGACCCGGCCGACGGGCGGCCGACGATGGCGGTGGTGCTGATCGACGACGGGCGGATAGCCGGCGCCGCGACGGCGCTGACCGACCTGCCGTTCCCGGTGTCGATCGCGCTCGACCCGGCCCGGCCCGGCGCCGCCGAGACCGCGGCCGCATACCGGGCCGCGGGCTTCGAGGTCCTCGCGCTCGCCGACCTGCCGGCCGGGGCCGCGCCGCGGGATGCGGAAATCGTGCTCGAGGGCGCCTTCACGGTGATGCCGGAGGCGGTGGGCCTGATCGACGCCGGCGCCGGCGGCCTGGCCAGCGGCGACCTGACCGAGCAGGTGATGGAGAACCTCGGGGCCGCGGGGCGCGGCTTCGTCACCGTTTCCCGGGGCCTGAACACCGCGCTGCGATCGGCCGAACAGGCCGGCGTTCCGGCGGCGACGATCTACCGGGACCTCGACGCGGAGGGGCAGGAGGCTCGGGTCATCCGCCGCTTCCTCGACCAGGCCGCGTTTCGGGCCCGGCAGGAGTCCGGCGTCGTGATGCTGGGCCGGCTCCGGCCCGAGACGATCTCGGCGCTGGTGCTCTGGGGCACCGCGAACCGGGCCGGGCAGGTGGCGCTGGTGCCGGTATCGGCGGTGCTGCGCGGCGACGGCTGACAGGGCCACCGGCGCGGCGCAGGCAGGGGGCTCTGCCCCCGCCTCGGCCTGCGGCCGAGACTCCCCCGGGATATTTGAGGTCCAAAGAATGTCCCCGAGGCGGACGCCGGCGCGCCTTCTTCGGACCCGAAATATCCTGGGGGAGTCCGCGTCAGCGGACGGGGGCAGCGCCCCCTCTAATGGTGCCTTCGGCGCGTCGCGTCATCCGTTGCCGCTGCCCGAAAAGCGTGCCGCCTCGGCGGCGGCCCGGCGGATCGCGTTCGACTTGTGCACCGTCTCCTGGTACTCGGCCTCCGGATCGCTGTCATGGACCACGCCGCCGCCGGCCTGGATGTAGAGCGTGCCGTCCTGGATCACCGCGGTGCGCAGGGCGATGCACATGTCCATGTCCCCGCCGGCGCTCAAATACCCCACGCCGCCGCCGTAGACGCCGCGCTTCTCCGGCTCCAGTTCGTCGATGATCTCCATTGCGCGGACCTTGGGCGCGCCGCTGACGGTGCCGGCGGGCAGCCCGGCCAGCAGGGCCGACAGCGCGTCGTGCTCCGCCGACAGTTCGCCCACCACGTTCGACACGATGTGCATCACGTGGCTGTAGCGCTCGATCACGAACTGCTCGGTCGGCCGCACGGTGCCGATCCGGGCCACCCGGCCGACGTCGTTACGGCCGAGGTCGAGCAGCATCAGGTGCTCGGCCCGCTCCTTGGGATCGGAGAGAAGCTCGGCCTCCAGAGCCTTGTCGGCCTCGGGGGTGGCGCCGCGGGGCCGGGTCCCGGCGATCGGCCGGATCGTCACCTCGCGGCCGAACACCCGGACGAGGATCTCGGGGCTGGCGCCGATCACCTGGAAACCGCCGAAGTTGAAATGGAACATGAACGGCGAGGGGTTGGTCCGCCGCAGCGCCCGGTAGAGCGCGAAGGGCGGCTGCGGGAAGGGCTGGGCCCAGCGCTGCGACGGCACCACCTGGAAGATGTCCCCGGCGCGGATGTACTCCTTGGCCGCCTCCACCGCCGCCCGGTAGGCGTCGGGAGTGAAGTTCGACACCGGTTCGGGCAGGTCGGGGGCCGCCACCGCCAGTTCCCGGTCGGACAGCCGCACCGGCCGGTCGAGCGCCCGCTCGGCCTCGAGCACCCGCTCGGCGGCCTGCGCGTAGGCGGCCCGGGCCGACAGGTCCGAGCCGGCCCAGACCGGCGCCACCAGCGTCACCTCGCTTTTCACCCCGTCGAGCACCGCGACCACCGTGGGCCGCAGCATCACCGCGTCGGGCAGGCCGAGCGGGTCGGGGTTCACGTCGGGCAGCCGTTCGACCAGCCGGATCATGTCGTAGCCGAGATAGCCGAACAGCCCGGCCGAGGCGGCGGGCAGCCCCTCGGGCAGGTCGATCCGGCTTTCGGCGAGCAGGCTGCGCAGCGCGGCGAGCGGATCCCCGTCCATCGGCGTCCAGGCGTCCTCGTCCCAGCGCGCCGCCCGGTTCACCCGGCTCGACGTGCCGCGGCATTCCCAGATCAGGTCCGGGTTCATGCCGATGATCGAGAACCGGCCCCGGACCTCGCCGCCGGTCACCGATTCGAGCATGAAGGCGTGCCGGCCGGCGCCGGTCAGCTTCATCATCAGCGAGACCGGGGTGTCGAGATCGGCCGCGAGCCGGGTCCAGACGACCTGGTTCTCGCCGCGCCGGTAGGCCGCCTCGAAACTGGCGAAATCGGGGGTCAGGTTCATGCCGGTTATTGCAGCTGGCTGTGGACCGCGGTGATCGCCGCCTGGTCGAGCGCCACCTCGGTGCGTTCCTGGATCCGGGTCATGAAGGCCGACATCAGGTCCGCGGCCATCGCGGCGCCGGCCTGACTGCCGATCGCCTCGGCCCGCGCCGCGACATCCGGATCGTCCGCGTCGGCGCCGTGGACGGCCTCGAGCCGGGCCAGCACGATCAGGTCGCCCTCCTCGACCATCGCCAGGCCGCCGGGCGAGATGCCGAACACCTCCTCGACCAGTCCGGGCGGCAGATCGGCCAGGAAGCTGCGCCGGGTCAGGCCGGTCGCGGTTTCGGGCTCCGGCATCTCGGCGGTGAAATCCCCGGTCTCGATGATCAGCGTGGCGTAGCGTTCGGCGAGGATGTCGAGCTCGGCGCGGATCTCGGTCTCGACCCAGGCCGCCAGGACCTCGTCCTCGACCTCCTCGAAGGGCCGCAGTTGCGGCGGCACGACCTCGGTGACGGCAAGGGCGAAGACCCCGCCGTCCTCCAGTTCGAACAGTTCGAGGAAATCACCCGGCCGGGCCGCGGCGGCGGCGTCCCGGAACGCCGAGTAGGCCGCGATCCCGTCGGCGACGCCCTCGGAGAAATCGATCTGCCCGGCCTCGAGATCGGTCTCGGCGGCAAGCTCGGCGATGTCCGCGCCGCCCGCGATCAGGTCGGAGAGGGTCTCGCGCTGCTGGTCGATCACCCGGCGGGCCCGTTCGGCGGCCAGTTCCTCGCGCAGGTCGGGCAGCGCGTCCTCGAAGCCGATCTCGGTGGCGTCGAGGATCGCGTTGATCCGGAACAGGGCGGGACCGATGTCCGAGGGCAGCGGCCCCACGACCTCGCCCACCCCGGCGGCAAACACCCCGGCGCCGGCGGCGCCGAGATCGGTCTCGGTCACGTCGCCAAGATCGATGTCGTCGAGCCGGATCCCGCGTTCGGCCACCAGCGTGTCGAAGGTGGCCGCGCCGACGGCGATCTGGGCCAGCGCGTCCTCGGCCGCGGCGGCGTCGGGCATGCCGAGCCGGTCCACGAGGCGGCGCTCGGGCCGATTGAACTCGGCGCTGCGGGTCTCGTAGAGCGCGCGCAGCGCCTCCTCGTCGACCTCGACGCTGTCCTGGAGCATGTCGGGGGTAAGCCAGACATAGTCGATCCGCTTGACCTCGGGCGCGGTGAACCGCTCGGGGTTGGCGGCGTGGAATGCCTCCAGGTCGCCGGGCCGCGGCGGTTCGGCGGGCAGGTCGATCAGGTCCGGGGTCAGCCGGATGTAGCGGATGTCGCGGCTCTCGCCGGCGAAGCGGGCGAGGATCGCGGCATAGGCGTCCGGCTCCGGCACCCCGGCCTCGACCGCGCCCTGCAGGAAGGTCCGCGCGATCTCCTCGCGGATCGACGCCTCGAACTCGGCTTCGTTCAGGCCCTGGCGGTCGAGCGCGAAATCGTAGGCCTCGCGGTCGAAATTGCCCTGCAGGTCGCGGAATGCCGGGATCGACAGCACCTGTTCGGCCACCGCCGTGTCGCCGACCGACAGCCCGAGCCGGCTGACCTCGTTGTCGAGCGCCCGGAGCGCGACGAGCCGGGACAGCGCGAAACGGTCGATCCCGAAGGCCTGCGCGTCGGCGAAGGGCAGCGGCTGGCCGGTCTGGGCCTCGAAGGCACGGATCTGGCCGGTCAGTTCGCGGGCGTAGTCGGTGACCCGGATCTCCTTGTCGCCGACGCTGCCGATCGACCGCAGGCTGCCGGACAGGCCGGTCGCCCCGAAGCCCATCAGGCCCACGAAGAGCAGCCCGAGGATGATCCACGTCCCGATGCGTTTGCGCGATTTCGCCATGCCAGCCGCTCCCTGCCTCTGCCGGTCGTCGCAGGAGCAATAGGGGCAGGGGCCGGGGGCTGCAAGTCGGTCGCGTGCGGGGCTCTTCCGGCTCAGCCCGCGCCGCCGTTGGCGCGCGCCGCGGCGGGCAGCGCGGCGGGCAGGCCGCGCAGCCGGTCGAACAGCGCGGCGATGCCGTCCGGGTCGATGTTGGCGAAGGCGATCCGAAGCTGGTCCCGCCCGCCCTCGGCGACCCGCTCCGGCATGAACATCGTCCCCGGAAGGCAGAGAACTCCCGCCGCCTCGACCATCCGCCGCGCCAGCGCGTCGGACGGCAGCGCGAAGGGATGCCGCATGTAGGCGAAATAGGCGCCGGCGCCGAGCAGGTCCCAGCCCTGCGCGGCCAGTGCCGGGAAGCCGGCGGCGATCGCCGCCCGCCGGGACAGGATCTCGGCCCGCTCCGCGGCCAGCCAATGGCCCAGATGCCGCATCCCCCAGAGCGCCGCGAACTGGCCGATCTGCGGCGGGCAGATCGTCACCGTGTCGAGGAACTTCTCGGCCTCGGCGAGCCGGGCGGGACCGGCGACCAGCGCCCCGACCCGGTGCCCGGTGAGCCGGTAGGCCTTAGAAAAGGAATAGAGCTGCACCAGCGTGTCGTCCCAGTCCGGATTGGCGAACAGGCCGTGCGGCGCGCCGGTCCGACTGTGGAAGTCGCGGTAGGTCTCGTCGAGGATCAGCGCGATCCCCCGCGCCCGGCAGAGCCGGAAGAAGGCGTCGACGAGATCGGCGGGGTATTCCGCGCCGCCTGGGTTGTTGGGGGTCACCAGCACCACCGCCCGGGTCCGCGGCCCGATCAGCGCCGCGGCGGCCTCCGGGTCGGGCAGCAGCCCGGCGCCGGTCGGCAAGGGCACCGCCCGCACCCCGGCCATGTCGAGCCACATGACATGGTTGAAGTAGTAGGGCACCGGCACGATCACCTCGTCCCCGGCGGTGCAGAGCGTGGCGATGGCGGCGGCGAAGGCCTGGTTGCAGCCGGCGGTGATCGCCACCTGCGCGGGCGCGACGCTGCCGCCATAGGCGGCGGTCCACTGCGCCGCCACCTCCTCGCGCAGTTCCGGCAGGCCGAGGACCGGGCCGTAGAGATGGGCGCGCGGCTCCTCCATCGCCAGCCGGGCCATCTCGGCCCGCAGCGGCTCGGGCGGCGGGGCCACCGGCGCGGCCTGGCTGACGTTGAGAAGCGGCCGGTCGGGCGGAAAGTCCACCCCGTCGAGCCAGCGGCGCGCCTCCATCACCGGCGGGGCGAAGGTGGCGGCGGTGGCGCTGGTCATGGGCGGGTCTCTCCGGGCAGGCGCCGGACCCGGCCCCATGCCGCCCCGGACGCCGCCTTGGCTAGCAAGCCGCG
>JBFKOW010000139.1:0-9246 GCA_041628615.1 Paracoccaceae bacterium | reverse complement strand
TCCGACCCGGCGCGCGCCTGACCGCGCTCAGGCCGCGCGGTCGCTCTCCAGCCCGGCGATCAGCCGCGGGATCTTCTCCCTGAACTTGTAGAAGCCGGCCCGCGCGTGGGGCCAGGCCCGCGCGTCGTAGGGCCGCAGCACCGTCCGCAGCCCTGGCCCGACCCGGTCGAGCGCCGCCCGTGCCGGGCCCTGCGGCGCATGGGGCGCGACCGGGACCAGGCCGGAGAGATCGCCGGTCTCGCCCCGCCGAACCTCGCCCAGAAGGTCGCCCAGCCGCGCCAGCACGTCGTCGAAGGCGCCGGCGGCGAAGGCCCGCACCGCCGGCGCGACCGCGAGCGGCGAGCGGTCGGCGGTGCCGTCGAGCAGCACCGTCACCGCCGGCCGCAGCCCGCGGTCGAGCAGCCAGCCCGGGTCCGGGTCGTCCTCGTGCAGGATCAGCGCGGTCGCCGCCGCAGGGTCGAAGCCGTCGCCCGTGGGCACCGGTCCGGCGGGCGGGTTGTCGGGGCCGTCGAGCGGCGCGGCGACGTCCGCCAGCCCCTCGGGCCGGAACCGTCCGCCGGTGTAGCGCGCGATGTTGTCGGGCCGCGCAAGGTAGGTCTTGCCCTTCGTCTGCAGCCCGGCGACCCAGCGCCAGCCCAGCGTGTTCGAGGCCGGGTCACCGTCGAGCAGGTGCCGCAGGAAGAAATCCGCCCCCAGCACCCAGGGCAGCCGCAGGGTGAAGATCCAGATCGAGGCGAACCACATCCGGGCGTGGTTGTGCAGGTAGCCGGTCGCGGCCAGTTCCCGCGCCCAGTGGTCGAAACAGTCGATGCCGGTCTCGCCCTTGCAGGCGGCCTCCCACCCGGCGCGCAGCCCGGCCTCGGTCTGCACCCGGTTCAGGGCTCGGGCCAGGTCCGCCCTGTAGGCGGTCCAGACCGAGGGCCGCAGCTCGAGCCAGCCCTTCCAGTAGGTGCGCCAGAACACCTCCTGCACGAACTTTTCGGCGGCGCTGGCGGAATGGGCGCCCAGCGTGGCGGTCAGCACCTCTTCCTCGGTTACCAGCCGGTGCCGGATCCAGGGCGACAGGCCCGACACGTCGGGGTGCCCCGGCAGGTCGAAATTGCGCCGCGCGGCGTAGCTGCGGCCGGCGCGGGGGAGGAAGGCGGAGAGCCGGGCGAGGCCGGCGGCGCGGGTGGGTTCGAAGCTCATGGCGGCGGAGCTAGGCCGGGCCGCGCTGGGGTCCAGAGGGGCGGGAAGGGAGGCGGCATCGCGCCGGCCGCCGGTCCGCGGTTGTCCGGCGCGGGGCGGGGCGCGGCCGGGCTCCCTTGAAGGCCCCGTCCGGCACCACTAAGACTCGGTCAACACCCGGGCAGTAACGACCCAGCCGGAAACAGGGTCGCGAGACCCCCGAACGTCGAGAGGCAACCCCCACCATGCGCGATCCGGTCGAAACCTACATGAACCTCGTTCCGATGGTCGTCGAGCAGACCAGCCGGGGCGAACGCGCCTACGACATCTTCTCGCGGCTGCTGAAGGAGCGGATCGTCTTCGTCAACGGCCCGGTCCACGACGGCATGAGCCAGCTCGTCGTCGCCCAGCTGCTGCACCTCGAGGCCGAGAACCCCAAGAAGGAGATCTCGATGTACATCAACAGCCCGGGCGGGGTGGTGACCTCGGGGCTGTCGATCTACGACACGATGCAGTACATCCGGCCCAAGGTCTCGACCCTCGTGGTCGGGCAGGCGGCGTCGATGGGGTCGCTGCTGCTGACCGCCGGCGAGAAGGGGATGCGCTACTCGCTGCCCAACAGCCGGATCATGGTCCACCAGCCCTCGGGCGGCTACCAGGGCCAGGCCACCGACATCATGATCCACGCCGAGGAGACGCTGAAGCTCAAGCGGCGGCTGAACGAGATCTACGTCAAGCATACCGGCCAGACCCTCAAGAAGGTCGAGGCGGCGCTGGAACGGGACAACTTCATGTCCCCCGAAGAGGCCCGCGACTGGGGCCTGATCGACGAGATCGTGGAGAGCCGCGGCAAGGCCGGCGAGGCCGAGTGACCGGGCAACTTCCGGGCGATTTTCGGATTGTGACCCCTGTCCGGCTGCCCTAGGGTGGCAGAAGGGCAGTTGCGACAAAGGACGGTCCGCCGGGGCCGGTAGGTTGAATCGATGGCGAACAGCTCGAGCGGTGACAGCAAGAACACGCTTTACTGCAGCTTTTGCGGCAAGAGCCAGCACGAGGTGCGCAAGCTCATCGCCGGGCCGACCGTGTTCATCTGCGATGAATGCGTCGAACTGTGCATGGACATCATCCGCGAGGAGACCAAGGCCACCGGCCTGAAGTCCACCGACGGGGTGCCGACGCCCAAGGAGATCTGCGAGGTCCTCGACGATTACGTGATCGGCCAGTCCCACGCCAAGCGGGTGCTGTCGGTCGCGGTCCACAACCACTACAAGCGGCTGCACCACGCGTCGAAATCCGACATCGAGCTGGCCAAGTCCAACATCCTGCTGATCGGTCCCACAGGCTGCGGCAAGACCCTGCTGGCCCAGACCCTCGCCCGGATCATCGACGTGCCCTTCACGATGGCCGACGCGACCACGCTGACCGAGGCCGGCTATGTCGGCGAGGACGTCGAGAACATCATCCTCAAGCTGCTGCAGGCCAGCGAATACAACGTCGAGCGCGCCCAGCGCGGCATCGTCTACATCGACGAGGTCGACAAGATCACCCGCAAGTCGGACAATCCCTCGATCACCCGCGACGTGTCGGGCGAAGGGGTGCAGCAGGCCCTGCTGAAGATCATGGAAGGCACCGTGGCAAGCGTCCCGCCGCAGGGCGGCCGCAAGCATCCGCAACAGGAATTCCTGCAGGTCGACACCACCAACATCCTGTTCATCTGCGGCGGCGCCTTCGCCGGGCTCGACAAGATCATCGCCCAGCGCGGCAAGGGGTCGGCCATGGGCTTTGGCGCCGATGTCCGCAACGTCGAGGAGCGCGGCGTGGGCGAGGTGTTCAAGGATCTCGAACCCGAGGACCTGCTCAAGTTCGGCCTGATCCCGGAATTCGTCGGCCGCCTGCCGGTGATCGCGACGCTGGAGGATCTCGACCGCGAGGCCCTCGTCCAGATCCTGACCGAGCCGAAGAACGCCCTCGTCAAGCAGTACCAGCGGCTGTTCGAGCTGGAGGACACCAAGCTGAACTTCACCGACGACGCGCTGATCGCCATTGCCAAGCGCGCCATCGAGCGCAAGACCGGCGCGCGCGGCCTGCGTTCGATCATGGAGGACATCCTGCTCGACACCATGTTCGACCTGCCGGGCATGGACAGCGTGACCGAAGTCGTGGTCAACGAGGAGGCGGTGATGTCCGACACCGCCCCCCTGATGATCCACGCCGACCAGAAACAGGCCCCGGCGACCGCCGGCTGATCCCGCCCCGCCCATCGCGGCGGACCGACTTGATGGGAACGCGGCGCCGGCGACGGGGCCGCGTTCGTCGTTCCGGCCAGCTTGGGCCGGGCAAGCCGGTTCGTAACCAGGAGGGGAGGGTTCGTGATGCCCCATGTTTGTCAGACCACCGTCGTTTGCATCGGTCTCCTTGTCGGGGGGAGCGGCCCGCTATCGGCCGAGGAAACCGCCGATCCGCCTCAGGCGGGCCCCGGCGCAAAGGGCGGCGGCGGCGAGGTTTCCGAGTTGTCGAGGATGGAGCTTTTCGCCATCCACGACGGCTGTTCGCAGGCGGCGCGCCGGTCGGTGCTGTCGCCCGGCGAGGCCGCCCTCTGCGCCCGCGCCTTTCTCGAACTGAAGCTGTCCTTCCTGCCGGGGATGACGCTTGACCGCTACGAGTCGCTGGCGGCGGCCGAGCGGGTCAGCGCGAACCGCGCCGGCTATGCCGCCTTCCGCGACTGGGTCGACCGCCGGGAACAAGGGCCCGGCGTCATTCACTGATCCGCCGCGCCGCCTTCGTCGAGCGGCTCGAGGATGGCCCGGACCTGCGCCCGCAGCCAGGCCAGCCCCGGATCGGCCGTCGCCCCGCGGTGCCAGACCATGCCCAGCCGCGCCGGCGGCACCGGCATCGGCAGCTTGTAGATGTCCAGTCCCGCGGAACCGGCGACCGACCGCGCCAGCGCCGCGGGCAGCATCGCCACGAGATCCGAGGTCGCCACTGCCCGGTAGACCCCGGAGAAGACCGGCAGGGTCATCACCACCCGCCGGCGCCGCCCGATGCGCGCGAGCGCGGCGTCCGCCAGAGCCGCGGTACGGCCCTCGGGCGAGAACATCACCTGTCCAATGTCGCAGAACAGGTCGAGCGGCAGCACCGCGCCGGGCGCCACCCCGGCCCGTTCCAGCCGGGGGTGGCCGCGCCGCGCGATGGCGACGAAGGTCGAGGTGAAGGCGGGTTCGGACCCGACCCATCCGGGCAGGCCGGCCAGACGCGTCAGCGCAAGGTCCACCTCGCGGCTTTCGAGCGCGCCGAACTGTCCGTCAGGCACCCGGTCGACGAGATGAACGCGGACCCCGGGCGCGCGCCGCGCGAGGCGCCGGGCAAGCTCGGGCATCAGCATCTCGGCGAAGAAGTCGCTGCCGGAGATGACGAAGCGGGTCTCGGCCGCGCGGGCGTCGAAGGCTGCCGGCGCGGTCAGCATCCCCTCGACCCGCTCCAGCACCTCGCGCACCGGGTCCCGCAGCGCCAGCGCGAAATCGGTGGGGGCCAGTCCCTGTCCCCGGCGGAAGAACAGTTCGTCGTCGAACGCCGCCCGAAGCCGTCCCAGCGCCGCCGACACCGCGGGCTGCGACAGGCCGATGCGCGCCCCGGCGCGGACCGTGGACGGCTCGGCCAGCAGCGCGTCGAGCACCCGCAGGAGGTTCAGGTCGAATGTGGCCAAATTCATGCTATCAATTCCATCTATAAGAACAATCGATTTTTCGTATGTGTTAACGGCTGCTAGCCTTGGTGTCCATGAAGGCGCTTTCGTTTCCCTCCCGAACCCCATGAGGAAACGATGAAACAGACATCCCTCGGCCCCGGCACCGTGACGTGGCAAGGCGTGCAATACCGGACGCTTCTTTCGGCCGCCGAAACCGGAGGCGCTCTGTCGGTGATGGAAACCGTGTCGCCGCCGGGGTCCGGCCCGCCGCGGCACGTTCATCACGACGCCGACGAGACCTTCGTCCTCCTGTCCGGCGACGCCGAGTTCTGGGTCGACGGCCTCCGCTTCGCCCGCTCTCCGGGAGAAGCCGCCTTCGTCCCGCGCGGCGCCGAGCACACCTTCCGCGTCACCGACGACGCGCCGGGCCGGCACCTGGTGCTTCTGACGCCGGGCGGCTTCGAGGGCTTCTTCGCCGAGATGGCCGCCGGCGGATTCCGGATCCCGGACGACATGGCCGAGATCGCCGCCATCGCCGGCCGCTTTCACCTGACCTTCACCGGGCCGCCCATGGCCCCCGATTCGACGGGAGACGACACATGAGATCCATACCCACCCTGTTCTTCGCCGCCGCCGGCCTGTTCGCCCTCGCGGGCATGGCCTGGGGCATCCAGATGTCGGCGAGCCACGATCACAGCCTTTCGCCCGCGCATGGCCACCTGAACCTGATCGGCTTCGTCGCGATGTCGGTGTTCGGCAGCTACTATGCCCTCACCCCGGCGGCGGCGGCGTCCCGGCTGGCGGCGGCGCATTTCGCGATCGCGGTGCTGGCGGTGCTGGTGATCACACCGGGCATCGTGCTGGCGATCACCGGGCGGACCGAGGCGCTCGCCAAGGTCGGGTCGGTGCTGGCGATCCTGACAATGGCGCTTTTCGTGGTCACGGTGCTGCGCCACGGGGCCGGTTCGGGGCAGGTCCGGGGCGCCGCGCACCCGGCCGAGTGACCGCGCGCATCGTCGCCGCGGCGGGTCATTGCCCGCCGCGCGTGTCCGCGCTAGCAAGGGATCATGCGCCGCCTGATCTCCACCGGATCGCCGTTCGAGGCCCGTATCGGCTACAGCCGGGCGGTGGTCTGCGATGGCTGGGTCTTCGTCGCCGGGACCACCGGCTACGACTACGCCACGATGACGATGCCCGGCTCCGTCGTAGAGCAGGCGAGGAATGCCCTGCAGACCATTGAAAACGCGCTGAAAGAGGCGGGCGCGACCCTGGCCGACGTGGTCCGGGTCCGCTACATCCTGACCGACCCGGCCGACTGGCCGGCCTGCTGGGAGGTGACCTCGGCCGCCTTCGGCACGGTGCGCCCCGCCGCGACGATGATCGTCGCCGGGCTGCAGGAGCCGGAAATGAAGATCGAGATCGAAGTCACCGCCCGGCTGCCCGGCGCCGGTGCCGAGGCCGGGCCGGGGCCCGCGCCATGACCGGCTGGCGCCCCGCCGCGGACCGCTGGTGACTGGACGGCGGCGGCGGCTTGGGGCATGACGGGGACGCAAGCGACGGAGCAGGCCATGACCGCAGACCGGACCAACAACGCCGCCGGCAAGGGCACAGCCCTCAGCCGCATCTTCACCTGGTGGCAGGGTCAGACCTACGGCACCCAGTTCTTCACCTGGCGCAAGGGCGTGAAGGTGGGCGAGGACGCCGAGGGCAACATCTACTACCGCACCGCCGACGATTCGAAGCGCTGGGTCATCTACAACGGCGAGGCCGAGGCCAGCCGGGTGCCGCCGGACTGGCATGGATGGCTGCACCGGACGTGGGACACGCCGCCGTCCGAGGCGCCGCTGCCCCGCAAGGACTGGGAAAAGAACCATGTCCCGAACCTGACCGGGACAGCCGCCGCCTACGCGCCGCAGGGCTCGATCCGCCGGCCCGAGGGGCCGAAGGAGCGCCGCGACTACGACGCCTGGCAGCCCGAGTGACGCCGCCGCGCCGCCGGAGGAATGAACCGCCCGATGCGTGACCGCCCGATCGAGGGGCCGACCCCGGCGACCGCCGCCGCCGCGGCGGAGGGCCGGCCGTGATCCGCGGGCGTGGCATCATCGCCGCGTTCGTCGCCGCGGTCCTTTCCGCGGCGGCGCCACCGGCCGCGGCGCAGGAGGTGGTGAACGGTCCCGAGGGCGAGATCCGGGTGCTCGACAAGATCACCGGCTCGGTCCGCGACGTGACGATCCCGGAACGCGGCCGGGCCGAGGTGGGCCTGCTGGAGATCCGGCTCGCCGAGTGCCGGTATCCGGCGGGAAACCCCGCGGGCAATGCCTACGCGCTGCTGACGATCTTTTACAGGGGGCAGGCGGATCCGGTCTTCGAGGGCTGGATGATCGCCTCCTCGCCGGCACTCAACCCGCTGGATCACCCGCGCTACGACGTCTGGCCGCTGCGCTGCAGCACCTCCTGAACCGGTGGCACCGGCCCCTGCCGGTGGAACGCCGCCCGGACCTGCAACGCCGCCTCGAGCCGGGCGTGGTAGTCCCGCCGGCTGATCTCGACCGCGCCCAGCCGGGCGAGGTGGGGGGTGATGAACTGGGTGTCGAACAGGGTGAAGCCGCCGGCCCGCAGCCGGTCGAGCAGGAACACCAGCGCGATCTTCGAGGCGTCGGTGCGGTGCGAGAACATGCTCTCGCCGAAGAACGCCCCGCCGAGCGCCACGCCGTAGACCCCGCCCGCCAGCGCGCCGTCGATCCAGACCTCCACCGAATGGGCGTAGTTCATCTTGTGCAGCTGGTGGTAGAGCCGGGCGATGGTGTCGCTGATCCAGGTCTCGTCCCGGGCGGCGCAGCCCGCCACCACTCCGGCAAAATCCGTATCGAAGGTGATCGCGTAGCCGCCGCGCCGCAGCCGCCTAGCGAGCGACCGCGAGATCCGTATCCCGTCGAGCGGCAGCACGCCCCGGCGCTTGGGATCGACCCAGAACACCGCCGGATCGGTGCGTCCCTCGGACATCGGGAAGATGCCCGCGGCATAGGCCTTGAGCAGCAACTGGGGCGTGAGGCTGAACAGCTCGTCCTTCACGGCGACTCCGGCGCGCGGGCGTTGGGTCTACCCTAGCGTGTCCGGCGGCGATGCCAATGCCCGTGGCATGGCGCGGGCCCGGCGCCGCCGCGTCCTAGCGCGACGTGCCCGGGCCGCCCGCCTCCAGCCACTTCTCGAGCCAGTGGATGTTGTAGTCCCCCGACTGGACCGCCGGTTCCGCCAGCAGCGCGTGGAACAGCGGGATCGTGGTGTCGATGCCGTCCACGATCAGTTCGCCAAGCGCCCGCCGCAGCCGGGCCAGCGCCTCGGGCCGGTCGCGGCCGTGGACGATCAGCTTGCCCACGAGGCTGTCGTAGTAGGGCGGGATCGAGTAGCCGTCGTAGAGCGCCGAATCCATCCGCACGCCCAGCCCGCCGGGGGCGTGGAACTGGGTGATCCGGCCGGGGCAGGGCGAGAAGTTGGGCAGCTTCTCGGCGTTGATCCGCACCTCGATGGCGTGGCCGTTGAGTTTCAGGTCCTCCTGCGAGAAGGACAGCGGCAGCCCGGCCGCGACGCGGATCTGCTCGCGCACGAGATCCTGCCCGAAGATCGCTTCGGTCACCGGATGCTCGACCTGAAGCCGGGTGTTCATCTCGATGAAGTAGAACTCGCCCTTTTCGTAGAGGAACTCGATGGTGCCAGCGCCGGCATAGCCGATCTCGGCCACCGCCCTGGCGCAGATGCCGCCGATCTAGGCCCGCTGCTCGGCGCTGATCGCGGGGCCGGGGGCCTCCTCGAAGACCTTCTGGTGGCGGCGCTGGAGCGAGCAGTCCCGCTCGCCGAGGTGCACCGCGTTGCCCTTGCCGTCGCCGAACACCTGCACCTCGATGTGGCGCGGGGTGGTGAGGTATTTCTCGATGTAGACCTCGTCGTTGCCGAAGGCCGCCTTGGCCTCGGACCGGGCGGTGCGGAACGCGTTCTCGAGCTCGGTCTCGGAGCGGGCGAGCTTCATGCCGCGGCCCCCGCCGCCGGCGGTCGCCTTGACGATCACCGGGTAGCCGAATTCCTTTGCCACGGTCTGCGCCGATTTCACGTCGGGCACGCCGCCGTCGGAGCCCGGGACGCAAGGCACGCCCAGGTCCCTCATCGTCTCCTTGGCGGTGATCTTGTCGCCCATGATGCGGATGTGCTCGGCGGTGGGGCCGATGAAGGTCAGGCCGTGGTCCTCGACCGCCTGCACGAAATTCGCGTTCTCGGACAGAAAGCCGTAGCCGGGGTGGATCGCCTGCGCGCCGGATACCTCGCAGGCCGAGATGATCGCCGGGAAATTGAGGTAGGAGGCGGAGGAGGGCGGCGGACCGATGCAGATCGCCTCGTCGGCC
>JBFKOW010000138.1:0-9255 GCA_041628615.1 Paracoccaceae bacterium | reverse complement strand
CGAGGCGATGATCAACCAGGAACTGGGCGAGCCGTTCCGCCGCGACGCGATGACGAAACCGGTCCGGGTGGCGGGGATCGACGCCGCCGACATGCGGCCCCAACGCAAGGCCGCCGCCGCCGAATAACCCGCCCCGCCCCCGGCCGCCCCCGCGGCAGCGATCTGCCATGTCGCAAGTGAAGCGGAGCGACATGAGGCCCGGCTCTCTGTCGATTCCTCGGAGAGTCCGCCGGTCGGTTTCTGGAGTCAGGCGGCGTACGTTTCCTGCCTCTTCCGTCCCGTGCACCCGGCTGGCGGGATGGTCCGAAGGCCGGCGTGCGGGGGGTGGTTGTCGAGGTCCCGTTGCGAGGCGCTGATCGTCTCGCCGGCCTCGCCGAGCCTCGAGACCGGGGACTCGTTCAGCAGTTCATCCAACGCCATCCGGCGGTAGCCATCGCGCGGGCCGGGCCTCCTGCAACGCCACAGCGTCGCGCTGCCCGGCCCGAAGTCGATCCGGAGCGGCCCAAGCGACCTGACCTGCCGGTTCGTGAGCTTCCCCGAGATACCACGCCTGACATGACAGGACCGAAGGGAGCGGGCCTAGGCGTCCCTGGCTGCCGCTGATTGCGTGCAGATCCGTGTTCAAGGGTCCCGAGCAGACGGCCACTTCAAGCACAGCTTCCTGACGCCGCAGAAAGCGCATCCGCGATGCACGCAGACCGGGCGCCGCGCGGCAAGCGCGATCAGCGACCGCGGTCAATAGGCGGGACGGACGGCGCGGCCGGTGCGGCGGGCCTCGTCCAGAGCCAGGGCGATGGCGAGCGCCGCCTTGCCGTCTTCCGCCGTGGGCTCGGGCGTGCGGCCCTCGGACACATCGCGGTGGAACGCGGCGAGGGCGGCATCGAAGGAGGCGTCGTAGCGTTCGAGAAAGAAGTGCTTCAGCGGCGCCCCCGCCTCGGTCCGGTCGGCGCCCCAGTGCAGGAGCGTGTCATCGCGGTGATTGCGGGTCTGCACCATGCCGTCCCGGCCCATCACCTCCAGACGCTGGTCGAAGCCGTAGGAACAGGCGCGGGAGTTGTTCACGTGGGCCAGCGCGCCGGAGGGCATGACCATCGTGGTCATCGTCGCATCGACGTCCCCTTCGGCGCCGATCGCCGGGTCGAACAGGTTGGATCCGGCGGCGAAGACTTCGACCGGGCGTTCCCCCGCGATCCAGCACAGCAGGTCGATGTCATGAATCGTCGCGTCCACGAAGTAGCCCCCCGAGGCGCGGACGTAGTCGATCGGCGGCGGTGCCGGCTCGCGGCTCCAGCTCATCAGGAAGGTCAGCGGACCGAGGCCGCCGCCCCGCACCGCCCTGCGCACCTGGGCGTTGTCGGGGTCGAAGCGGCGGTTGAAGCCCAACATGAACGGCACCGGATACCGCTCGAGGATGGCCAGGCACTGGTCGACGCGCTCCAGTGTCTGGTCGAGGGGCTTCTCGCAGTAGATCGGCTTGCCGGCCTTCGCACAGGCGGAGACGTATTCGAGATGGGTGTTGGTGGGCGTCGCTATGACCACCGCATCCGCCGCCGCCAGCGCCTCGTCGAGGTCGTGGTGCGCGCGGCCACCATAGGCGGCCGCGGCCTCGTGAACGGAGGGCGAGGCGGGATCGGGGTTGAAGATGGCGGTCAGCACCATCTCCGGGTGGGCGGCGATCTTGGGTCCGTAGACATGGGCCATGCGCCCGCTTCCCAGAAGTGCAACCCGCATGGCGTCTCCTATCCGACCGTGTCCTGAAGGATCATCGCCGCGCCCTTCTCGCCGATCATGATGGACGCGGCGTTGGTGTTGCCGGTGACGATACGCGGCATGATCGAGGCGTCCACCACCCGCAGCCGGTCGACACCGTGCACGCGCAGCCTCGGGTCCACCACCGCATCCGGGCCGATGCCCATCCGGCAGGACCCGACCGGGTGCAGCAGCGACAGCCCGTTGGACCGGCAGTATTCCGTCAGGTCGGCGTCGCTCCGGACTTCGGGGCCGGGGGCCAGTTCCTCGGCCACGGCGCCCGCCATCGGCTCGGTAGAGGCGATCCGACGGCCAAAGGTCAGGCCTGCGACGGCGGCGCGCCTGTCGGCCTCGTCGGCGAAGAAGTTGAACCGGATCTCCGGCTTGTCGGTCGGCCGCGGCCCGGTGATCCGCACATGCCCGCGCGAATTCGGCCGCATGTGCTCGGCGAGGATCGTGAAGCCGGAGAACGGCCGCGGCCTGAGGTGTTCGTCGGTGCACCACGCCATGAACGTCACCATCATGTCGGGCCGGTCGATGGCGGGGTCCGAGCAGATGAAGGTGTTGGAATAGTTCCCGTTGTCGGCAAAGGGGCCCCGCCGGAAAAGGAGGAACCGGAGCAACTCCCAGCCGCCCTTCAGCTTGTTGTTGTAGAGATCGTTGACCGTGGTGGCGAGGCGGGACCGATACTCCGCGCCGACGCCGAAATGGTCCTGCAGGTTTTCGCCGACGCCGGCCAGTTCGTGACGGACCTCGATGCCGTGGTCCCGAAGAAGGGCACCCGGGCCGATGCCCGACAGCTGGAGCAGCTGCGGAGAATTGAAGGCGCCGCCGCAGAGGATGACCTCGCACCGCGCCCGGGCCGACCTGCGGCCGTCACGGCCCTTCCATGTGACGCCCGTGGCGCGGCCTTCGTCGATGTCGATCCGCTCGACCATCGCGTGAAGCGCAAGGTCGATGTTGCGCCGGCCAGCGCCGCGCAGGTAGCCCGATCCGGTATGCCAGCGCCAGCCGTTGCGGGTCGTGGTCTGGACATAGCCGGTGCCGTCCTGGAAGGCGCCGTTGAAATCGGGATTGCGGCGAACGCCGAGGGCCTCCGAGGCCGCGTGGAACATTTCGCCAAGCCGGTGTTCGGTGCGCAGGTCAGACACCGCCACCGGGCCGCCGGTGCCGTGGAAGTCGTCGGCGCCGCGCTCCTGGTCCTCGCAGGACTTGAAGAAGGGCAGCACGTCTTGCCATCCCCATCCGGTGCACCCCGCTTCCGCCCAGCCGTCAAAATCCTCGGGCTGACCGCGCATGTAGATCATGCCGTTGATCGCCCCGGTCCCGCCCAGCACCTTGCCGCGCGGCTGGAACAGGCGTCGGCCCTTCAGGTGCGGCTCGGGGGCGCTTTCATAGCACCAGTTCACCCTGGGATTGGAATAGAGCATCGAATACCCGAGCGGGATGTGGATGAAGGGATTCCAGTCGCGCCCGCCGGCTTCGAGCAGCAGCACCGAATGCCCGGCTTCCCCGAGCCGCCCGGCGACCACACAACCCGCCGATCCCGCGCCCACGACGATGAAATCATAGGATCTGTCCGGCATCGCTTCTCCCCCGGGCTCGCAGTCGCACGGCATTGCTGTCTCGCAGCGCTACCGTGCGAGGGTCGCACACCGAAACCGGGCGATTAACGGCACAAATGTCAGATTTGGACAGTTCTTGACTTTGACACGGGCGGAGTCGTGGTTTGGTGCGGCACAGGGGGCCAACCGATGACGCGAGACGAGCTGCTGCGGATCCTGTCCTTTGCGGAGGCAACGCGCGAGATCGCGGAGAAGCGCGCGCCGCTGGCGGCCGTCGACCCGCGCTGGAACATCATCACCTACGTCGTCCGGCGGCATCTCGAGGGCAGGATGGTTACCGCGACCTCGGCCGCGATGGCATCGGAGGTGCCCTATGGCACGGCCCTGCGCCGGATCGGCGAACTGATCGACGAGGGCCTGATCCACAAGCGGCCCCGGTCAAGATCGGGCAAGACGTTCTCGCTGCATCCGACGCGGCGGATGATCGAGGAATTCGAAAGCTACGCGATCCAGCTCAAGGCTCTTGTCGGCGGCACCTTCGGCTTCAACACCGGGGATGGCGAGTTGGGCGAATTCTATTTCGGCGGCTCCTACATGGCCTCGCGCATCCTCGCCTATCCGACGCCGATGCGCCGGGGAATCGGCTACGGACGGCCATTCCGCATTCTCGGTTCGATCGATCCGACGTTCCGCACGCTCAAGTCCAAGGCCTCGAGCCTGGAGGAGCTTTGCGGCTGCGCCGTCGAGGTCGAGACCCTGCCGATCGACTCCCTGCTCGCGGAAATCCTGCGAAACGCGAAGCGCCCGAGGTCGGCCTACGATCTCGTGGCGGTGGACCTGCCATGGATGGGCCAACTGGCCGAGGCCGGGGTCATAGAGCCCCTTGACGACACGATGGCCAGCCAGCGCTACAGCACGGCCGACTTCCATGCCGCAGCGCTCCGCGGCTGCGCCTGGGCCGGGAATACCTACGGGCTGCCGATCCAGCCGACGGTGGAGCTTCTGTTCTGCCGGGCGGATCTTCTCTCGGAAGCCGGTCTCGAGATCCCGCGCACGACAGAAGACCTGCTGCGCGCGGCGCGAGTGCTGGACCGCGCCTCGCTGAACACCTCGGGCATCGTGATGAACTACGGGCGCGGCACGCCAGTGGCCCATACCTTCCTGCAGACGCTTGCGGATTTCGGCCAGCCGATCATCGACCTGACCCGGGTGGGCGAGGATTTCGACGTGACCCGCATCGAGGGGCCGCAGTTCCGCCCCCAGCTGCAGACCGAGGCGGCCCGGCATGCGGCCGACTTCTTGCTGGAGCTGCTGCAATTCGCCCACCCCGAGAGCCTGAGCTGCGACTGGGATCGGCGCATCGCGCTGTTCTCGGGCGGCCACGCCGCGATGACATACGGCTGGTCGATCCGCGCCGCGGCCTTCGAACTCAATCCGAACGCCGCGGCCCACGGCGCAGTCCACTTCCTGCCGCATCCGCCCGCGCCCGGCGCCCGGCCGGTGTCTCCGATCGGGGGCTTCGCGCTGTCGATCCCGACCCGGCTGGACGACGGCAGGCGTCAGGCGTCGTGGAAGATGCTGGAATACCTGACCCGGCCCGAACTGATGAAGTGGTACGTCCAGAACGGCAACCTGACCAGCCCACGGTTCTCGACCAGCGCAGATCCCGAGGTCCGGGCACAAAGCGGCCTGATCGCCACCGTCGACGGCATGGAGCGCCGCGGCGAGGTTCAGATCTGGCCGCGTCCGCCGGTGCCGGAATTCAGCGACATCCTGCGGATCCTTGGCGAAGAGATCCACACGATGCTGCGCCGCGAGATCGAACCGGGTCGGGCCCTCGCCGCGGCCCAGAACCGGATCGACGCTCAGATGCGGCGCAACGGCCGCTACTGATCGATCGGAACGGGCAGCATGACTCAATTTGGACATCTGCGCCCTCGTCAGACCGTCGGCATCCCCTGCACTGTTCCGGGCAAGGGCTCGACCGGGCGGAAATCACCGGCCCCGCGGCCCGATGAGCATTCTGGGAGGAACTGAGAATGACGCCGAAGAAGACCCTTGCCGCCGGGCTGGGCGCCCTGGCGATAACCGCGACGCTGAGCGGCCCCGCTGCCGCCCAGGACAACGTCAGCATCTCCTTCATCGTGAAGGACATGACCAACCCCTACTATTGGCGCATGGGCGAGGGCGCCAAGCGGGCGGCGGAGGAACTCGGCATCGACCTGACCTTCGTCTCGGCCGAATTCAACGGCGACATCGAAGGCCAGATCGCGGTGGTCGAGACGGAACTGGTCAAGAGCCCGGACGCCATCGTTCTGGTGCCGATGAACGGCACCGCCCTGATCCCGAAGGTGATGGAGGCGAACGGCCTCGGAATTCCGATCATCACGGCCGACACCCGCGTCGACGAGGGCCCGGCCAGGGTCGAAACCTTCGTCGGGCTCGACGAATACCAGTCCCAGTCCGGCATCGCGCGCTGGGTGGCCGAGGAAATGGGCGGCGCAGGCCAGGTCGCCATCCTCGAGGGGTTCCGCGGTTCCTCGACCGCAGAATTGCGGCTGAACGGCATGCGCGACGTCTTCGCGGGCTATCCCGATATCGAGATCGTGGCTTCGATCGCCGCCGACTGGGACCAGGAAAAGGGCCTGAAGGCGGCCGAGGACATCCTGCAGTCGCACCCCGAGGTGGACGCGATCATCGGCTCCAACGACCTGATGGCGCTCGGCGCGGTGCAGGCGGTCAAGGGCGCCGGCCGCCTCGACGAGGTCCTGATCGTCGGCAACGACGCGATCCCGTCCGCCCTCTCCGGTCTCAAGGCAGGCGAGCTCGACGCGACGATCGACGGCAATACCGACCTCGTCGGCTACGAAGCGGTCATGGCCGCCTATCGCCTCGTCACCGAGGGCGCGGACCTCGACGACTGGATCGTGGTGCAAAGCTCGGTCATGACGGCAGCGGACGTCACCGACCAGTACCTGGCCGCGCGCGGGATCACGCTGGACTGACGCGGCACCCGTGTCCCATCATCGCGAGGGCCGGGAACGATCCCGGCCCCGCCCGACCGACCGCAGATCATGTTGGAGGACGGCATGGCGATCGACACCGAGGCCGGGACGCGGCCTGACGTCACCCCGCTGGTCGAGATGCGCGGCATATCCAAGCATTTCGGGGGCCTTCAGGCCCTGAGCCGGGCCCATCTCACGCTGTATCCCGGCGAGGTCCTCGGGGTTCTGGGCCATAACGGCGCCGGCAAGTCCACGTTGATCAAGTGCCTCGCCGGGGCGGAGGTGCCCGACGAGGGCGACATCTTCATCGGCGGCAAGAAGGTGGGGATCTCGAACCCCAACGACGCCCGCCGCTACGGAATCGAGACCATCTATCAGGAGCTTGCCCTGTGCGGGAACCTGCATGCGCCGGCCAACCTGTTCATGGGGCGTGAAAGGCACCGCTGGGGATTCCTTCGCAAGCGGGCCATGCGGGACGAGGCGGAGCAGGCTCTTGGCCGGCTCAACATCCGCATCGGATCGCTCGACTCCGAGGTCGAGAGCATGTCCGGCGGCCAGCGCCAGTGCATCTCGATCAGCCGGGCCGTGCATTTCGACGCCCGGATCCTGATCATGGACGAACCGACTGCCGCGCTCGGCATGGAGGAAAGCCAGAAGGTCATCGAACTGATCGGCGAACTCAAGACCCACGGCATCGGCATCCTGTGGATCAGCCACGACATCCACGATGTCTACAACTTCACTGACCGGATCACGATCCTGAAGGGCGGCGAAAACGTGATCACCGCCCGGACGCGGGACTTCACCCAGGACGAGATCGTCCAGATGATCATTTCCGGGCGGCCCATCGAACGTCCGGCAGAGGCCGACGCATGACCCTGTTCGCCCGCCTGAAGTCGCGTCCGCTGACATGGATTGTCCTCGTGGCTCTCCTCCTGGCCCTCGCGCTGTCCTTCGCCTCGCCCTACTTCATGACGGTCGGCAACATGACCAACCTGATGAAGCAGGTCTCGATCGTCGCGATCCTCGCCGCCGGGCAGGCGGTGGTGATCATCTCCGGCGGGATCGACCTCTCGGTCGGTTCGGTCCTGGCCCTTTCGGCAGTGACCATCGGCTGGCTGATCCAGGCCGGCGTCGATCCAACGCTCGCGCTGGTCGCCGGGCTGCTGGTGGGCACCTTCGCCGGCTGGATCAACGGCATGGTGATCACCCGGATGCGCATTCCGCCCTTCATCGCCACCCTGGGGATGCTGGGGATCGCACGGGGGATGGCGCTCGTGATCACGGACGGGGTTTCCTACCCGGTGCTGGAGCCTCTGTTCCTGTGGATCGGCAACGCGAAACTCCTCGGCCTGCCGGTCCCGCTCTATTTCGTGATCGTCACGTTCGCCGCGATCTGGGTGATGCTGCACACCACGGTCTTCGGCCGGCATGTCTACGCGATCGGCGGCAATGAACGGGTGGCCCGGCTCGAAGGCATCCCGGTCGACCGCCAGAAACTGAAGATCTACATGCTGTCCGGCTTCATGGCCGCCCTCGCGGCGGTGGTGATGACCGGCCGGCTGGCAGCCACGCCGCCCAGCGTTGCCCAGGGGATCGAGCTGCAGGCGATCGCCGCGGTGATCATCGGCGGGGTCAGCTTCACCGGCGGGCGGGGCGAGGCCCTGACCGCGCTGGTCGGCGCCCTGATCATGGCCATGATCACGAACGGACTGAACATCCTCGGCATCTCGTCGTTCTATCAGCAGGTGTTGATCGGCATCGTGATCATCGTGGCAGTCTGGCTCGACAACCTGAAATCAAGGCGATGACACGATGACGCTCGATGACAGACCGCGGGTTGGGATCGGCCTGATCGGGTCCGGCTTCATGGGCCGGGCCCACGCCCACGCGTTTGGCGCGGCCGCCGGACTGTTCAACCTGCCCGCGGTACCCGTGAAGGCGATCATCGCGGATGCGACGGAGGACCTCGCCCGCCGCAACGCCCGCGCACTCGGTTTCGCCCGCGCCACCGCGGACTGGCGTGCCCTGGTTGCCGATCCTGAAGTGGATATCGTGGCGATCGCTGCGCCGAACGCCCTGCACGAGCCCATGGCCCTCGCCGCCATCGCCGCAGGCAAGACGGTCTATTGCGAAAAGCCGCTCTCCACCACGGCCGCGTCGGCCCGGATCATGACCGAGGCGGCGGAGGCGGCCGGGGTCGTCACCTCGGTCGGCTTCAACTTCCTGCGCAACCCGATGATCCGGCTGGCCAAGGAGATCCTCGACGCCGGCGAGATCGGCGCCGTGACGGGGTTTCGCGGCCGCCATGCCGAGAACTACATGGCCGATCCCGACGCGCCGCATTCGTTCCGCACCGATCCCGAGGGCGGCGGGGCGCTCGCCGACATCGGCAGTCACATCATATCGCTTGGCCGCTACCTGCTTGGTCCCATCGCCCGCGTCGCCGGGCAGTGCCGGACGCTGCATGCGGACCGACCGGTTCGAGCCGGGTCCGCCGAACGCAGGCCGGTGACCGTGGACGACATGACCCATGCGCTGATCGAATTCGAGTCCGGGGTGTGCGGCAGCTTCGAGGCGAACTGGGCCGCAACGGGCCGGACCATGGACCTGTCCTTCGAGATCTCGGGCACGAAGGGGGCGCTGGCCTTCAGCTACGAGCGGATGAACGAACTGCACCTGTACGGCGGACCGGCCGGTCGGCAGGGATTCCGGCGGATCGAGTCCGGCCCCGCCCATCCGCCCTATGACCGGTTTTGCCCGGCGCCCGGACATCACCTCGGGTTCAACGACCTGAAGCTGATCGAGGTTGCCGAACTCATCGGCGCCCACGCCTCCGGCGGCGCCTGCTCGCCCGATTTCCGCGAAGCATTGCTGGTCCAGCAAACCGTCGAGGCCGTCCAGCGCTCGTCACGGGAAGGAACCTGGGCGGAGGT
>JBFKOW010000137.1:0-9275 GCA_041628615.1 Paracoccaceae bacterium | reverse complement strand
TGGCGCCCGACCCCTGCCCGGAACGGCAGAAGGGCGGCCGCGCGGCGGCCCTCGAACGCCTCGACAGCTTCCTAACGGTGCGCGGACAGACCTACCGGCGGGCGATGTCCTCGCCGCTCGACGGCGCGACGGCCTGTTCCCGTCTGTCGCCGCACCTCGCCTGGGGCAGCCTGTCGATGCGCGAGGCGGCACAGGCGGCGCGGGCACGGCTGGCCGACCTGCGCCGGTCCGGGGGGCGCCCGGCGCCGGGCTGGATCGGAGCGCTGTCCTCGTTCCAGGGGCGGCTGCACTGGCATTGTCACTTCATCCAGAAACTGGAGGACGATCCGCGGCTCGAATCCGAGAACCTGCATCCGGCCTATGACGGGTTGCGCCCGGCCGAACCCGATGCCGGGAAGCTCGCCGCCTGGGCGTCGGGCGAGACCGGGCTGCCGTTCGTGGACGCCTGCATGCGCTGCCTCGCCGCCACCGGCTGGCTCAACTTCCGGATGCGGGCAATGGTGATGGCGGTGGCGAGCTACCATCTCTGGCTGCCGTGGCGGGACAGCGGACTAGCGCTCGCGCGGCTGTTCACCGACTACGAGCCGGGAATCCACTGGCCGCAGGTGCAGATGCAGTCGGGCACGACGGGGATCAACACGATCCGGATCTACAATCCGGTGAAACAGGGTCTGGACCAGGACTCGACCGGAGCCTTCACCCGGCACTGGGTGCCGGAACTGGCCGCGATCGGGGACCGGTTCCTGCAGGAGCCCTGGAAAGCGCCGAACGCCGGGGCGGTGCTGGGCCGGGCCTATCCGCATCCGATCGTCGACCACCTCTCCGCCGCCCGCGCGGCGCGCACCAGGGTCTGGTCCGTCCGCAACGGGCCGGGCTACCGGGACACGGCGAGTGCAATCCAGGACAGGCACGGCAGCCGGCGCAGCGGCATTCCGAACCGCGGACAGCGGAACGGCCGGCCGCCGGCGGACCGGCAGTTGTCCCTGCCGCTGGACTGATCCGGCCGACACGTGAGGCCCGATGCCCGGCCGGCGCGGCTTTCCCGCATCGCCCAGAAGATCGCGTCACCCGTAACGAATGACGACGACGCCGTGCCATGTCGGGAAGACGGTGGTGCCGCTGAAGGGACTCGAACCCCCGACCCCATCATTACGAATGACGTGCTCTACCAGCTGAGCTACAGCGGCCCCGGCGGGGGGATAGCACCCGCGCCAGCGCCGGAAAAGGTCTATTTTGCCGGCGCGGTTTCCGGTTTCCCGGCCTCTTCCGGCTCGGACGCGGGGGCGGCGTCGGCGGCGTCGGGGCGGGACTCGATCTGGCCGACGATGAGCGGCAGCATCGCCGTCGCGGCGGGGAGTTCGACCTCGCCCTCCGGCGGCTCCTTCCACGACAGGGTGTCGAGGCCCTTGCAGTTGCTGCAAACGGGTTGCCATTCGGCGTGCACCGTATGGCAGTTGTCGCAGACCCATTTCGGCCCCCTCGGGGCGGTGAGGGCCTTGGCCAGCCAGCCGCGGACCACCGCGTCCTTGGCGCCTTCGCCCCGCTCGATGGCGGCCATGAGGGTCATCACCCGGGCGGTGGGCGCCGCCTGGGCGAGATCGCCGAGGGCGCGGCGCGCGGCGGGGAAGTCCTCGGCCGCGATGCTGAGTTCGGCCAGCAGCATCCGCGTCTCGGGATGGTCGGGCTTCAGCCGGGTGAGCGACCGGAACCGGGTGAGCCGCGCCTGCGGGGTCTCGTCCGGGGCGATCGCGGCGAAGGCCGCGGCCAGATCGGGATGGGGCTGGGCCTCCCACGCCTTGCGGATCACCCGGGCGGCATAACGGTTCTGGTTCTGGGCGATGTAGGCCCGCGCCGCCAAGACCGCAGCGGGGATCAGGTCGGGAGACTGGCGGTTTGCGGTGATCGCGGCCTCGCGGGCCTCGATCGGCATGTCGTCGGCCATCACGTCCTTGGCCTCGGACAGGGCCAGCACCGCGTCGCGGCGGCGGTGCAGGTCGCGCGGCATGGTCCCGTGGCGCAGCTTGGCGTTGAGCGTCTCGCGGGCGCCCTTCCAGTCCTCCTTCTCGGCCTGCAGCCGGAGCAGGACGTTGCCGGTGTCATCGTGGCGGGGCTTGAGGGCAAAGGCTTTCTCGGCCAGCCGCAGCGCGGTCTCGGTGTCGCCGGCCTCCAGTTTCTGGCGCATCAGTCCACGAATGCCGACGAACCGCGTCCGGTCATCCGCCAGAAGCGCCCGGTAGGTCTCTTCCGCTTTCCGCCGGTCGCCCGCCAGTTCCGCCGCCTGCGCGGTCAGGATGTTGGTCAGTTCCGGCCGGTCCAGGAGCTTTTCCGCGCGCGTCGCCTTGGTCAGCGCAAGCTGCCCCTCCCCCGATGCCAGCGCCATCATGCCGTCGGCAAGCGCGTCGAAGCCGCGGCGTTCGCGGTTGCGGTCGAGGTAGCGGGAAATCGCGGTCTCGTCGCCGTTCAGGAACTTGAACGTCGCGACCAGGAAGCCGAGCAGCTTCAGGCCGAACCAGACCAGCACCACCAGCGCGACGAAAGCGAGCACGAGTTGCAGCGCTGAAAGCTGGAACTCGATCCCGGCGACCTCGACGATGGCCCCCCCGTCGGTTTCCATCAGCAGCACGCCGGCATAGGTCAGCGCGGTGACCGCGGCAACGAAGGCGAGGATTTTCACGAGCGACCAGAGCATGTAGGGATCCTCAGCTTTCGTTGATGGCCTGGGACAGGACTTCGAGAGCGGACTGCGCGTCGGCACGGCTCTGCGCCGCCCCGAGCCAGTCCGACATCGCCCCGCGCACCACCTCGGGCAGGGTTTCGGCCTCCGCGAGCGCGTCGGTGATCCGGCCGTCCGACACGGCGGCGTCGATCCGCGACAGCACGGCGTCGGGGCTTGCGCCTTCCCGCGGCGCCACCGACCGGACGTTGAATGTCGAGCGCAGGAAGCCGCCGACGCCGCCGCCGTCCTCGCTCAGCCCCTCGTCGCGGGCCGTGGCCAGCGCGGCGCGAGCCGTCGCCGCAAAACTGTCCTGCAGGTCGCGGGTGGTGGGAATCCCGTCTTCCGCCGCGGCCGCGAGGACCGCCGGGATATCCGCGTCGCTGACCGACCGGAGGTCGGCCAGGGCGGCGGTGAAGGGTTGGCCGGTGTCCACCGCGGCCTGCACCCGGCCCAGAGCGGCGCGGGCCTCGGCGGCGCGGGCGGTTTCTTCGGCGGCCGCCTCCGCGGCGAGGATCTCGTCGCGCGCCACCTGCAGCTGCGCCTCGGCATCGGCGCTCATCGCGGCGAATCGGTCGGTCTGGGCCTGCATCTCGTCCCGCAGCGCGGACACCTCGCGTTCGTAGGCGGCGATGGCTTCCTCGGCGAGGGTGCCGTCGTCGCTTGGCCGCTGCTCGAGGTCGGTGACTCGGGCATCGAACTCGTCGATCCGGTCCGACAGCGCGGACACGGTGCCGGTCATCTGCGCCTGGATCGCGTCGAGACGATCGGTCACCTGGGCCAGTCCGCCCGCCGTTTCGGCGATCCGGGCCTCGATACCGGACAGGTCGGGGCCTTCGGACAGGCGGTCGAGCCCGGCCTCCAGGTCACCGGCAAGGCCCTCCAACGCGCCGACCCGATCGGCGAGGCCGGTGTCGGGCGCGGGCCGGTTCTGACCCTGGTACCACGCCGCGCCGTAGCCGATGAATCCGGCGGCCAGGCCGCCGATCGCGAGAGGCAGGAAACCGCCCCCCTGCTTCTGGATCACGACCCGTTCCCGCACCGTTTCGGAGACGGGTTTCGTGGTTGTCTCCTCCTTGGCCGGCTCCCGCGCGGCCTCGGTGGCCTCACCGGTCCCGGCCTCCACCGGTTCCGCCGGAGCTTCTGCAACCGCGTCGCCGGTCTCGGAAGGCGCGGCGGCCGGGGGATCCGCCGGGGCGGCCGCCGCCGCGTCGGAGTCGTCCGGCCCGCCTTTCTCGGCGGGGGTCTCGGCGGCCGTTTCCGGTTCCGGGACAGCGGGCGGGACGGACCGGGCTTCGTCGCGGCCTTCCGCTTCCGCTGGTTCGGCAGCCCGATCCGCCTCGACGGCTTCGGGTGTCTCCGACGGCTTCTGAACCTTTCCCGGCGACTTCCGGCTCGACGGTCTCGTTGATCTGGCCACTTCGCCCCTACTCCGCATGGTCCCTGGCCCGGCGTCCGGGGCCATGCCGACCTTAGCCCGGCAAATGGGGGGTCTCAAGCTGGGGTTGTCCGGTCAGGCCGCGCCAATGGCCGCATGGGTGGCGGCGACCATCGCCGCCATGTCGGGACGGTCCGCGACAATGACGGCCGCCGCCCGCAAGGGCTCCGCCGCCTTCGCCGCGGCGGGACTTATCGCCACCACGTGCAGCGGCGCGGCGACGGGCAGGTCGCTGGCGATCCGCCGGGCGGCCGAGGGCGAGAAGAGCGGCAGAATCACCGGCGACGGCCCCGCGAGGGCCTCGCGGGCCTCGCCAGAGAGAGGGCAGTCGCCCTGCCGATAGACAATCCGCTCCGTCACCCGGACGCCCGCCCGCGCCAGTTCCCCGGCGATGTCCGCGGCGACGGTCTCGCCGCGCAGGTGAACGAGATGGGTTCCCGGCGCCTCCTGCGCGATCAGGTCCACGAGCGCGGCCGCATCGCCGCTTGCCGACCGCGCCAGCAGCCCGGCGGCCCGCGCGGCGATCGCGGTCCGGTCGCCCACGCACCACGCGACCATGCCGGCGCAGGATCCCAGGTCGAGCGCCGCCACGGAGCGGATCGCGTTCGCCGATGTCAGGATCAGCCCGTCGATACCATCGGGCAGCGGCGCCCAGGGCAGCTTCACGATCCGCGTCGTCGGCGACATGACGAGCCGCGCCCGCGCCCCGCCGGGCGCCCCCTCGAGCGCCCCCTCGAGCGCACGGGCGAATCGCCGCGCGTCGGGATCCGGTCTCGTGATGAGGACGACAGGGGTCAGCGGCGGGCCTTCCGGGAAATCATTGTTCGGAACACGGCAGGATGTTACCTGCCCTCGGGCCCAATTCAACCGGAGCAGGGATGGCGCTGATCCTCGGCATCGAGACGAGTTGCGACGATACCGGCGCGGCAGTCCTGCGCGGGCGCGAGATCCTGTCCAACATCGTGGTCGGGCAAACCGAGCTGCATGCCGCCTTCGGCGGCGTGGTCCCCGAGATCGCCGCCCGGGCCCATGCCGAGACCGTCGATCTCTGCGTCGAGGAGGCGCTGGCGCAAGCCAGCGTCAGGCTGCCCGAGATCGACGCGATCGCGGTCACTGCCGGGCCGGGGCTGATCGGCGGCGTCCTGGCGGGGGTGATGTGCGCAAAGGGGCTGGCCGCCGCCACCGGCAAGCCGCTGATCGGGGTCAACCACCTTGCCGGCCATGCCCTGACGCCGCGGCTGACCGACGACGCGGCCTTTCCCTACCTGATGCTGCTGGTGTCCGGCGGGCATTGCCAGTTCCTGCGGGTCGAAGGGGCGGACCGGTTCCGGCGTATTGGCGGCACCATCGACGACGCGCCGGGCGAGGCTTTCGACAAGGTGGCCCGGCTGCTCGACCTGCCGCAGCCCGGCGGGCCGTCGGTCGAGGCCGAGGCCCGCGGCGGCGATCCGGCGGCGGTGCCGCTGCCGCGGCCCCTGCTCGACCGTCCCGGATGCGACATGAGCTTTTCCGGGCTGAAGACAGCCGTGCTGCGGGCGCGCGACCGGATGGTGGCCGAGCATGGCGGCCTGCCGCGGGCGGGCCGGGCCGACATCTGCGCCGGGTTCCAGGCCGCGGTGGCCGACATTCTGGCGGAGAAATCGCGCCGGGCGCTGGCCGAGGCCGGACCGGTCACCGCCTTCGCCGTGGCCGGCGGGGTGGCGGCGAACCGCAGCCTGCGGGCGGCGCTGGAGGCCACCTCCGGGCCGGTGCCGTTCCTCGCGCCGCCACTCGCGCTGTGCACCGACAACGCGGCGATGATCGCCTGGGCGGGATACGAGCGTCTGCACCTGGGACAGGTCGACGGGCTCGACCTGCCGGCCCGGCCGCGCTGGCCGCTGGACGACGCCGCCCCCGCGTTGCTGGGGTCCGGAAAAAAGGGGGCCAAGGCATGAGCATCGGGATCGCCGGGGCCGGGGCCTTCGGCACCGCCCTCGCCGTGTCGCTGGCCAGCCGGGGCCCGGTCCTGCTCTGGGCCCGCGACGCAGCGGCAGCCGCGCGGATGGCTCGGGACCGGGAGAACGCGGCGCGGCTGCCGGGGGTCTCGCTGCCCGGGACCGTGACGCCCAGCGCCGATGCGGACGCGCTGCTGGCCTGCCAGACGATCCTGCTCTGCGTACCGGCGCAGCAGGCGGACGGCTTCCTGCGCGTCCACGCCACCTCCCTTTCGGGCAAGGCCATCGTCGCCTGCTGCAAGGGGATCGACGTGACCACCCTGCGCGGCCCGGCCAGCGCGGCGGCCGAGATCGTGCCGGGCGGGACGGCGGCGATCCTCACCGGACCCAGCTTTGCCCATGACATTGCCCGGGGGCTGCCCACCGCGCTGACGCTGGCCTGCCCCGACGCGCGGGCCGGCGAAAGACTGCAGCACGCCCTGTCCACGACCAACCTGCGGCTCTACCGCAGCACCGACGTGATCGGGGCGGAACTGGGCGGCGCGCTCAAGAACGTCATCGCCATCGCCTGCGGCGCCACGATCGGGCGCGGCTACGGCGACAGCGCGCGGGCGGCGCTGATGACGCGGGGATTCGCCGAGATGCAGCGGCTGGCCGCAGCCGAAGGGGCCGACCCGCAGACCCTGATGGGGCTGTCCGGTTTCGGCGATCTGGCCCTGACCTGCACGTCCGACCTGTCGCGCAACTACCGGTTCGGTCTCGCCTGGGGCCGCGGAGAGCCCCCCGACGCCAGCGCCACGGTGGAAGGCGTGAAGACCGCCGAGGCGGTGGCGCGGCTGGCGCGGGGGCGGGGGATCGACATGCCGATCACTACGCTGGTCGCGGACGTGGTCGGTGGCCGGACAGATATCGGCGCGGTGCTCGAAACGCTGCTGTCACGTCCCCTGAAGGAGGAATGAAATGCGCTACTGGCTGTTCAAGTCCGAACCCTCGACCTGGTCCTGGGACGAGCAGGTCGCGAAGGGCGACGCCGGCGAGGAGTGGGACGGGGTGCGCAACTACCAGGCCCGCAATCACATGCGCGAGATGGCGCTGGGCGACCGGGGCTTCTTCTACCATTCGCAGTCCGAGAAGGCGGTGGTCGGGATCGTCGAGGTCTGCGCCACGTCGCATCCGGACAGCACCACCGACGACGAACGCTGGGACTGCGTCGACATCCGCGCGCTGCGGCCGATGGCGCAACCGGTGACGCTGGAGCAGATCAAGGCCGATCCGGCGCTCGCGGACATGGTGCTGGTCAAGAACTCGCGGCTGTCGGTTCAGCCGGTGACCGAGGCCGAATGGGCGCGGATCTGCGACTTGGGCGGGACCGTGGCCTGATCGGCGCATCCCGCCATGCCGTGCCCGCTGGCGGGATGCGCCCGGCAGGGCCATACTGGACCCGCATGCAAGGGAGGGCATCATGGGTATTCTGGCAGTCATCCTCGCCGCCGTCGGCGGCTTCGCCATCGGCGCGGTCTATTACGGCGTCCTGTCGGGACCGTGGAAGGAAGCCTCGGCGGTGCCGGTCGGCGAAGACGGCAACCCGCTGAACGCGAAGTCGCCGGTGCCCTACGTGACCTCCTTCGTCTGCATCCTGCTGGTCGCCGGGATGATGCGGCACACCTTCGCGACCGCCGGGATCGACACGATCGGCAAGGGGCTGATGACCGGGATCGGGGTCGGGGCCTTCTTCATCTCGCCGTGGATCTGGCTGACCAACGGTTACACGATGCGGCCGGCGAAGCTGTCGGCGATCGACAGCGGCTACGCGATCCTCGCCTGCGCGGTGATCGGGATCGTGCTGACTCTGTTCTGAGAGCGCCGGCGGCGAAGGCGGCCCGGCCGCCGGCTGCGCAGCGCCTGAAAGAGATCGGGGGACCGGGCGTGTGACCGGTCCCCCTTTCCACCCCGCGTGCTCCCTACGCACCACACGCGATCAAGAAATCTGGTCCGGCCATCCTGGCCCGCGCCTCATCCATACGATAACCACCCGCCTCCGGGCAAACGGAAAGCGGGTGGCATTTTTCTCAAACCGGACGGGTTGGTCCCCGCGGCGGACAGGAACGGTCAGCCGTAGACCGATTCCTTGCCGAAGTGCTTGGTCAGCATGTAGTAGACGACTGCGCGGTACTTGTTCCGCTCGGACTTGCCGTAGGTCTCGATGACGGCGTTGATCGCGTCCATCAGTTCGGGGCCATCCTTCAGGCCCAGCTTCTTGACCAGGAAGTTGTTCTTGACGGTTTCCAGCTCGGCCTTCTGGCTGCCGGCGACGGTCGCGGCGTCGGCGTCATAGATCGAGGGCCCGCAGCCGATGGTGACCTTGGTCAGAAGGTCCATGTCCGGGGTCATGCCGCACTTGTTCTTCAGGTCGTCGGCATATTGCGCAATCAGGTCGTCTCTCTTTCCCATCGGTTTCTCTGTCCCTCCATGATGAGTGCTTGTGCCCCCTCCGGCCAAGCTCGGGGGACGTTACCCGAGCGGTTGCGCCCCAAAAAGTCCATTTTAGAGGGGAAAAGACAATCGGCGCTCCCCTGTGCCGATCGGGCACAGGATTTGGGCACCGGGTCCCGGCCCGCAGGCACCGCCCGCGCGCCGGGATCAAACCGATGCGGCCGGCGCGGCCGGCGCCGTCAGTAGCGGTAATGGTCCGACTTGAACGGACCCTCGACGGTGACCCCGATATAGGCGGCCTGGTCCGGCTTCAGCTCGGTCAGCCTGGCCCCGATCCGCTTGAGGTGCAGACGCGCCACCTTCTCGTCGAGGTGCTTGGGCAGGATGTGGACGCCGGGCTTGTACTCGTCGGCCTTGGTCCACAGTTCGATCTGCGCCAGCACCTGGTTGGTGAACGAGGCCGACATCACGAAGGACGGGTGGCCGGTGGCGTTGCCGAGGTTCAGCAGACGGCCTTCGGACAGCAGGATGATCCGATTGCCCGAGGGCATCTCGATCATGTCCACCTGCTCCTTGATGTTGGTCCACTTGTGGTTCTTCAGCGCGGCGACCTGGATCTCGTTGTCGAAGTGGCCGATGTTGCCGACGATGGCCATGTCCTTCATCTCGCGCATGTGCTCGATGCGGATCACGTCCTTGTTGCCGGTCGTGGTGATGAAGATGTCGGCCGTCGCGACCTCGTCTTCCAGCAGCGTGA
>JBFKOW010000136.1:0-9705 GCA_041628615.1 Paracoccaceae bacterium | reverse complement strand
GCGACCGCCGCGAGGCCGAACAATATGGCGGCTCCCGGCTGGCGCGCGACATGCTCCCGGTCTACGACAACCTGTCCCGCGCGCTGGCGGTGGCCGGCGAGGGCGAGACCAAGGTGACCGACGCCTTGCTCGAAGGCATCGACCTGACCATGCGCGAACTGGTCAACGTGTTCCGCAAGCACGGGATAGAGCCGATCGAGCCGCAGGTGGGCGACAAGTTCGACCCGCAACTACACCAGGCGATGTTCGAGGCGCCGCTGCCCGGCACCAAGGCCGGCGAGATCATCCAGATCTCCGCCACTGGCTTCAAGCTGCATGACCGGCTGCTGCGCCCGGCGCAGGTCGGCGTCAGTTCCACCCCGGCGTCCTAGGCGCCGGGCAACAGCCGCTTCAGTTCGTAGACGAGGTCCAGCGCGTCGCGCGGGCTGAGTTCGTCCGGCAGGATGTCGGCGAGCCGGGCCTCGACCTCGGACGCCCTGGCCGGCTTCGGTGGCGCGGGCTGCGGGGCCGAGAACAGCGGCAGGTCGTCGATCAGCACCGATTGGCCGCCCTCGCGGTCCTGCCGTTCGAGCGTGTCGAGCACCGCCTTGGCCCGTTCGACCACCGCGGGCGGCAGCCCGGCGAGCCGCGCCACCTGCACCCCGTAGCTGCGGTCGGCGGTGCCGGGCCGCACTTCGTGCAGGAAGATCACCTCGCCGTCCCACTCCTTCACCGCGACGGTGGCGTTCTCGACCCCGTCGAGCCGTTTCGCCAGCGCGGCCATCTCGTGATAATGCGTCGCGAACAGGGCCCGGCAGCCGTTTACCCCGTGCAGGTGTTCCAGCGTCGCCCAGGCAATCGACAGCCCGTCATAGGTCGCGGTGCCGCGCCCGATCTCGTCGAGGATGACCAGCGCCCGGTCATCGGCCTGGTTCAGGATCGCGGCGGTTTCGACCATCTCGACCATGAAGGTGGACCGCCCGCGGGCGAGGTCGTCCGAGGCGCCGACCCGGCTGAAGACCTGGCTGACGATGCCGATCCGGGCGGATTTTGCCGGCACGAAGCTGCCCATCTGGGCGAGGATCGCGATCAGCGCGTTCTGCCGCAGCCAGGTCGATTTCCCGGCCATGTTGGGCCCGGTCAGCAGCACGATCCCGGCGGCGGTCAGGTCGCAGTCGTTGGCGACGAAGGGTTCGCCGGCGCGGCGCAGCGCGGCCTCGACCACCGGGTGCCGGCCGGCTTCCACGTAGAACGCCCGGCTGTCCTCGATCTCCGGCCGCACCCAGTCCCCGTCCACCGCCAGCGCGGCGAGGGCGGCGGCGAGGTCGATCTCGGCCAGTCCGCGCGCGACCCCGTGCAGCGCGTCGGCCACCTCCAGAATCGCGGCTTTCAGGCCGGAATAGAGCCGCTTTTCGATCTCCAGCGCCTCGGCCCCGGCGTTCAGGATCCGCTTTTCCAGTTCGGCCAGTTCGAGCGTGGTGAAGCGGAGCTGGTTGGCCGTGGTCTGCCGGTGGATGAACGTCTCGGCCTGGCCGCGCATCGTCGCTTCGTGGGTCGAGGTCGTCTCGATGAAGTAGCCCAGCACGTTGTTGTGCTTGATCTTGAGGCTCTGGACCCCTGTCATCTGCTGGTAGCTTGCCTGCAGCCCGGCGATCACCCCGCGCCCCTCGTCCCGCAGCTTGCGCGCGGTGTCGAGGTCGGCGTCGTGCCCGGCGGCGATGAAGCCGCCGTCGCGGGCCAGCAGCGGCGGTTCGGCGATCAGCGCCGCGTCGAGCAGGCCGGACAGGTCGTCGAGCCCGGTCAGACCCGCGCGCGCGGCGGTCAGCCGGGGCGGCGCGGCGTCGGGCAGCAGCCCGGCCACTTCGGCGGCCACCCGCAGCGTATCGCGGATCGCCGCCATGTCCCGCGGCCCGCCACGGTCGAGCGCCAGCCGCGACAGCGCCCGGTCGAGATCAGCCGCCGCGCGCAGCCGGTCGCGCAGGTCGCCGCGCAGGTCGCTTTCGGCCACCAGGAAGGCCACCGCGTCGAGCCTGTCGCCAATCTCGGCCGCGTCGCAAGACGGCGAGGACAGCCGCCGTTCCAGCAGCCGCGCGCCGCCCGCCGTCACCGTCCGGTCGATCGCCGCGAGCAGCGATCCGGCCCGCCGCCCGTCGGGTCCGAGGGTGAGTTCGAGCGACCGCCGCGTGGTGGCGTCGATCTGCATCACCCCGCGCGGCGCCTCGCGGACCGGCGGGCGCAGCAGCGGCATCCGCCCCTTCTGGGTGATCTCGAGGTATTCGACCACCGCCGCCATCGCCGCGATCTCGGCGCGTCCGAAACTGCCGAAGGCGTCGAGCGAGGCGACGCCGAAGGTCCGCTGCAGCCGCCCTTCGCCGGCCGTCGAATCGAACGCCGCGGCGCCCAGCGTGGCGACGGCGGACCCAAGGTCGTTGACCGTGGCGGCGAACCGGGCGGCGCCGGTCTCGCTCAGGATCACCTCGCGCGGGGCGATCCGGGCCAGTTCCGCCCCCAGCCGCACCGGCGGACAGGGCAGCACCGAGAAGGCCCCGGTGGAAATGTCGACGAAGGCCAGCGCGGCCTCGTCCCGCACCTCGGCGAAGGCGGCGAGGAAGTTGTGCTGCCGCGCATCGAGCAGGGTCTCCTCGGTCAGCGTGCCGGGGGTGACGAGCCGCACCACCTCGCGCCGCACCACGGCCTTGGAGCCGCGCTTTTTCGCCTCGGCGGGGTCTTCCATCTGTTCGCAGACGGCTACCCGGAACCCCTTGCGGATCAGGGTCAGCAGGTAGCCCTCGGCGGCATGGACCGGCACCCCGCACATCGGAATGTCCTCGCCCGCGTGTTTGCCCCGCTTGGTGAGCGCGATGTCGAGTGCCGCCGCCGCCGCCTCGGCGTCGTCGAAGAACATCTCGTAGAAGTCGCCCATGCGGTAGAACAGCAGGGCGTCCGGGTGATCGGCCTTGATCCCCAGGTATTGCGCCATCATCGGCGTGGTGCCGGCGTCTGTGGTGCTGCTCATCTGTCCCCCGGTCTGGGCCGCGACCCTACAAAGCGGATGTTAGCGACAAAAGCCGAAAATCAGCCCGTTGAAGCCCGCCCGGATCACCCGCTATCCCTGTCTGACGCAAGGGAGGACGACGATGGCCAAGCAACGCATCACCCGGGAGGACGCGCTGGCGTTCCACATGGAGCCGACCCCCGGCAAGTGGGAGGTCCAGGCCACGGTGCCGATGACCACCCAGCGCGACCTCAGCCTCGCCTATTCCCCCGGCGTCGCGATCCCCTGCGAGGAGATCGCCGCCCATCCCGAGACCGCCTACGACTACACCGGCAAGGGCAACCTCGTGGCGGTGATCTCGAACGGGACCGCGGTGCTGGGCCTCGGCAATCTCGGGGCGCTGGGATCGAAGCCGGTGATGGAGGGCAAGGCCGTCCTGTTCAAGCGCTTCGCCGACATCAACTCGATCGACCTCGAACTCGACACCGAGGACCCGCAGGCCTTCATCGATGCGGTGCGCCTGCTGGGCCCGAGCTTCGGCGGCATCAACCTCGAGGACATCAAGGCCCCGGAGTGCTTCATCATCGAGCAGACGCTGAAGGAGCAGATGGACATCCCGGTGTTCCACGACGACCAGCACGGCACCGCGGTGATCTGCGCCGCCGGGCTGATCAACGCGCTGCAGCTGTCGGGCAAGAAGATCGAGGACGTGAAGATCGTCCTCAACGGAGCCGGCGCGGCGGGGATCGCCTGCATCGAACTGCTCAAGTCGATGGGCGCGCGGCATGACAACTGCATCGTCTGCGACACCAAGGGGGTGATCTGGCAGGGCCGCACCGAGGGCATGAACCAGTGGAAGTCGGCCCACGCGGTCAAGACCGACCTGCGGACGCTCGAGGAAGCGATGAAGGGGGCCGACGTGTTCCTCGGCGTAAGCGTGAAGGGCGCGGTGACGCAGGAGATGGTCCAGAGCATGGCCGACAATCCGGTGATCTTCGCGATGGCCAACCCCGACCCCGAGATCACGCCCGAGGACGCCCATGCCGTGCGGGTCGACGCCATCGTCGCCACCGGCCGCAGCGACTATCCGAACCAGGTCAACAACGTGCTGGGCTTTCCCTACTTGTTCCGCGGCGCGCTCGACATCCACGCCCGGGCGATCAACGACGAGATGAAGATCGCCTGTGCCCAGGCCCTTGCCGACCTCGCCCGCGAGGACGTGCCCGACGAGGTGGCGATGGCCTATGGCCGCAAGCTGACCTTCGGCCGGGACTACATCATCCCGACTCCTTTCGACCCGCGGCTGATCCACCGGATCCCGCCCGCCGTCGCCCGCGCCGGGATGGAGACCGGGGTGGCCCGCCGACCGATCATCGACATGGAAGCCTACGAGCACGGGCTCAAGACCCGGATGGACCCCACCGCCTCGATCCTGCGGGGGATCAACGCCCGGGCGCGGTCGGCGCAGGCCACCATCGTCTTTGCCGAGGGCGACGACCCGCGCGTCCTGCGGGCCGCCGTCGCCTATCAGCGCAACGGCTTTGGCCGGTCGATCGTGGTGGGCCGCGAAAGCGACGTGCGCCAGAAGCTGGAGGCCGAGGGGCTGGGCGACGCGGTGCGCGAGTTGCAGGTGGTGAACGCGGCCAATACCGAGCACCTGCAGACCTACAAGGATTTCCTCTACGATCGGCTGCAGCGCAAGGGCTTCGACCGGCAGGACATCCACCGGCTCGCGGCCCGCGACCGGCACGTCTTTGCCGCGCTGATGCTGGCCCATGACCACGCCGACGGCATGGTTACCGGGGCGACCCGCAAGTCGGCCCATGTTCTCGAACTCATCAACCACGTCTTCGACGCCGGCCCCCATGACGGCGCGGTCGGCGTCTCGGCGGTGCTGAACCGGGGCCGGATCGTGCTGATCACCGACACGCTGGTCCACGAATGGCCGGACGAGGAGGACCTCGCCGATATCGCCGAGCGCGGCGCGGCGGTGGCGCGGGCGCTGGGCCTGACCCCGCGGGTGGCGTTCCTGTCGTTCTCGACCTTCGGCTACCCGGTGAGCGAACGGGCCACCAAGATGCACGGCGCGCCCCGCGTGCTGGACGGCCGCAAGGTGGATTTCGAATACGAGGGCGAGATGACGGTGGATGTCGCCCTGAACCCCAAGGCGATGGAGCACTACCCGTTCTCGCGGCTGACCGGCCCGGCGAACGTGTTGGTGGTTCCGGCCCGGCATTCGGCCTCGATCAGCGTGAAGCTCCTGCAGGAGATGGCCGGGGCCACGGTGATCGGACCGATCCTGTCAGGCGTCGACAAGCCGATCCAGATCTGCTCGACCGTGTCGACGGTCAACGACATCCTCAACATGGCGGTGATCGCCGCCTGCAACGTGAGCTGAGCTACTTCACGCCTTCGGTCCGGTTCTCGATCCGGACCGAGCCGTCGGTGCCGAAGCCGATCTCGTAGGTCCACAGATCCCGCGCCCCCTCGCGCGAGATCGTGGCCTCGAAGGTCGTGGTTGCGGTCTGCCGCAGCGCGGTGATGCCGCCCTCGGCCTCCATCGGGAAGTTGTCGCGGATGTCGGCCATGATGGCCTCGTAGACGCAGATCGAGCGTTCAATCGCATTCATGGCACAATCCTTCAGATCGGTGGCCGTGTCGTTGGCGCGGGCCAGCGGCCCGAGGACCAGCAGCGCGGCGATGGCGGCCGCGGCGGCCGGCAGGAGACGGCGGCGGAGGCTCATGGCGACGCCGGGGACCGCGGCGACGTGACCAGCGTGCGCGCCGCGACCTCGGCCGGGGTGCGCGGATAGTGGCGGCGCATCTTGGCCTCCCAGTTCACCAGCCCGGCCAGAACCGCGGTTCCGGCGAGCGTGGCAAGGTCGGACAGCGACGCGGCGGGGCGCGACGACTGGGTCGCCTCGTTGAAGGCGAAGCGCCGCATCGCCTTCTGCCAGGGCGCGGCATGTTCGCGGCGCAGTTGCATCCCCTGGCCCATCACCGAGTTCTGGTCGTGATCGGTCAGCCCGTAGCACGCCGCGGCGTTGGTGTTGCCCGAGGTCGGGCAATGCGCCTCGCCCTCGTCGACATGGCCAAGCCCGAGCAGGTGGCCGACTTCGTGGACATGCGCCCGCTGCATGATCGGGGTGCCGTCGTCATTGACCCCCTTCCGGGTCGAGCGGGTGTCGAGACTGTCATACAGCGTCGAATGCGAGCCGAACCAGTTCTCGGAGGAATGCAGGCGCACCACGCTGATCGAATGGTGGTTGTCGGTGGCGGTGCCCTCCTGCGCGGTGATGCGCATCCGGCAATAGGCGTTGGGAATGAAGGTCCGGCCGCCATCCTGGAAGGCGAACAGGCTGCTCGGGTTCATCAGCCAGAACTTGCCGTTCCAGAACGCCTGCGCGGTGGTCACGAAGTTGCGCTTCCATTGCGCCCAGGACCAGTCGGTCCAGCGGATGATCCGCCGCGTCGGGTCGCTCGGATCGCCGTAGTCGTGATAGGTGCCTTCGGCCGCACCGCCCGCCGGGTTGATCTGGGTGAAGCCGAGCCGAAGCTTGAGCGTCAGGTTCATGTTGTTCTGGGCGTCGCAGACATCGGTGTCGAGCTCGGCGTCGAAGTTCGACATCTGGATAGTTTGTTTCATTGAAATCACCGGGCGAAAAATGGAATGCCGAAAGGGAAGCACCAAAACCCGAGTCGGACAAGTTCCGCGTTGCGTCCGGCCGGCATCGCGGCCACCGTCGCGGGTGCCGGACAGTGCGCGGATGGCCCATGACAATCTGGAACCTCGGATCGATCAACGCCGATTTCGTCTATGCCGTGCCGCATATCCCGGCCCCCGGCGAGACCCTCGCCTCGACCGGCCGTCAGGTGTTCCTCGGCGGCAAGGGCGCAAACATGTCGGTCGCCGCGGCCCGCGCCGGGGCCCATGTCCGCCATATCGGCGCGGTCGGGCGGGACGGGCGCTGGACGGTCGAGCGGCTGCTGGAATACGGCGTCGACACCCGCTTTGTCGCCGAGCTGGAGACCGAGACCGCGCAGGCGATCATCGCCGTGGACCCGGCGGGCGAGAACAGCATCATCCTGCATCCGGGGGCCAATCACCGGATCCCCGAGGATCTGGTCCGAAGGGCGCTGTCCGAGGCCGCGACCGGCGACATCCTGGTGTTCCAGAACGAGACCAGCCTGCAGGCCGAGGTCGCCGCGCTGGGCGCAGAGCTTGGCCTGACCGTCGCCTATGCCGCCGCCCCGTTCGAGGCGGCGCGGGTGCAGGCGGTGCTCGACCATCTCGACCTGCTGTTCCTGAACGCGGTCGAGGCGCGGCAGTTGCAGGAGGCGACCGGCCTCGCCCCGGATGCCCTGCCGGTGCGCGACGTGATCGTCACGCTCGGCGCGGAGGGGGCCGAATGGTTCGGGCCGGAGGGGGCGCGGCGCTTCGATGCGATCCGGGTCGAGCCGGTGGACACCACCGGCGCCGGCGACACGGTGACCGGCTACATCCTGGCCGGGCTGGACCGCGGGATGCCGATGGCGCAGGCGATCGGTCAGGCGATGAAGGCGGGCGCGCTGATGGTCACCCGCCACGGCACCGCCGACGTGATCCCCGACCTTCTGGAGGTGCAGAGCTTCCGGCCGTGACCCGAGGCGTCAGCCGGCGAAGGGCGCGGCGTCGCCCCAGAGCTGCCGCACCCGCGCGTCCCGGCCGCAGGCGGTGCGGTAGAAATCGTAGGCGTCGGCCTGCGTCTTGGGCCCGCGCCGTGTCAGCACGATGGACGAGCCCTTGTAATAGTCCTGGTGGTAGTCCTCGGCCACGTAGAACGGCGCGGCGGGAAGGATCGGGGTGACGATGGACCGGCCCAGCGCCCGCCCAGCGGCGGCCTTGGCGGCCTCGGCCTCGCGCTGTTGCGCCGTGTCAGAGACGAAAACCGCAGTGCGGTAGCTGGCCCCGCGGTCGCAGAACTGGCCGCCCGCGTCGGTCGGGTCAATGGAGCGGAAGAACAGGTCGAGAAGCTGGCGATAGCTCACCCGGTCGGCGTCGTAGGTGATCTCGACCGCCTCGTAGTGCCCGGTCCCGCCCGCCGTCACCTGCCGGTAGGTCGGGTTCGCCACGGTGCCGCCGGTATAGCCGGAGACCACCCCGCTGACCCCGGCGACCTTCTCGAAATCCGCCTCGACACACCAGAAACAGCCTCCCGCGACGATCATCGTCTGCATGTCGCGCGCCTCGCTCCGGTTCGGGCAGAGCACGAGGAAGCCGAGGATCAGGGTTGTCAGGACAAGGGCCTTGAGGTCGGTGAGGGTCATGGCGGTCTCCTTCGCCGGGAACCCTGCGCCCGGTCTCGCGGTGCCGCAATTCACCCGGCCGTGAGGTCACGCCGCTTTTACCGGTTGGAACAATGCGCCGCCCGGCCTAGCGTGCCGCGTCAGCGGGCCGGAAGGAGGAGGAGCCGGATGCGGATCGCGATGTGGTCGGGGCCGCGCAACCTGTCGACGGCGATGATGTATGCCTTCGCCGCCCGGCCCGATTGCGCCGCGCTGGACGAGCCGTTCTACGCCGCCTACCTCGCCGCGTCGGGCGCCGACCATCCGCTGCGGGACGCGGTTCTTGCCGCGATGGAGGCGGATCCGGAGAAGGTTGCGGCGGCCTGCGCCGGGCCGATCCCGGACGGCAAGCCGCATCTCTACATGAAACACATGCCGCATCATATGCTGCCGGGTTTTCCGCTCGACTGGGCCGAGGCCTGCGTCAACGTCCACCTGATCCGGCACCCGGCGCGGGTCATCGCGTCCTACGCCGCCAAGCGGGACGCGGTGACCGCCGACGACCTCGGGTATCGCCGGCATCTCGAGATCTTCGCCCGTTTTCCCGGCCCGGTGGTGGACAGCGACGCGATCCGGCGCGACCCGGAAGGGATGCTCGCCCGGCTCTGTGCCGCGATCGGCCTGCCCTTCCTGCCCGGGATGCTGCGCTGGGAGGCCGGGCCGAAGCCGTTCGACGGCCCCTGGGCGCCGCATTGGTACAACGCGGTCCATGCCAGCACCGGCCTGATGCCCGCCGATCCCGGCCCGGTGCCCGAGGTACCGGACCATGCCGGGCTTCTGGCCGAGGTGCTGCCGGCCTACGAAGAGATGGTGAAACACGTATGTTAGGTACAAGCCGTAGGCACGGACTGCCCTTTTTCCTCAACACCTAGTGTGAAACGACTCGACTCCGTAACCGAGATCAGGAATCATTAGGGGCGTCCACTGGCATGGACGCCCCATGATGGCCGCTAACGGCAGCCAGTTCGTAAGAACACCGTGAGTGTCACGGAAACGAGCGACTCCGTCAAGCAAGTTGCGGCCGTCCCCGCAGGTTCCGGCAATTCCGCCGGTGCCGCAATTTGGTTTGGAGGACGATCCAATGTATTTTGTGATCGGCAAAGACACCGCCGGATTCTGGCGCTGGACGCTCAAGGCGTCCAATCACGAGCCCATCGCGGTTTCTTCCGAAAGCTACGTCCGGAAAGCTGATGCTGAACACGGCATCAACCTGACGAAGTCTTCCTACAACGCACCTGTCTACGACAGGGCCGCAGCATAAGAACTGACCGGGGCGGCTCCTGTCGCCCCGGTCAGCCCTTGAGCCGCCGGTTCCGTGCCGCCAGAAGCTTGAGCCGCAGCGCGTTGAGCTGGATGAAGCCCTTGGCGTCCTTCTGGTCGTAGGCGCCGGCGTCGTCCTCGAAGGT
>JBFKOW010000135.1:0-10011 GCA_041628615.1 Paracoccaceae bacterium | reverse complement strand
GCGCGCCGGTGATCGGGCGCTGGGCCGGGGTGCGGCCGCGGACCCGGTCGCGGGGGCCGGTGCTCGGAGGGCACCCGTTGCATCCCGGCCAGTTCATCGCCAACGGCGGGTTCAAGATCGGCTTCGGCATCGCGCCGCTGGTGGGCGAGGCGATGGCCGACCTGGTGCTCGACGGGCGGACCGACCGGATCCCGCCGGGCTTCCGGCCCGAGGGGGCGGTGGCATGAGACCCACGGCGATGCTCAAGGAGATCTTCGGCTTCGACAGCTTCCGGCCCGGCCAGGAAGAGATCGTCGCCGCCGTGACCCGCGGCGACAACGTGCTGGCGATCATGCCCACCGGGGGCGGCAAGTCGCTCTGCTTCCAGCTTCCGGCGCTCTTGCGGGACGGGCTCACGGTGGTGATCTCGCCGCTGATCGCGCTGATGCGGGACCAGGTGCGCGGGCTGCGCGACGCCGGGGTCGAGGCCCACGCGCTGACCTCCGGCAACACCGAGGAGGAGACCGACGCGGCGTTCCGGGCGCTGCAGGAGGGGCGCTGCCGCCTGCTCTACCTCGCGCCGGAGCGGCTCGCCTCGGGCAGCGCGCAACGGATGCTGCGGCAGGCCGGGATCGGGCTCATCGCGGTGGACGAGGCGCATTGTGTGAGCCAGTGGGGCCACGACTTCCGGCCCGACTACCTGCGGATCGGCGACCTGCGGCGGGACCTTGGGGTGCCGCTCGCCGCCTTCACCGCCACCGCCGACGCCGAGACCCGGGCAGAGATCGTCGAAAAGCTGTTCGACGGCACCCCGCCGCAGACCTTCCTGCGCGGCTTCGACCGGCCCAACATCCACCTCGCCTTCGCGCCAAAGGACCGGCCGCGGCAGCAGATCCTCGCCTTCGCCGCAGCGCGGACCGGGCAGCCGGGGATCGTCTATTGCGGCACCCGCGCCAAGACCGAGACGCTGGCCGCCGCGCTCGCCGCCGAGGGCCACGCCGCCTGCGCCTATCACGGCGGGATGGAGCCCGACGCGCGGCGCGAGGTCGAACGCCGGTTCCAGACTGAGGACGGGCTGATCGTCGCTGCGACCGTGGCCTTCGGGATGGGGGTGGACAAGCCCGACATCCGCTGGGTCGCCCATGCCGACCTGCCGAAGTCGATCGAGGCCTATTACCAGGAAATCGGCCGCGCCGGCCGCGACGGCGCCCCGGCGGAAACACTTACACTGTATGGTGCCGACGACATCCGGTTCCGCCGGACCCAGATCGACGAAGGACTGGCGCCGCCGGAACGGCGGATGGCCGACCACGGCCGGCTCAACGCGCTGCTGGGTCTGGCCGAGGCGCTGACCTGCCGGCGGCAGACCCTGCTGGCCTATTTCGGCGAGGACCTGCCCGGCCCCTGCGGCAACTGCGACCTCTGCGACACCGCGCCCGAGACCTTCGACGCCACCACCCCGGTGCGGATGGCGCTGTCGGCGGCGCTGCGCACCGGCGAGACCTTCGGCGCGGGCCACCTGATCGACGTCGTGCTGGGCAACGGCACCGACAAGGTAAGCCAGCGCGGCCACGACCGCCTGCCCACCTTCGGCGTCGGCACCGAGTGGTCGCGGGCCGAGTGGCAGGCGATCCTGCGTCAGATGCTGGGCCGCGACCTGCTGCGCCCCGATCCCGAGCGGCATGGCGGGCTGCGGCTGACCGAGGCCGCCCGGCCGGTGCTGCGCGGCGAGGAGGAGGTGATCCTGCGCCGCGACACGATCCGCGCCGCCCGAAGCGCGCGGCCGGCGGCGAAGCAACTGGTGGCGGAGGAACACGCGCCGCTGCTCTCGGCGCTGAAGGCCAAGCGCCGGGCGCTGGCCGAGGCCGCCGGGGTGCCCGCCTACATCGTGTTCCCCGACCGCACCCTGATCGAGATGGCCGAGACCCGGCCGTTGACGCTCGACCAGATGGCCGGGATCGGCGGCGTCGGGGCCAAGAAGCTCGACCGCTACGGCCGCGCCTTCCTGGAGGTGATCGCCGGCGCGGTGGACGAGGTGCACCCGGCCCGCGCCCGGCTCGCCGGACAGGCGGCGGGATCGCTCTACGACCGGCTGGCGGCGGCGATGCAGGACCTGTCGCGCGGCGTCGACGGCACCGAGAAACCGCTCGCCCTCACCCCGGCGCAACTGTCCCGGGTGGCCCGGCAGCGGCCCGGCGACGCCGCCGCCCTCGCCCGGCTGATCGGCGACCGCTACGCGGAGCGGTTCGGCGCGGCCTTCCTCGAAATCCTCGCGGAAGCGGGCTAGGCCGCTTGCGCACCGGCGCAATACCGACGCGATACCGACGTCATGCCGACACGGTTTTCCCGGCCGGCCGGCGCGGTGCGAGGCTCAGCCCATGACCTTGGCGATGGCCCGCGCAAGCACCGGAACCGTCTCGGCATTGAGCCCGGCGATGTTCATCCGGCTGTCGCCGATCATGTAGATGCCGTGGTCCTCGCGCAGCCGCTCGACCACCTCGGGGGACACCCCCAGCCGCGAGAACATGCCGCGGTGCCGGGCGACGAAATCGAACCGGTCCGAGTTGGTCTGCTGGCGCAGTTCCTCGGCCAACTGCTCGCGCAGGCCGAGCATCCCGGTGCGCACGTCCTCCAGTTCGGCCTCCCAGTCGGCGCGCAGCGCCGGGTCGCCGAGGATCATCGTGACGACCCGCGCGCCGTGGTCCGGCGGAAAGGAATAGTTCTGCCGGTTCAGGAAGTTGAGGTTCGCTTGGGTCAGCCTGGTCTCGGCCCCGCCGCGGGTGATGGCGAGCAGGCAGCCGGTCCGCTCGCGGTAGACGCCGAAGTTCTTCGAGCAACTGGCGCAGATCAGCACGTTGTCGAAGGCGGCGGCGATGGCGCGGGTGGCCTCGGCATCGGCGGCGAGCCCGTCGCCGAAGCCCTGGTAGGCGATGTCGACCATCGGCACCGCGCCCCGCGCCTTGAGCAGGGCGATCACCTCGTCGACCTGCGCGGCGGTCAGGTTGGCCCCGGTCGGGTTGTGGCAGCAGCCGTGCAGCAGCACCACGTCGCCCTCCGAAACCCCGCCGAGATCGGCCAGCATGCCGTCGAAATCGACCTCGCCGGTCGCGGAATCGAAATAGCGGTATTCCGACATCGGCATGCCGAGGAACTTCACGATCGACGGATGGTTCGGCCAGGTCGGATTGGACAGCCAGACTTTCGCCCCCGGCGCCACCATGCGCGCCAGTTCGAAGGCCTGCCGCACCGCGCCGGTGCCGCCCGGGGTGGCGACGGCGGCGATCCGGTCGCGGTCCACGGTGTCGCCAAGGATCAGGTCGATCATCGCGGCCGAGAAGGCCGGGTCGCCGGCCAGCCCGGTATAGGCCTTGGTGTCCTGTTCCTCGACCAGCCGCCGCTCGGCCGCCTTGACCGCGCGCATCACCGGGGTCACGCCCTGCGCGTTGCGGTAGACGCCGACGCCGAGGTCGATCTTGTCGGTCCGCGGGTCGGTCCGGTAGGCGGCCATCAGCGACAGGATCTTGTCCGCCGGTTGTTCCTTGAGGTCTTCGAACATGCTCGGGCTCCTTCAGTCTGCCGGTCCGGTGGTGACGCCGAGGTCGGGATAGGTGCCCCATTCCGACCAGGACCCGTCATAGACCGCGTGATCCGTCTTGCCGATCCGCTCCAGCGCGAGGCTGAGCACGGCCGCCGTGACGCCGGACCCGCAGGTGGTGATCGCGGGCTTTGACAGGTCCACGCCCGCGGCCTCGAAGACCCTTCGCAGGCTGTCCGCGTCCTTCATCGTGCCGTCCGGGTTCAGGACTTCGCCGAAGGGCAGCGACCGTGCACCCGGGATGTGCCCGGACCGCAGGCCGGGCCGGGGTTCCGGGGCCTCGCCGCGGAACCGGGCGGCGGCGCGGGCGTCGATGATCTCGTGATCGCGCAGCTTCGCGGCGCGGGCGACCTGGGTGACGTCGCGGACAAGGTGGTTCTGCCGGGTGACGGTGATGTGCCGGTCGCGGATCACCGGGGGCATGTCCTCGATCTCGCGGCCCTCGGCCTGCCATTTCGGGAAACCGCCGTCCAGCACCGCGACATCGGTCTTGCCCATCAGCCGGAACAGCCACCAGACCCGGGCGGCGCTGAACAGCCCGGCGGTATCGTAGACCACGATCTGGTGGCCGTCGCCGACACCCAGCGCGCGAACCCGGCTCATGAACTTCTCGGGCGGCGGCGCCATGTGGGGGAGGTCCGAGCGATGGTCGGAAATCTCGTCGATGTCGAAGAACCGGGCACCGGGAATATGGGCGGCCTCGTATTCGGCGCGCGCGTCGCGCCCCGAGTCCGGCATGTGCCACGACCCGTCCAGCACCCGCAGGTCCGGATCCTTCAGGTGAGCGGCCAGCCACTCCGTCGAGACGAGCGTGCGGGGATCATCGGTCATCGGTGGGCGTCCCGGTCAAACTCCGACCCTGCTAGCGCCGCGGCGACGCAAGGGCAAGGGCGGGGCGCTTTCGACCGCCGATCAGCCCTGGTGCTGCCGCAGCAGCCGCTGCTTCTGCCGGTTCCAGTCCCGCTTGGCCTCGGTCGCGCGCTTGTCCTGCTGCTGCTTGCCCTTGGCGACGCCGATCTTCAGCTTCACGATGCCCCGGTGGTTGAAATACATCACCAGCGGGACGAGGGTCATGCCCTGCCGCTGGGTCGCGTTCCACAGCCGGGCGATCTCGCGCTTCGAGGCCAGCAGCTTGCGCCGCCGCCGTTCCTCGTGCGGGAACATCGCCTGGGTGTAGGGGGCGATGTAGGCGTTGGTGAGCCAGAGTTCGGTGTCGTCCACCTCGGCATAGCTGTCGGCGATGTTCGACTGCCCGGTGCGCAGCGATTTCACCTCCGACCCGGTGAGAATGATCCCGACCTCGAGATCGTCCTCGATCGCATAGTCGTAGCGGGCCCGCCGGTTCTCGGCGATCACCTTGTAGTTCGGGTTGTCCTGCGGCTTGGCCATTGCCGCGAGATAAGGACCGCCGGCGCGGCTGTCCAGTGCGCCGCCTTGCGCCGGCGGTCGGCGGCGGGCTATGCCGCCGCCATGCCGGTGATCGCCGCCCTCTACCGTTTCACGCCCTTCCCGGACCCTGCCGCGCTGAAGGGGCCGCTGGCGCAGGTCTGCTGCCGCGCCGGGGTGAAGGGCACGCTGCTGCTGGCCCCGGAAGGGATCAACGGCACCATCGCGGGCAGCCGCGCCGGGATCGACACGGCGCTGGCCCATATCCGCGCCCTGCCCGGCTGCGCCGATCTGGACTGGAAGGAAAGCACCGCCGAGACGATGCCCTTCGGCAAGTTGAAGGTCCGGCTCAAGCGCGAGATCGTGACCATGGGCCAGCCGCAGGTCGATCCCCGCGCCGCGACCGGCCGCTACGTGGACCCGGCGGAGTGGAACGCGCTGATCTCGGCCCCCGAAGTGGCGGTGATCGACACCCGCAACGACTACGAGGTGGCGATCGGCAGCTTCGCGGGCGCGATCGATCCCGGCACCGGGTCCTTCGGCGCCTTCCCCGAGTGGTGGAAGGCCAACCGGGACCGCTTCGCCGGCAAGCGCGTGGCGATGTTCTGCACCGGCGGCATCCGCTGCGAGAAGGCCACGAGCTACCTGATCGGCGAGGGGGTCGAGGAGGTCTATCACCTGCGCGGCGGGATCCTGAAATACCTCGAGGAGGTGGCCGAGGCCGAGAGCCTATGGCGCGGCGACTGTTTCGTCTTCGACGACCGGGTCAGCGTCGGCCACGGCCTGCGCCCCGGGCCGCATGTCCTGTGCCACGGCTGCCGGCGGCCGCTGGCCCCCGCCGATCTCGACCGGCCGGACTACGAAGCGGGGGTCGCCTGTCACCTTTGCGCGGCCGAGACCTCGGAGGCCGACAAGGCCCGGTTCCGCGAACGTCAGCGGCAGATCGGGCTGGCCCGGGCGCGCGCCCGCCGGTAACCGGACCGGGCCGGCCCCGTCCGACATTCCGGCTTCCCCCGCCGGGCCCGGCTTTCTATAGCTGGCGCGGTCTTGACGCCGTTCGAGGGGGGCCGATGCGACACGGATTGCGGCTCGTCGTCGCCGGGGCCACCGGCCGGATCGGCGGGATGCTGTGGCGGCAGTGGCGCGACGCCCCGCCGCCGGGGTTCGCTGTGACCTGGACCGGCCGGCGGGTCTCCGGTCCCGTCACCCCGGACACGCTGGCATGCCGGCTCGAAGCCCCGGCCCGCTTCGCCGCGATCGTTGCCGGGGCCGATCTCGTCCTGGACCTCGCCGGGCCGACCGGGGCCAAGGGATCGGACGCGCAGACCGCCCACGCGGCGCTGTTCGACGCCCTCGCCGCCGTGGCGACCGGGCCGGTGCTCACGATGTCCTCGGCGGCGGTCTACGGCCCCGGTGCGAACCTGTCCGAGGATGCCATCCCCGCCCCCGCCAGCGCCTATGCCCGCGCCAAGCTGGAGGTGGAGCGGAAGGTCCGGGCGACGCCCGGCGCGGCGGCGCTGCGGCTCGCCAACGTGGCCGGGGCCGATGCCCTGCTCGGACCCTGGCAGGCGGGAACGACGCTGCGGCTGGACCGCTTCCCCGACGGCCGGACGCCAGTCCGCAGTTATCTCGGCCCGGCCTCGCTGGCGGCGATCCTCGCCGCGCTGTGCCCGTTGGCGGCGGCGGGCCGGCTGCCGGCGGTGCTGAACCTCTGCGGTCCGGCCCCGGTCGAGATGGCCGCGCTGCTGGACCGCGCGGGGATCGGCTGGACCCCGGTGCCGGCCCCCGCGGCCGCCGTGCCCGAGGTCAGCCTGTCGGCGGCGCGGCTGGGCGCGCTGATCGACCTGCCGGCGGACGCGGGATCGGCCGACCGGGTGATCTCCGAGTGGCGGGACTGGCGCGGATGACGGCGGGCAAGCGGGCCTTCGACGTGATCGCCGCCTTGCTGCTGGGTGTGATCCTCCTGCCGCTGATGGCGGCGGTGGCGCTGGCGATCCGCTGGCGGGACGGCGCCCCGGTGCTGCACGTGTCGGAACGCATGACCGCCGCCGACCGGAGCTTCGGGCTGGTGAAGTTCCGGACGATGCGGCCGGCGGCGGCGGACGCCGGGGTCACCGGCCCGGACAAGGCCGACCGGATCACGCCGACGGGCCGTTTCCTGCGCCGGACCCGGCTCGACGAACTGCCCCAGCTCTGGAACATCCTGCGCGGCGAGATGTCCTTCGTGGGACCCCGCCCGCCGCTGCGCGACTACGTGGAGCGGTTCCCGGATCTCTACGCGGCGGTGCTGCGGTCGCGGCCGGGAATCACCGGGCTGGCCACGCTGATGATGGCCGACCACGAGGAACGGCTGCTGTCGCGCTGCGCGACGGCCGCGGAAACCGACGCGGTCTATGCCCGCATCTGCGTCCCCCGCAAGGCGCGGCTGGACCTGATGTGGCAACGCCGCCGCACCTTCTGTTTCGATCTCTGGATTCTCTGGCAGACCATTCGCGGGCGGCTGTCTCGCCGCTAGGCTGACATCGGGGAGGATGTCACATGCCGCTTGCGATGAATCGCGAGGTCTTCATCACGTGCGCGGTCACCGGATCGGGCGCGACCCAGGACCGCAGCCCACACGTGCCCCGCTCGCCCAGGCAGATCGCCGACAGCGCCATCGAAGCGGCGCGGGCCGGGGCGGCCATCGTCCATTGTCACGTCCGCGATCCCGAGACCGGCGCGCCGGCCCGCGACCCCGCGCTCTACCGCGAGGTGACCGAGCGGATCCGCGATGCCGATGTGGACGTGGTGCTGAACCTGACCGCCGGGATGGGCGGCGATCTCGTCTTCGGGCCGCCCTGGGAACCACTGCCCCTGACCGCCGCCACCGACATGGTCGGCGCGGAGGAGCGGGTCGCCCACATCGCCGAGTGCCGGCCCGAGATCTGCACCCTCGATTGCGGCACGATGAACTTCGCCGAGGCCGATTACGTGATGACCAACACGCCCGGAATGCTGCGGTCGATGGCCGGTCTGATGCGCGAGGCGGGGGTTCTGGCCGAGATCGAGTGCTTCGACACCGGGCACCTGTGGCTCGCCAAGTCGCTGGCCGAGGAGGGGGTGATCGAGACGCCCGCCCTCGTCCAGCTCTGCCTCGGCATCCCATGGGGCGCGCCGGACGACCTGCGCACCTTTCTCGCCATGGTCGACGCGATCCCGCCGGACTGGACCTGGAGCGCCTTCTCCATCGGCCGCCACCAGATGCCCTATGTCGCCGCCGCGGTGCTGGCCGGCGGCAACGTGCGGGTGGGGCTGGAAGACAACCTCTGGCTGGGCAAGGGCGAACTGGCCACCAACGCGCAACTGGTGGACCGCGCCGTCGGTATCGTCGAGCGGTTGGGGGCCCGGGTGATCGGCCCCGAGGAGGTGCGCGCGCGGCTGCAACTGACCAAGAGGCCGCCGGCATGACCCGGACCGCGGCGATCATCGGCGGCGGGGTGATCGGCGGCGGCTGGGCCGCGCGGTTCCTGCTGATGGGCTGGGATGTGCGGGTGTTCGACCCCGACCCGGAGGCCGCCCGCCGGATCGGCGAAGTGCTGGCCGGGGCGCGCCGGGCGCTGCCCATGCTCTACGACCGCGCCCTGCCTGCCGAGGGCCGGCTGACCATTGCGGGGACGTTCTCGGAGGCCGTCACGGGCGCGGACTGGATCCAGGAAAGCGTGCCCGAGCGGCTCCCGCTCAAGCACAAGATCCTGCAGGCGCTGCAGGCGGCGGCCGAACCGGAGGCGATCATCGGCTCGTCCACGTCGGGCTTCATGCCGAGCGAGTTGCAGAACGGGTCGCCCCGCCCGGAACAGATCGTCGTCGCCCATCCGTTCAACCCGGTCTACCTGCTGCCGCTGGTCGAGGTGGTCGGCTCGACAGCGAACCCGCCCGCCGTGCTGGACCGGGCCGAGGCGGTCCTGCGCGGAATCGGCATGGCGCCACTGCGCGTGCGGGCCGAGGTGCCGGCCCATATCGCCGACCGGCTGCTCGAGGCGGTCTGGCGCGAGGCGCTGTGGCTGATCCATGACGGCGTGGCCACCACCAGCGAAGTGGACGAGGCGATCCGGCTCGGCTTCGGCCTGCGCTGGGCGCAGATGGGCCTGTTCGAGACCTACCGTATCGCCGGGGGCGAGGCCGGGATGGCCCATTTCCTCGGCCAGTTCGGACCCGCGTTGCAATGGCCCTGGTCCAAGCTGACCGACGTGCCGAAGCTGGACGCGGACCTGATCGCCCGGATCGCCGGACAGTCGGACGAACAGGCGGCGGGGCAGAGCACCCGCGACCTCGAACGGCTGCGCGACGACAACCTCGTCGTCCTGCTCCGGGCGCTGCGACAGCGCGGCGCGGCGGCCGGGCGGGTGCTGCTCGATCATGAGGCGACGCTGGCCGTGCCGATGGAGCCCGGTCCGCACTTGGTCACCGTGCGGCGGACCGTGCCCGTCGACTGGACCGACTACAACGGCCACATGAACGAGGGCCGCTACGGACAGGTCTTCTCGGACGCCGCGGACACGGTGCTCGCTCATATCGGTGCCGGGCCCGACTACGTCGCCGGCGGCAACAGCTTCTTCACCGTGGAAACCGCGGTGACCTACAAGGCCGAAACCCATGCCGGGGAGGCGATCGAGGTCCGGACCGAGGTGCGCGAAGCGGCGGGCAAGAAGCTGCGGCTGGCGCACGAGATGTGGCGCGGCGAGGTTCTGTCGGCAACCTGCGACCAGCTCCTGATCCATGTCAGCCTGGAGACCCGCCGCGCCAGCGATCCCCTGCCGGAGGTGGCGGCGGCGATGGCGGCACTGGCCGCCGGAGCGCAACCGGCAGACTGAGCCCCGCGGAAGGCCGTCGCGCGACGGTTTGCGCGCCTGTATCATGGCGGCGTCCAAGCGAGAGGTGCCCATGTACATCGAGACAGTCGGGCCGGACGCGGCGACGGGCGAGATCGCCGCGCTCTGCGAGTCCGTGGGGGCCGAACCCGAGACCGACTTTCTCGATTCCGATCCGGCGGTGCGGGCGGAGATGGAAGTGGG
>JBFKOW010000134.1:0-10082 GCA_041628615.1 Paracoccaceae bacterium | reverse complement strand
GCCGGGCGCCTCTTCGAACACCTTTTGGTGCCTGCGCTGCAGCGAGCAGTCGCGTTCGCCAAGATGCACCGCTTTGCCCTTGCCGTCGCCGAAGACCTGAATCTCGATGTGGCGCGGATTGCCGAGGTATTTTTCGAGGTAGACCCCGTCGTTGCCGAAGGCCGCCTTGGCCTCGGAGCGGGCGGTGCGGAAGGCGTTCTCCATCCCGGCGGCGTCCTTCGCCACCTTCATGCCGCGGCCGCCGCCGCCGGCGGTGGCCTTGACGATGACCGGATAGCCGAACTCCTCGCCGGTCTTCAGCGCCTCCTCCAGCGTCTGCACGCCGCCGTCCGAGCCCGGCACGCAGGGCACGCCGAGGTTCTGCATCGTCTCCTTGGCGGTGATCTTGTCGCCCATGATGCGGATGTGCTCGGCGCGCGGGCCGATGAAGGTCAGGCCGTGATCCTCGACCACCTGCACGAAGGCGGCGTTCTCGGACAGGAAGCCGTAGCCGGGATGGATCGCCTGCGCGCCGGACACCTCGCAGGCCGAGATGATCGCCGGGAAATTGAGGTAGGAGGCGGAGGAGGGCGGCGGACCGATGCAGATCGCCTCGTCGGCCATCCGCACGTGCATCGCGTCGGCATCGGCGGTCGAATGCACCGCGACGCTGGCGATGCCCATCTCGCGGCAGGCCCGGATCACGCGGAGCGCGATCTCCCCCCGGTTGGCGACGAGGATCTTGTCGAACATGGCGGGCCTTACTCGATGATCATCAGCGGCGCGCCGTATTCGACGGGGCTGCCGTCTTCGACGAGGATCCGCTTGACCGTGCCCGACCGGGGCGCCGGGATCTGGTTCATCGTCTTCATCGCCTCGATGATGAGCAGGGTCTCGCCCTCGCGCACCTCCTTGCCCACCGGGGCGAAGGCCGGCGAGCCCGGTTCGGGCTGCAGGTATACGGTGCCCACCATCGGCGAGGTGACCGCGCCCGGATGGTCGGCGGGGTCGGCGGAGGCGGCAGGGGCGGCAGCGGCAGCGGCGGGCGCCGGGGCCGCGGCGGCAGCGACGGGCGCGGGAGGCGCCGCGTAGGTCACCGTTTGCGGCGGCGCGGCCACGGTCCGGCTCACCCGGACGTTCAGCCCGTCGTCCTTGCCGTAGTCGCGGCGGACCTCGATCTCGCTCAGCTCGTTTTCGCGCAGAAGCTCCGCCAGCGCGCGGATGAACTCCACGTCGCTGTCGTGATTGTCGTTGGATGCCATGCTCGTCCCCGGCTTTGTCCCTGTCTCCGGTCAGGCCGGGGCCCGTCGGCTTCGGGCCACGGCCCGGCGCGCGGCGGCGCCGGATCGACCGTGCCGATGCTTATAGGGGAAGGCCGGGGGCAGGGAAAGCGGGGACGGCGGCTGCCGGAGGGAGGGCCCGCCCCCCGGCCGCGCCGCCGGCACCGCTCCGGGTCACGCCTCCGGCCGTGGAGCGGCCGCAGGTGCGTCCGGGTCGTCGGCCGGCGCGGCGGCGCTGGCCGGCTCGGCGGTGTCCGCCGCTTCCCTGGCGTCGGCGGCATCGGCCGCGGTCGCGGCGGCAGCGGCGGCGTCGGCCCGGCTGGCGCGGGCCTCGCTGCGGGCCGCGTCGCGCTTCGCGGCGTCGGCGGCGCGGGCCTCGGCGTCGGCCTGCCGGGCGTCCGCGTTCGCCGCGGCCATCGCCTCGCGGGCCGCGCGATGGGCCGCGCGGGCCTCGTCGCTGGGCAGCATGGTCACGCCGAAGGGCTTGAGCGTCCGCTCCGCCGGTTCGACCGGCCGGATCGCCGGCGGCTGGCGCGCCGCGTCGCGCAGCATCCCGGCCGAGACCACGCCCTGCTGGCTGAACGTGGGCGGGAGCGGGATTTCGGGCGAGCTGTCGCGGGCGATGGCCGCGGCGTCGGCGGTGGGCCGCAGGTCGGGTCGGGGCGCGGGCGGGCTGGCCTGCGCGACGGGAGGTATGCCGTAGATCTCCATCTTTCGCCTCCAACACGAGTCAGATGCGCCCCCAGGGGGTAACGTAGCCGATTCGCGCCGGCGAAAACGTTAAGAGGGTCTGACTATCGGCCGGAATGGTTAACGCCGCCCCCCTTGCGGGAGGCGGCGCGCTGCCACCCTTGACCGACCGGTTGCGGCGGTTCGGTCGGGTATTCCGTCGTCAGATCGCGAGGTACTGCTGGCGCAGGTCCTCGTTGTCGAGCACGTCCCGCGCGTCGCCGTCGAACACCACCTTGCCGGTGTCGAGGATCACCGCCCGGTCGGCCAGTTTCAGCGCCGCGACCGCGTTCTGTTCGACGATCACCGTGGTGATGCCCTGGTCGCGGATGTGGTTCAGGGTGCGGGCGATCTCCTGCACGATGACCGGGGCCAGGCCCTCGTAGGGCTCGTCGAGCAGCAGCACCTTGATGTCGCGGGCCAGCGCCCGGGCGATGGCCAGCATCTGCTGTTCGCCGCCCGACAGCGTCACGCCCTCCTGCTTGCGTCGTTCGCCGAGCCGCGGAAAGAGCTCGTAGAGCCGGTCGAGCGACCAGCCCTTCGGCGGCGCGATCTGCGCCAGCTGGATGTTCTCCTCCACCGTCAGGCCCGGGATGATCCGCCGGTCCTCGGGCACCAGCGCGATGCCGGCGGCGGCGGCCTGGTGGCTTTTCATCTCGTGCAGCGGCTGGTGATCCAGCCAGATCTCGCCCTTGCGCAGCTCGGGCTTGTCGAGCCGCGCCAGGGTCCGCAGGGTCGAGGTCTTGCCGGCCCCGTTGCGCCCCAGCAGCGCGAGGATCTCGCCCTCGTGCAGGTTGAAGCTGACGTTCTGGACGATGTAGCTCTCGCCGTAATAGGCCTCGATCTCCCAGGCCGACAGGAACGCCGGCGCGGTCGCGGCGTGGTTGGCGTTCGGGTTGAAGTCGGGTTTGACCTTCATCGGTGGGGGCTCCTCAGACCTGCGCCTCGCCGAGATACGCTTCGCGCACCTTCGGATGGCCCTTGATGTTCTCCGGGGTCTCCTCGACCAGCGGGGTGCCCTGGGCCAGCACGGTGATCCGCTGCGCGAGGGAAAACACGACGTGCATGTCGTGCTCGATGATGCACATGGTGATGTTGCGGGTGTCGCGGATCTCCTTGAGCAGGTCGATCGTGTTGTTGGTGTCGGCCCGCGCCATTCCGGCGGTGGGCTCGTCCAGCAGCAGCAGCCGCGGTTCCTGCACCAGGCACATCGCCATCTCGAGCCGCCGCTTGTCGCCGCGCGACAGCGACCCGGCCTCGACGTGGCGCTTCTCGAGCATGTGCAACTCGTCGAGCATCTTCTCGGCCTTGTCGCGGAGTTCGGCCTCGTTGCCCACGGATTCGAAGGCGTGCATCCGGAACGATCCGTCCCGCTTGGCGAAGCAGGGGATCATCACGTTCTCCAGAACCGTGAGGTCGGCGAAGATCTCGGGGGTCTGGAACACGCGGCTGATGCCCATCTGGTTGATCTCGTGCGGCTTGCGGCCCAGCACCGACTGGCCGTCGAACATCACCGACCCGCTGTCCGGGATCAGCTTGCCGACGAGGCAGTTGAGCAGGGTGGACTTGCCCGCGCCATTGGGCCCGATGATCGCGTGGCAGGTGTTCTCGGCCACGCTGAGGTTGACGTTGCCGAGCGCCTGCAGCCCGCCGAAGCGCTTGTTGACGCCCTTGACTTCGAGGATTCCCATCGTGCGTCTCCTTATTCGGCGGGTTCGGTGGAACCGGCGGTCTTGGACTCGTCCGCCCGCTTGCCGCGGCCCAGCATCCGGGCGATCCGCTGGCCGCCCTCCACCAGCCCGCCGGGCAGGAAGATCACCACCAGCATGAACAGGATGCCGAGCGTGAGGTGCCAGCCCTTGCCCACGAAGGGGTAGATCATGGCGACCACCACGTCCTCCATCCCGTCCGGCAGGAAGGCGAACCAGCCGTGCAGGATGTCGGAGTTGATCTTGGAGACGATGTTCGCGAAGTACTTGTTGAAACCCGCGCCCAGCACCGGCCCGAGCAGCGGCCCGGCACCGCCGAGGATGGTCATCAGCACCACCTCGCCGCTCGCGGTCCAGAACATCCGTTCCGGCCCGGCCTGGGTGTCCATCGCCACCATCAGCCCGCCGGCCAGCCCGGCATACATCCCCGAGATGACGAAGGCCGCGAGGGTGTAGGGCTTTGGCGACAGGCCGGTGTAGTTCATCCGGTTCTGGTTCGACTTCACGGCCCGCAGCATCATCCCGAAGGGCGACCGGAACAGCCGGATCGACAGGTAGAAGGCCAGCACCATCACCACGGCGCAGATGTAGTAGCCGATGTTGAAGGTGAAGTCCCAGCTGCCGATCTCGAGAACCCAGGAGGATTTCATGTCGATCCCGAACAGGTTGGCCCGGCCGATCTCGCCCTCGGCGAGCCCGTCCAGCAGCGGCCGGTCGGTCGACTTGATCTGCAGCCCGGTCTCGCCGCCGGTGATCGGGGTCAGCACCGAGTAGGCCAGCGCGTAGGACATCTGCGCGAAGGCCAGGGTCAGGATCGAGAAGTAGATCCCCGACCGCCGCAGCGAGATGTAGCCCACCACCAGCGCGAACAGCGCGGCGAAGACGATGGCGGCGATGATGCCGGGGATGATGTTGGTGGTCACCAGCTTCATCGTCCAGATCGCGCCGTAGGACCCGACCCCGAGGAACGCGGCGTGCCCGAAGCTGAGGTAGCCGGTCAGCCCGAACAGGATGTTGAAGCCGATGGCGAAGATGCCGAAGATCACGAACCGCTGCATCAGGTCCGGGTAGCCGGCGTTGAACTGCGCCATCGCCGAGCCTTCCGGGAAGGGGTTGAGGATCAGCGGCGCCGCCAGCGCCAGCAGGGCGACGATGATCAGGAGGGTGGTGTCGGACTTGTTCAGGCCAAGCATGGTCTTACTCCTCCATCACGCCCTTGCGGCCCATCAGGCCCCGCGGACGGGTCAGCAGAATGATGATCGCGACCAGGTAGATGATGATCTGGTTGATGCCGGGCAGGAAGGACACCATTCCGGGCATCGAGGCGAAGCTTTCGAGGATCCCGAGCAGGAACCCGGCGAGCACGGCCCCGGGCAGCGACCCCATGCCGCCGACCACGACCACCACGAAGCTCAGCACGAGGAAGTCCATGCCCATGTGGTAGTTCGGCGCCACGATCGGGGCATACATCACCCCGGCGAGACCCGCGACCGCCGCGGCGATTCCGAACATCATGGTGAACCGCTTGTCGATGTCGATGCCGAGCAGGCCCACCGTCTCGCGGTCGGCCATCCCGGCCCGCACCACCATCCCGAAGGTGGTGAACTGCAGGAAGGCGAAGACCGCGGCGATGATGATCGCGGCGAAGAAGAAATAGACCAGCCGCCAGTAGGGATACATGATGGTCAGCGGGTCGAAGCCCAGCCAGACCCCGAAGTCGAGGCTGCCGGTGAACGCCTGCGGCGCCGGCGTCTGGATCGGGTTTGCGCCGAAGAAATACTTGATGATCTCCTGCAGCACGATGGCGAGCCCGAAGGTCACGAGGATCTGGTCGGCGTGCGGGCGCTTGTAGAAATGCTTGATCAGGCCCCGCTCCATCGCGAAGCCCACCCCGATCATGATCGGGATCGAGAACAGGATCGAGATCGGCACCGCCCAGTCGATGATCGCGTCGCCCGCCACCTGGCCGAACAGGTCATAGACGTAGGGCACGTCCACCTTCATCGGGTTGCCGAGGAAGTCGGTCCGGGTCTCGTCGACCACGGTGTGGCTGAGGCTGAGCAGCCGCGACAGCACCACGGCGCAGAATGAGCCCAGCATGAACAGCGCGCCGTGGGCAAAGTTCACGACCCCGAGGGTTCCGAAGATGAGCGTCAGCCCCAGCGCGATGAGCGCGTAGGCCGATCCCTTGTCGAGCCCGTTGAGGACTTGGACGATGATCTGATCCATGGCGAATGACCTCGTGCCGGGTGGGAGGGGAGGGGGAGCCGGGGGCGGCCAGACACGGCCGCCGCCCCCGGTCTGCGCGAAGGTCCGGCCCGCGGCGGGGCCGGACGATCAGGCGTTTCGGCGCGGTTCAGGCGCCGTTGTTGCAGGAGCCCAGGGTCGCCTCGGCGCCGCCCATCTGCGGATGGTCGGGGGGGTAGGTGACCTGCTCGACCGGGGTGACCTCGACGATCTCCACGAGGTCGAACTCGTTCTCGGGGTTCTCCTTGCCGCGCACCACGACGACATCCTTGAAGCACTGGTGATCCTCGGCCCGGTAGAGGGTCGGGCCGTTGCCGAGACCGTCGAACTCGAAGCCTTCCAGCGCCTCGACCACCGCACAGGGGGCGAAGGAGCCGGCCCGCTGCACCGCGTCGGCATAGAGCAGGGCCTGCACGTAGCAGGTGTGTGCCGCCTGCGACGGCGGGAAGCCGTACTTGGTGCCGAAGGACTGCACGAAGGCGTTGGTGCCGGTGTACTTGGCGCCGAGCTGGTTCTCGAGTTTCCAGTCCCAGTTCTGCGAGCCGATGATGCCCTTGATGTTGGCGCCGGCGCCGCGGGCCATCAGCTCGGAGTAGAGCGGCACCACGATCTCGAAGTTCTTGCCGTTGGCCTGGGCCTCGCGGAGACCGAACTGCACCGCGTTGGTCAGCGAGTTGATCATGTTCCCGCCGTAGTGGTTCAGGACCAGCACGTCGGCGCCCGAGTTCATCACCGGCGCGATGTAGGACGAGAAGTCGGTCTGGGTCAGCGGGGTGAGCACCGAGTTCACGGTCTCCCAGCCCATCGCCTCGGTCGAGGCGCGGATCGCTTCCTCGGTGGTGTAGCCCCAGTTGTAGTCCGCCGTCAGGTGGTAGGCCTTGCGGTCGGTGCCGTACTGGGCGGCGAGGATCGGGGCCAGCGCGGCGCCCGACATGTAGGAGTTGAAGAAGTGCCGGAAGCCGTTGGCCTTGCGGTCCTTGCCGGTGGTGTCGTTCGAGTGGGTCAGGCCGGCCATGAAGATGATGCCCGCCTCCTGGCAGAGCGCCTGCACCGCCACCGCGACGCCCGACGACGAACCGCCGGTGATCATGATCGCGCCGTCCTTCTCGATCATCGAGCGGGCCGAGGCGCGGGCCGCGTCCGACTTGGTCTGGGTGTCGCCGGTGACGAACTTGACCTGCCGGCCGAGGATGCCGGTGCCGTCCAGCGCCTTCGACGTGAAGGTGTTCAGCATGCCGCCGTCGCCGCCGCCGTTCAGGTGCTCGACCGCGAGTTCGTAGGCGCGCAGTTCGTCGGCGCCCTCGTCGGCGTAGGGGCCGGTCTGGGGGACGTTGAAGCCCAGCACGACCTCGCTGTCGCCGGGCGCGTTGGTGAACCCGGTATGGCCGTCGGCGCGCAGGTAGGTCGGCAGCGCGAGGCCGGCGCCGGCCAGCGCGCCGGTCTTCAGCACGCCCCGACGGGTGAAGTTGGATTTGGGCATAAAGGTCCTCCCTTGGATCAGCCGGGGCGCCGGCCCCTCCTCCGGGTGACGCCCAACACTTTACAGTGTGTGCCGACTATCGCGGGAAACCGGAAAACAACTCAACAAGTCTAGATGTGACAACAACTTTTTTGTAAAGGTTTCCACTGTGCAGCTGCCGAATCTGTAAAGCGGTTTTCCCGCAGCCGCAGAAAGCCGCTGTTTTCGCAGGAGGATCGCCGATGCCGCCCGCCGCCGCCGGGTCCCTGACGGGCAACCGGATTCGCGAACGCCGCCTCGACCGCGGCCTGCGCCAGGCCGACCTCGCCCGCGACGTCGGGATCTCGCCCTCCTACCTCAACCTGATCGAGCACAACCGCCGCAGAATCGGCGGCAAGCTGCTGCGCGACATCGCCGCGGTGCTCGGGGTCGAGCCGCAGATGCTGGCCGAGGGCGCCGAGGCGGCGGTGATCGACGGGCTGCGCGCCGCCGCCGCGCGGATCGGCTCCGAGACCGCCGAACAGGCCCGCGCCGAGGACTTCGCCGGCCGCTTTCCGGGCTGGGCCGGCCTGGTCGTGGCGCAGGACCGCCGGATCGCCGCGCTCGAGACCCGGGTCGAGATCCTGCAGGACCGCATGGCGCATGACCCGGCCCTCGCCGCCGCGCTGCACGAGATCATCTCGACGGTCACCTCGATCCGCGCCAGTTCGGCGATCCTCGTGGGCGAGGACGGGCTCGACGCCGACTGGCAGCGCCGGTTCCAGCGCAACATCGACGACGACGCCCGCCGCCTGTCGGACGGATCCGCGGCGCTGGTGTCGTTCCTCAAGGCCAGCGACGCCGCCGAGGCGGGCGCCGGGTCGCGCACCTATCTGGTTCCCGACGAGGAGGTCGCCGCCTTCCTGCGCGAGGCGGTGCCGGGCCTTTCGGCGGAGATCGGCGCCGGCCTGCCGCCCCCCGCCGAAGAGGGCGGGGGGACGGGCGGCGCCGCCGATCCCGTCGCCGCGGCGGTCGAGGCCCGCCTCGCCGGCGGCGATGTCCTGCGCAGCCGGTCCGGCCGGGCGCTGGCCGCGTTCCACCTGCGCCGCACCGCCGCCGACGCCGTCGCGATGCCCACCGAGGCGCTGCTGGCCGCGCTGCAGGACACCGACTGGGACCCGGCGGCGGTGGCGCGCGGCTTCGGCGCCGACCTGCCCGCGGTGCTGCGGCGGATCGCCAGCCTGCCGCCCAAGCTGTCCGGCCGTCCGGCCGGGCTCGCGATCTGCGACGCCGCCGGGACCTTCCTGGTCGTCCAGCCGGTGGCCGGCTTCGACATGCCCCGGACCAGCCCGGCCTGTCCCCGCTGGCCGCTGTTCCGGGCGCTGACCGCCCCCGGCCAGCCGATCCGCGAGGAGATCACGCTGCCCGGGACCGCCGCCGGCCGGTTCCTGTGCTACGCCGTCGCCGCGCCCCGCGGCGTGCCCGATTTTGGCGCCGTCCCGGTGATCGAGTCGACGATGCTGGTGCTGCCGTTCCAGTCCGGCGGCGCTGCGGCCCAGGACGCCCCGGCCTATGGCTGTCCGGTCTGCCGCCAGCCCGACTGCACCGCCGGCCGCGAGCCCTTCGTCTCCGGCGCCTGACCGGTCCTGCGGGGCCGAATCGCGGCAGGCGCGGCAAAGGGTGCTTTGACTTGCGCGCTTGGCGCGCGTTAACTACCGCCGTCAGCGCGTGTCCGGCTGTGGTCAAGGGAGGGACCCAGGTCATGGCTAAGCGGGTCCTCGTGATCGAGGATGAACCCAACATCACCGAGGCGATCAGCTTCATCCTGAGCCGCGAGGGCTGGACCGTCCACACCCATTCCGATGGCGAGACGGCGATGGACAAGCTGCGCGGCCATCCCCCCGACATGGTCATCCTCGACGTGATGCTGCCGGGCCGGTCGGGCTTCGACATCCTGCGCGACCTGCGCGCCGACGCCGCCTTCCGCCAGTTGCCGGTGATGATGCTTACCGCCCGCGGACAGGAGCGCGACCGCGACCTCGCCGAGCAGCTGGGTGCGACGACCTTCATGACCAAGCCGTTCTCGAACGCCGAGGTGCTCGACCGGGTCCGCAGCCTGGTCGGCGGCTGACATGGCGCCGGACCGCAAGGCGCCGGTCTTTCTCGCCCGCGGGTCCTACCGGCAGCGCCGCCTGCGCGACGTGTCGCGCGTGCTGCCGCTGGCGGGCGCGATCCTGTTCGCGCTGCCGCTGCTGTGGACCGACGCCGGCACCGGGGACGCCGCCGCGCCGCCGCGGACCTCGGAGGTGGTCATCTACATCCTGATCGTCTGGGCCGGGCTGATCCTCGCCGCCGCGGTCCTCGCGCGGCTGGTCCGGCCCGACGCCGACGATCCCGACGCCGCAGAGGCCGACGCGGCCGGGGCCGGAAGCGCTCCCGCTGCCGAGACGGACGGGCGGCCGGGGAGCGGACTGGTGCGCGGACCGGGCAGCGAACCTGGGAGCGGACCGGCGTGACGCTCACCTTCAACCTGCTGATCGGCGTCGCGCTGACCTATGCCGCGTTCCTGTTCCTCGTCGCCTTTGCCGCCGACCGGCAGGCGGCGCGGGGCCGGGGCCGGTGGCTGCGCTCGCCGGCGGTCTATACCCTGTCGCTGTCGATCTACTGCACCGGCTGGACCTTCTACGGCGCGGTGGGATC
>JBFKOW010000133.1:0-10142 GCA_041628615.1 Paracoccaceae bacterium | reverse complement strand
CGGCGCATCAGGTCCGCCATGCTCTCGGGCGCGGCGCCGCCGATCGGCGGGTCGGTGTCGAGGTTGGTCGGGAAGGCGTAGCCCTCGGCGGCGGCGGCGATCGCGGCGTCGGCCCCGGCCGGGTCCAGCCGGCCCGCCGCGGCCAGCGCCCGCAGGGGCGGGTAGAGCGCCCGCGCCATGCCGGCCCGGTCGATCGCCTCCATCGCCCGGCCGAAGGCAGAGGAAACTTGCAACAGGTTCGCCATCCGGTGGATGTCCGCGCTGCGGTTCTCGCCGGCGGCGTGGAACAGCGCCGGGTTGAAGAACAGCGCATCGCCCTTGGACAGCGGGACCTGCACGCAATGCGCCTCGAAATGCGCCCGGTGGGCGGGGTCGTGGAAGGCGACGTAGCCCGGCCCGTAGAGCTGCGAGAAGGGCAGCAGCTTGGTCGGCCCGCTCTCCACCGGCATGTCGCAATGGGCCACCGCGCCCTGCAGCGTCAGCGCCGCGGTCAGCAGGTGGGCATGGACCGGGAACCGGGCCGCGCCCGGGGCGCTCTGAAACCCGAGGTGGTAATCCCGGTGGGCGTCCTGCGCCTTGCCGCCCGGGCGGACCTGGTTGACCTGCGCGGTGACCTGGTAGTCGGGGCCCAGCCAGGCCTCGCACGCGGCGGCGATGGCCGGGTTGCCGTAGTAGAGCGCGAAGCCCTCGGGATCGCGCAGGCATTGCTTCTGCAAGGAGTTCCAGACCCGATCGTTGGCGCCGGAGGCGGCGAAGTGGTCGCCCTTGCCGGCCCCGGCGGCGCGTTCCTCGGCGATCAGCGCACGGAACACCTCGGTCGCGCGGTCGATGACCGCGGTGTCGGGATAGGCCGCCCGCAGCGCGATCACCCCGGCGGACCGGCCCAGCACGAAGGCCCATTCGGTGAGCAGCGCCCGCCGCGCCGAGGGCTCGGCCAGCGCCGGCCGCAGTTCCGCCATGTCGTAGACCGGCACGTTCGCGATCACCCGCACCGCGCGCGGCACCTCGGCGGGGTCGAGCCGGCGGGCCGTCAGCCGGGCGAAGTCGGCGACGTCGCCCGAGCCGGTGTTGAAGAACCCCTCGGTGATGTCGGACCGGGCGGGGGTGAGTTCGAGCGTGGTCGTCATCGCGTCCTCCGTGATCTGTGGCGCGGGCGGCGGGTCAGCCCGCCGCCACCGCCAGCCCGGCCCGCGCGCAGAGCGCCCGGATCCGGTCGTGGCCCAGTTTCGAGTAGTCGTAGGGCGGTGCCTTGGCCGGGTCCTGCTCGGCCTCCACCACGATCCAGCCGTCGTAGCCCAGCGCCGCCAGCCGGCCGGTGACGGCGGCGAAGTCGATGCTGCCCGCGGGGTCGCCCGGCACGGTGAAGGCCCCGGCCACCACCGCGTCGAGAAAGCTGCCGCCGCCGTCCCGGATCCGCTGCACCACGTCGGCGCGCACGTCCTTGTAATGGACATGGGACACCCGGTGGCCCCACCGGTCGAGCGTCCCGGTGACGCTCGCCCCGCCGAAGGCGAGGTGGCCGGTGTCGTAGAGCAGGGTCACCGCCGGGCCGCTGCCCTCCATCAGCCAGTCGATGTCGTCCTGGTCCTCGATCATCGAGCCCATGTGGTGATGGTAGGCGAGGGTCAGCCCCTCTCCGGCCATCCATTCGGCCAGTCCGGTCAGCTTCGCCGCATAGCCGGTGACCGCGTCGCGGTCGAGCTTGGGCCGGTCGCGCAGCGGCACCCCCCGGTCGCCCTGCACGGTGTTGGAACACTCGGCATAGACGAGGCAGGGCGCATCGAGCGCGACGAACTGGGCGACCTGGGCGCGGATCGCGTCGATCTCCTCGGCGACGGAGCGGACCATCAGGTTGCCCGAGCACCAGCCGCCGCAGAGCGCGAGCCCGTGGGCGTCGAGACAGGCGCGCAGCCCCTCGGTGTCGGCGGGCATCCGGCGGCCCCGCTCGACCCCGGCATAGCCGATGTCGCGGGCCTCGCGCAGCGCCTGTTCCATCGTGTAGGCGGCGGTCAGGTCCGGCAGGTCGTCGTTCTGCCAGGCGATGGGCGATATGCCGATGCGGACCGCCATCAGCCCGCGCCGGCCAGGATCTCGGCGACCGCCACCGCGCGGCCCTCGGCCACCGACCGCATCGCGGCGTCCGCGAGCGCCAGCGCCATCAGCCCGTCATGGCCGGTGACCGCCGGTTGCGCGCCTGTCTCGACGCAGGCGGCGAAGTGGGCGATCTCGGCGGCGTAGGCGGCGGTGTAGCGGTCCATGAAGAAATCGAGACAGGGCGGCATCCCGTAGCCCGAGGCGTCGGCGGTGGTCAGCCGCGACTTCAGGTGGTTGCCGACCGACAGCGCGCCCGTGCTGCCCAGCACCTCGATCCGCTGGTCGTAGCCGTAGGTGGCGCGGCGCGAATTGGTGATGGTGCAGTGCTTGCCGGTGGCGGTGCGCAGGATGACGTTGGCGCTGTCCACGTCGCCGGCCTGCCCGATCGCCGGGTCGACGAGGTTCGAGGCGGCGGCGATCACCGTCTCCACCTCCTCGCCCAGAAGCCAGCGGGCGACGTCAAAATCGTGGATCGTCATGTCGCGGAACAGGCCGCCCGAGCGTTCGATATAGGCGATGGGCGGCGGGCCGGGGTCGCGCGAGGTCAGGGTGATCATCTCGACCGCCCCGACCTGCCCGGCGGCCAGCGCCTCGGCCAGCGCGCGGAAGTCCGGGTCGAACCGGCGCTGGAAACCCACCATCAGGGTCGCGCCGGTCTGCTCGACCACGGCGAGACAGGCGCGGACCCGGGCGAGGCTCAGGTCCACCGGCTTCTCGCAGAAGATCGCCTTGCCGGCGCGGGCGAAGCGCTCGATCAGGTCGGCGTGGGTGTCGGTCGGGGTGCCGATGATGACCGCGTCGACATCGTCGGCGGCGGCGATGGCGTCGATCGTGCGCACCTCGCAGCCGTAGGCGTCGCGCAGCCGGGCGGCGGCCTCGGCCACCGGGTCGGCCACCGCCACGAGGGAGGCGCCGGGCACCGAGGCCACCGCGCGGGCATGGACCTGGCCGATGCGCCCGGCGCCCAGCACTGCAAATCTGACGGTCATTTCTGTCCTCTTCCTATTCGGGGTAGGCCCCGGCGACATTCTGATCGAAATCCACGACCGATCCGGTCATCACCCCGGACTCCCGCCCCAGCATGTAGGCGGCGAGCCCGGCGACGTGAGCGGGCTTGACCAGCGTGCCGAAGGGCTGCGCCGCCTCGGCCCGGGCCAGCCAGTCGTCGCCCGCGCCGTGGAACCGGCGCTGGGTCGCGTCCTCGCCCGGCGTGTCCATCCAGCCGCAGGCGATGCCGTTGACCCGGATCCGGTGGCCGCGCAGGGCCTGCGCCGCGTTCCGGGTCACGTTGGCCAGCGCCGCCTTCGAGGCCGCATAGGGCGCGAGGAAGGACTGGCCGCAATGCACCACCATCGACAGCACGTTGACCACCGAGGCGGCGGTGCCGTCGCGGATCGCGTGCTGCGCGACGCGCTGGATCGCGAAGAACGGCGACCGGGCATTGGCGGCCATCATCCGGTCCCAGAGGTCCGGGGTGGTGTCGAGGATCGACCCCCGGTCGGTCAGCGCGGCGGCGTTGACCAGCGCGGTCACCCCGCCCATCGCCTCGGCCGCCGCGTCGACCAGCGCGATCACCGCGCCGGTGTTCTCGATATCGACCGGCAGGAACGCCCCGCCCACCTCCACCGCCGCCGCGGCCCCGCGGTCCGGGTCGCGCCCGGACAGGACCAACCGGGTGCAGCCCCCGGCCGCCAGCCGCCGGGCGATCGCCAGTCCGAGACCCTGGGTTCCGCCGACGATCAGCGCCCGGGTGTCGCGATGGCCGGCGGCGTCGGTCACGCCGCGTCTTCGTATTCCGGCTGCGTCTTCGCGCCGGTGATGTAGGACACCACGTCCTCGCCGGTGATGTCCTCGTTGCGGATGTCGAGGTTGGCGCAGATCCGGCCGCGCCGGAACACCACCACCCGGTCCACGAGGTCGAACACCTGCCGCATGTTGTGGCTGATCAGGATCAGCGGCTCGCCCTGCTCCTTCAGCCCGCGGATGATGTTCTCGACCTGCGCCGTCTCCTGCACCCCGAGCGCCGCCGTGGGTTCGTCCATGATGGTCAGCTTGGAATGGAAGGTGGCGGTCCGTGCGATCGCCACGCATTGCCGCTGGCCGCCCGACATGTTGCGGATGGTGTTGCGGATGTTGGGGATCTTCACCGCGGTCTTCTCCAGCCCCGCCAGCGTCGCCTCGCGCATCGCCTTGTAGTCGAGCACCCGGAACGGGCCGAGCCAGTTCCACCTGGTCAGTTCGCGTCCGAGAAAGAGGTTGTCGGGCACGTCGAGATCGTCGGCCAGGGCGAGGGTCTGGAACACCGTCTCGATGCCGGCCTTGCGGGCGTCGAGCGGGCCGTCGAAATGCACCGGGTGGCCATCGAAGATGATCTCGCCCCGCGTCCGCTGCTCGACCCCGGTGATCTGGCGCACGAAGGTCGACTTGCCGGCCCCGTTGTCGCCCATGATCGCGACGTGTTCGCCCTTGCGCAGGATGAAGTTGGCCCCCTCCAGCGCGTGGACCCCGCCGTAATGCTTGGTGAGGTCCCGGGTCTCGAGGATGATGTCGCCGGGATTGCCGATCTTGATGTCGCTCATGGCTGTGCCCTCCTCACGACTTGGCCGCGGCGCGCTGCTGCCGCCACTGGTCGAGCACCACGGCGCCGACGATGATCGCGCCCTTCACCATCTCCTGGTAGAAGGCGTCGAGCTTCAGGTAGGTGAAGCCCGAGATGATGACGCCGAAGATCAGCGCCCCCAGCACGGTGCCGATGATCGACCCACGCCCGCCGGACAGCGACACGCCGCCGATCACCGCCATGGCGATGGCGTCGAGTTCGTAGACCAGACCCATGCCGGACTGCGCGGTGAGGTTCTTGGAGCTGAGCACGATGGCCGCGAAGGACGCGAGCATCCCGGCGATGACGTAGACCAGCACCTTGTGCCGGGCGACGTTGATCCCCGACATCCGCGCCGCGTCCTCGTTCGAGCCGATGGCGTAGGTGTGCTTGCCGTAAACGGTGTATTTCAGGACGAAATGGAATAGGATCGCCAGCAGGGCGAACCAGATCACCGGCATCATGCCGGCGCCGATGGCGGCGTATTCCTCGGTCGGGAACGAGATCGGGTTGCCCCGCGACCACCATTTCGCCACGCCCCGCGCCGACACCATCATCCCCAGCGTGGCGATGAAGGGCGGGATCCGGGTGTAGGCGATCAGCACGCCGTTGACGAGGCCCGCGACGAGCCCGCAGGCGAGGCCCACCAGAACCGGCACGATCACCGGCAGGTCCATCGCCCACATCCCGAAGATCGCCTTCGGGTTCGGATTGCCGTTGACCAGTTCGGTCTGCGCGAAGCTCATCGCGATCATCGCGGTGGCGCCGACCACCGATCCCGAGGACAGGTCGATCCCGCCCGAGATGATGACCTGCGTCACCCCCAGCGCGATGATGCCGATGATCGCGACCTGCAGGATGATGATCTTGAGCCGGGCCTCGTTGAAGATCGTGTCGAACCGGTCCTGGGTGTCGAACAGCAGGCTCTGGCCGTCCATGTAGGGCAGGATCTGCCCGAGTGCCTCGAACACCCCGATGATGAGGATCAGGGCGATGAAGATGTTTACCTCGTTGGGCCATGCGCGCTTCGACTTGTCGAAGCTCAGGCCGCCGGTGCCATGCGTGGTCTCTGCCATGGTGTCGGTCCCCGTGGTTTCGGCCGGCCCGCGTCACGGACCCTCTGGGGGGCAAGGCGGCGGGCGGGACGCGCCGCCGCCTTGCCGGTCGTTGTCGTCAGGCTGCCGCGATCAGTTGCGCGACAGGAAGTCGCCGATGTTGTCGGGCGTCACCAGCTTGAACGGGATGTAGACCTTCTGGTCCACGCTCTCGCCCGCCGCCAGCGCCAGCGCGGTGTCGACCGACCCGGCGCCCTGGCCGAAGGCGTCCTGGAACACGGTGACGTCGAGATCGCCGGCCTGCATCGCCACCAGCGCGTCCTGGGTGGCGTCGACGCCGCCGACTTCGACGTCGGCCATGTCGATGCCCGCCGCCTTCATCGCCTGGATCGCGCCGATCGCCATCTCGTCGTTGTTGGCGATGACGAAGTCGAAGGGCTCGCCGGCGGACAGCCAGTTGGTCATCAGGTCCTGGGCTTCGTCGCGCGACCAGTTGGCGGTCTGCTCGTCGATCAGGGTCATGAAGTTGCACATGTCCATGCCGATCACGTCATGCACGTCCTTGGACCGCTGCACCGCCGCCTGGTTCGACAGCTGGCCGTTCATCAGGTAGCCCCGGGCGCCGCCCGCCTTGCCCGCGGCGCGCAGGTTGCGGCAGATCTGGAACGCCTCGAGGGTGCCGGACTCGATCTCGTTCGAGGCCACGAAGGCCTGGGTCGGCGGCAGGTCGTTGACGTTGTCGGGCTCGCGGTTGACGTAGACCAGCGGGGTATCCCCGGCGGCGGCGCTGACCGCGGCGCCGGCGGAGGTGTCGACGATGTTGACGATGATCGCGTCGACGCCCGCGGCGACGAAGTTCTGGACCTGGTCGATCTGCTTGCCGATGTCGTCGTTGGCGTCCTCGACCTGGATCTGCACGCCATCGATGGACTCGGCGTGCTCGACCATGCCGTTGCGCATGACGGTCAGGAAGTTGTCGTCGAACTTGGCGATCGACGCGCCGATGGTCTGGGCCAGCGCGGCCGTCGACATCAGCGTCGCAAACGCCGCAAGGGTCAGGGTCTTGTTCATTTCGGTCCTCCCAAATCGGTGTCCGGCACACCGTTTCTTTTCCGCCGGAAGCCCCGATGCGGGGCGGTTGATCCCCGGGTCATGCCGCCGTGGCGGCAACCCGGGAGGCTATGAACTCGAACGAGCGCCGGATCTCGGTGTAGGGATCGGCGAGCGCCTGCGTGACGGGCGAGAAGCATTCGCATGACACCGGGCCGTCGTAGCCGGCAGCCAGCATCGCCGCGACCTGGGCGGCGGTGCCGAGCCGGTCGGAGGCATCGACCAGCACCCGGTGGGCGTCCTCCATCTCGTCGACGCGCGGCGCCGGATCGGAGACCCCCGAGACATGCAGGATCCCGGTCTGGGCCGGGTAGATCGCGCCGCCGCCGGCCAGCGTGTGGTGGAAGGTGTCGTGCACGATCCGGAACTGCTGCGTCCCGCCGATCGCGGCGATGATCTCGACCAGTTCGGTCTTGGAGCGCAGCGACGAGCGCAGGAAGCCGAGCGGCTCGACCAGCGCGACCATCCCGGCTTCCTGCAGCATCGGCAGGATCGCCTTGAGCGCGATGCGCAGGTTGCCCTGCCGCTCGCCGTTGCCCAGTGCGGTGCCGTCGTTGCGCGGGATCAGGCTGATGGTCTCGGCCCCGGCGGCGCGGGCGGTGTCGATCAGGGCGCGCACCGCGGCGGCGCGGTCGGCGTCCCAGCTGTTGAACGGATAGACCTGGCTCAGCCCGACGATCCGCAGGCCCCGGTCCCGGGCCATCGCGCCGGCGTCCGCGGCCGGCGCGCCGTCGAACAGCGGCCGCCCGAGGTCGTTGCGGACCTCGACGCCGACGCATCCGAGGCGCGCTGCGAGGTCGAGCAACTCGACATAGCTGAGACGTGCCACGGTGATGTGGTTCAGCGCCGTCTGCATGTGTCCTCCCTGCCCGCCGGGTCCGACGCTCCGCGGCGGGGCCACTTGACGCTGCGCCAACCGCGCAGATTCGGTCAATCTCCGGCTGGGCGGATTCTTTCATTCATGACGTGAAGCAGGCCGGGTTCATGACGGTTTTTCGTCATTACAGGCTTTCCGGCAGGATCGCCCGCGGTTCGAGGAACTGCTGTCCGGGCACGCCGTCGTCGCGGTCGCCGATGGCCGCGATCATCGCCGCCACCACGTCGCGGCACAGCTCCGCCAGCGGCGTCATGATGACCATGACCGCGTAACCGTCGATCAGCGCGGCGCGGCTCTCGGCGGTCAGTTCGTTCACCACCAGCGCCACCCGCGGCGGGTCGTGCACCTCGCGCAGCGCCGCGATCGCCCCCTCCATGCCGCCGCCGGCAACGTAGATCCCGCGCAGGTCCGGGTGGCGGTCCAGCAGGTCGAGCGTGGCCTCGTAGGTGATCTGCCGGGTCTCGAGGTTGACCAGCGTGTCGAGCACGCCGAAGCCGACCGCCGAATCCCGCACGAAGGACCGGAAGCCCACCTCGCGCAGGTCATGGCCGTGCCAGCGGTTGCCGCCCACGAAGATCGCGAGATTGCCCGGCGCGGCGGCGGTCCGGGTGATCATCCAGGCCGCCATCCGGCCGACCTTGACGTTGTTCAAGCCGATGTAACTGTGGCGGATTCCCTGCGCGAAGTCGTTCAGGAGCGAGAACACCGGGACGCCCCGGTCCTTCATCTCCTGCACCACCGGATCGAGCTTGCGGTCGTTCACCGCGATCGCGCCGACGGCGTCGCAGGTCCGGCCCAGATCGGTGAGCAGTTCGGCGAATTCCGCCGGCGACTGGGAGGACGAGAAGCGGATCACGGCCCTGCCCCGCACGTCGTCGCGGGCGGCCACGGCGCGTTCGATCTCGGTGACGAAGTTGCGGTAGAACTCCTGCCCATGCTTCAGCAGGACGAAGCCGAAGCGGCGCTCGGGCACCCCCCGGTCCAGCCCGCGCCGCATCAGCGCGAGGCCGTGATAACCCACCCGGTGCGCGGCCGCGGAAATCCGCTCGAGGGTCTCGGGCCGGACCCGCGCGCGGCCGTTGAGCGCCCGGTCCACGGTGGACACGCTGACCCCCGCCTCGCGGGCCACGTCGCTGATCGTCGGCCGCCGGGCCATGCCGTTCTCCGTCACGGAATGAGGGTTTTTCGTCATCGCACGATAGGCCCCGGCGACCGGCCGGGCAAGGCCGCGCCCCGGCCCGCGGGATCGCGGCGCGGAGAAATTGCGAATGGTTCTCATTATCATTGACGTTGCGAACGAGTCGCAATACATCTAGCCCAGCACAGAGACCGCGAGGCCGCGGACCGCCCTCGCCGGAAGCCGACAGGAGACCCGCATGCCCATCGCCCGGCGCACCATCCTCGCCGCCATCGCCGCCAGCCTCCTGGCGTCCGCCGGCCCGCTGTCGGCGCAGGACGCCGGCGCGGAGGCGGCGCCGCTGACGGTGGTGGCCACGACCGGCATGATCGCCGACGCCGCCCGCGAGGTCGGCGGCGATCTGGTCGAGGTGCGGGCGCTGATGGGCCCCGGGGTCGACCCCCACGCCTACCGGCAGACCCGCAGCGACATCGTCGCCATGGCCAATGCCGACCTCGTGCTCTGGCACGGCCTCTATCTCGAGGCGCAGATGGAGGAATTCCTTCTCGACCTCGCCGGGACCGCGCCGGTCGTCGCGGTGGCCGAGTCGCTGCCGCGCAACCTGCTCATCTCGCACGACGACTATGCCGACAAGTTCGACCCCCATGTCTGGATGAACCCCAACCTGTGGTCCCGGGTGGTGCTGAACGTGCGCGACGCGCTGATCTCGGTCGCGCCCGAGCACGAGGCGCAGTTCCGCGCCAACACCAACGCCTACCTCGCCGAACTGCAGGACCTTGCCACCTACACCGCCGCGGTGCTGGCCTCGGTTCCGGCCGAGAGCCGGGTGCTGCTGACCTCGCATGACGCGTTCAACTACTTCGGCTCGGCCTACGGCTTCGAGGTGGTCGGCATCCAGGGGATCTCGACCGAAAGCGAAGCCGGGCTGCTGCGGATCTCGGAACTCGTCGACCTGCTGATCGACCGCGGCATCCGGGCCGTCTTCGTCGAGACCTCGGTCTCGGACCGCAACATCCGCGCGCTGGTCGAAGGGGCCCGGGCGCGGGGCCACGAGGTGGTGATCGGCGGCGAACTCTATTCGGACGCGATGGGCGAGCCCGGCACCTACGAGGGCACCTATGTCGGGATGATCGACAGCAACGCCACCGTGGTCGCCCGCGCCCTCGGCGGCACCGCGCCCGAGCGCGGCATGGCCGACCTGCTGAACTGAAGGACCCGCGATGACCCCCGCCTTCCACCCCGTCCTTGCCACCGACCACGGCGCCCCGG
>JBFKOW010000132.1:0-10181 GCA_041628615.1 Paracoccaceae bacterium | reverse complement strand
CCCGCCATGGACTTTCCCTCCGGCCGCTGGGCCAGCAGGATCCGCCCGTCGACATCGACCAGGGCCACGGCGGCGACGAGAACGACGGTCATCGGCATCCCCGGCCGCGGGGCCCTGCCGTCATGACCGGTAGTCCGCGTTGATCTCGATGTAGCGGGCGGTCAGGTCGCAGGTCCAGATCGTTGCCATGCCGCCGCCGAGCCTGAGATCGACCCCGATGACGATCTCCTGCCGCTTCATGTAGCCGGCCCCGGCGGCCTCGGTATAGGCGGGCGACACCCAGCCGTTCTCGGCCACGAGAATGTCGCCGAAGCGGATGCTCAGACGGTCGCGGTCGGCGGCGGCGCCGCTCTTGCCCACGGCCATGACGATCCGCCCCCAGTTCGGGTCCTCCCCGGCGATCGCGGTCTTGACCAGCGGGCTGTCGGCGATGGCGCGGGCGACCTTGCCGGCATCGGCGTCGGTGGCCGCGCCGCTGACCCGGACCTCGACAAACTTCGTCGCCCCCTCGCCGTCGCGCACGACCTGGTGGGCGAGGTCGAGCATCACGTCGTGCAGCGCCTGGGTGAAGGCGACGCTGTCGGTCACGTCGACGCCAGAGGCACCGGTCGCCGCCATCAGCAGGGTGTCCGAGGTCGAGGTGTCGCTGTCCACGGTGATGCAGTTGAAGGTCAGGTCGCACTGCGCCTTGAGCATGGCCTGCAGCGCCTCGCGCGGGATCGCGGCGTCGGTGAACAGGTAGACCAGCATCGTCGCCATGTCCGGGGCGATCATCCCCGATCCCTTCGCGATGCCGGCGATGGTCACCGTCTTGCCGTCCACCTCGGCGGTCCGGCACGCGCCCTTGGGGTAGGTGTCGGTGGTCATGATCGCCCGCGCCGCCTCGGCGATGGCGCCCGCGCTCAGGCGGTCCTTCAGCTCCCCGAGCTTCGCGGTGATCCGGTCATGGGGCAGCGGCTCGCCGATCACCCCGGTGGAGGAGGTGAAGACCCGGGACTCCTCGATCCCGAGCACGGCTGCGGCCTTTCCGGCAATCGCCTTGACCGCCTCGGCGCCGCTGCGCCCGGTGAAGGCATTGGAATTGCCGGAATTGACCAGGATCGCCGCCGGACCGGTGCCGGTCAGGCCGATCTTGGCCTCGCAATCGAGCACCGCCGCGGACCGGCTGGACGACCTTGTGAAGACCCCGGCCATCGTCGCGCCGCCGGCGATCTCGGCCAGCATCACGTCGGTGCGGCCGGGATACCGGACCCCGGCCGCGATGGTGGCGAAGCGGACCCCGGCGATTTCGGGAAGGTCCGGGAACCCGGCCGGGGCGAGCGGTGAGACGGTCATTCCGAAAGCAGCTCCAGGTTGGTGAGGATCGACGGGTCCAATCCTTCGGGCAGGGTCACCGCCACGTCCGCCGCCTGCATCAGCTCTTCGAGCCGGGCCAGCAGCGCCTCTGTCTGCAGCTGTTCGACGATGGAGTCGCGCACGCTGTCGAGGGAAGGAATCTCCTGGTTGCGGGTCTCGTTGAGCCGGATCACGTGCCAGCCGAACTGGGTCTGGACCGGAGCCGAGATCTGGCCCGCCTCGAGCGCGAAGACCGCCTCCTCGAAGGCGGGCACCATGCGGCCGGCGCCGAACCAGCCGAGCATCCCGCCATTGGGACCGGACGGCCCGGTGGACTTCTCCCGCGCGAGGGTGGCGAAATCCGCGCCGCCCTCCAGTTCGGCGATCAGCGCCTGCGCCTCCTCCTCGGTTTCCACGAGGATGTGACTCGCGTTGTATTCGGTTTCCGGCTCGCTGGTCGCGAACGCCGCCTCGTATGCGGCTGCGACGGCCTCCTCGGTGGCCGCCTCCGCACCGAGCCGGGCGACGATTTCGCCGGCGCGCAGGCTGCGGGCCTCGTTCCGCAGGGCGAGGGTGACGCGGGCGGTGTCGGCCTCCAGCGTGTCGGCGAGGAGCTGCTGCTGCACCAGCTGGTCGAGAATGCCCTCGAACAGGACCGACGGATCGAGCGCGTTGTACTGCTGCGGCAGCAGGGCACGGGTCAGGATCATCTCGCCCAGGGTGATCTCGGTCCCGTCCACGGTGGCGATCACGGTGTCTGCGGTGAGGGGCGCGGCCTCCGCGGTCTCGGTCGCCGCGGTTTCGGCCGGCGCCGCATCCGCCGTCCCGGCGGCGGTGTCCTGCGCCCGGAGCGGCGTGGCGGCCAGCAGGGCGGCCAGCGCCGTTGCGGTGAGATGTTTCATCGGATGACGTCCTTCTGCGGCGCCCGCGACGGGGGCGGCGTTGACACTCTGATACCCGGCCCTTACATCGCCCTTGGGTCCCGAGGGGGCCGGTCTTGGCCCCTGTTTATGGGGCGTGCCGGACAGGCACAACCAACCTCCTCATCTCTTGAAGCCACAGGCCCCGGCCACCCCCGCCGGAGCGTCCCGGAGACGACATGCTGGGTATCGGAAGCATCGCCAGGAAGGTGTTCGGCACCGCCAACGACCGCAAGGTCAAGTCGGTCCGGCCGCTGGTCGAGAAGATCAACGCGCTCGAGCCGGAGTTCGCGGCGCTGAGCGACGAGGGGCTGAAGGCCAAGACCGAGGACCTGGCCAAGCGGGCGATGGGCGGCGAAAGCCTCGACGCGCTGCTGCCCGAAGCCTTCGCCAACTGCCGCGAGGCGGCGAAGCGGAGCCTCGGGCTGCGCGCGTTCGACGTTCAGCTGGTCGGCGGCATCTTCCTGCACCAGGGCAACATCGCCGAGATGAAGACCGGCGAGGGCAAGACCCTCGTCGCCACCTTCCCGGCCTACCTCAACGCGCTGACCGGCAAGGGCGTCCACGTGGTCACGGTGAACGACTACCTCGCCCGCCGGGACGCCGAGTGGATGGGCAAGGTCTACAACGCGCTGGGCCTGACCTGCGGAGTCGTCACCTCCTTCGCGCCGTCGAGCTTCGACCCCGCGACGATGGAGGCCGAGCGCGCCGCGCACGAGGCGGCCAAGAAGGACGCCTATGCCTGCGACGTGACCTACGCGACCAACAACGAGCTGGGCTTCGACTACCTGCGCGACAACATGAAGTCCGAACTGGCCCAGATGTCCCAGCGCGGCCACAACTACGCGATCGTGGACGAGGTCGACTCGATCCTGATCGACGAGGCGCGGACCCCGCTCATCATCTCCGGACCGTCGCAGGACCGCTCCGACCTCTACAAGGCGATCGACGCGATCATCCCGGAACTGTCCGACGACATGTTCGAACTGGACGAGAAGACCCGCAACGTCACCTTCACCGATGACGGCCACGATTTCCTCGAACGCCGACTGCTGGCCGCCGGATTCCTGCCCGAGGGGCAGAGCCTCTACGACCCCGAGAGCACCACGCTGGTCCACCACATCAACCAGGGCCTGAGGGCGCACAAGCTGTTCACCAGGGACAAGGAATACATCGTCCGCGACGGGCAGGTGGCGCTGATCGACGAGTTCACCGGCCGGATCATGGCCGGGCGGCGGCTGTCCGACGGCCTGCACCAGGCGATCGAGGCCAAGGAAGGCGTCGACATCAAGCCCGAGAACGTGACCCTCGCCTCGGTGACCTACCAGAACTATTTCCGCCTTTATGACAAACTGGCCGGGATGACCGGCACCGCCCTGACCGAGGCCGACGAATTCGCCGAGATCTACAAGCTGGGCGTCGTCGAGGTGCCGACCAACAAGCCGATCGCCCGGGTGGACGAGGACGACCAGGTCTACCGCACCGCGCGCGAGAAATACGACGGCATCGTCGCCGCCATCAAGGAGGCCCACGGCAGGGGCCAGCCGATCCTCGTCGGGACGACCTCGGTGGAGAAGTCGGACGCCCTGTCCGGCCTGCTCAAGTCCGAGGGCATCCCGCACAACGTTCTGAACGCCCGCTACCACGAACAGGAAGCCCAGATCATCGCCGACGCCGGCAAGGTCGGCGCGGTGACGATCGCCACGAACATGGCCGGCCGCGGCACCGACATCAAGCTGGGCGGCAACGTCGAGTTCAAGGTGATGGAGGCCATCGCTGCCGACCCCGAGGCCCATCCCGACGAGATCCGCGCCCGGATCGAGGCCGAGCACGCCGATGACGAGCAGAAGGTGAAGGAGGCCGGCGGTCTCTTCGTCCTGGCCACCGAACGGCACGAAAGCCGCCGCATCGACAACCAGTTGCGCGGCCGGTCGGGCCGGCAGGGCGATCCGGGGCGGTCGTCGTTCTTCCTGTCGCTGGAGGACGACCTGATGCGGATCTTCGGGTCCGAGCGGCTCGACGCCGTGCTTGGCAAGCTGGGGATGAAGGAAGGCGAGGCGATCGTCCATCCCTGGGTGAACAAGTCGCTGGAGCGGGCGCAGGGCAAGGTCGAGGCGCGCAACTTCGACATCCGAAAGCAGCTTCTGAAGTTCGACGACGTGATGAACGACCAGCGCAAGGTCATCTTCGCCCAGCGGCGCGAGATGATGGAGGCGCAGGACCTGTCCGAGGTCGTCCGCGACATGCGCCACGAGGTCATCGCCGACCTGGTCGAGACCCACATTCCGCCGCGCAGCTACGCCGACCAGTGGGACACCGAGGGGCTTTATGCCGCGGTGATCGACCATCTCGGCATCGACGTGCCGGTGATCGAGTGGGCCGACGAGGAAGGCGTCGACGACAACGACATCATCGAGCGGCTGGAACTTGCCTCGGACAAGTTCATGGCCGAGAAGGCCGAGGCGTTCGGCGCCGAGGCGATGCGCCAGATCGAGAAGCAGCTGCTGCTGAACACCATCGACACCAAGTGGCGCGAACACATCCTGACGCTCGAACACCTGCGGTCGGTCGTCGGCTTCCGCGGCTATGCCCAGCGCGATCCGGTCAACGAGTACAAGACCGAGGCGTTCCAGCTGTTCGAGCACCTGCTGGACGGCCTGCGCGTCGACGTGACCAAGAAGCTGTCCAAGATCCGGCCGATGTCCGCCGAAGAGCAGCAGGCCATGCTGGCGCAGATCGCCGAACAGCAGCGCCGGATGCAGGACGCCGCCCGGGCGCGGTCTGCCGGCGACGGCGGCGCGCCGGCCGCGCGCCCGGCGCCGGAACTGGCGGGGGCCGCAGCCGCCGGCGCCGCCCCGGCAGGCGCTGCCGCGGAGATCGAGGGCCCGCTTCCGGGCTTTGTCGAGGACGATCCGGACACCTGGGGCAACCCGGGCCGCAACGAGCGGTGCCCCTGCGGATCGGGCAAGAAATTCAAGCACTGCCACGGCCGGCTGGTCTGACCGACCGACGGGGGCGGGAGGCATCCTGCCCCTTTTCCGCCGCGATCATTCCTCATTCGGGTCCTTCTAAGGACACGCTGCCCGGCGACACCATCTCCAAATACTTGCTGGAGGTGGACACTCATGCCTCAGATCAGAAAGATCGTGATGTTCGGCAGCACCTTTGCTGTCGCCCTCGGAATCGGTTTCGTGATGCAGAACGGCGACGCGCTCGCCGCCCGCTTCGCGACCGATGACGAGCTGCGGGCCGCGCAGGCCCAGGTCATGAGCCGATCGGGGATCAACGACTTCATCGTTCTCGATGCCCTGCCCCGGGCCGAGGCGGAACCGGAGATGCCTGAACCGACGGTCGCCGAGGCCGAACCGTCGCCCGAGGACGGGCCGGTGCTGCCCGAGCTGGATCTGCCCGCGGTCGCTGCCGCCATGATCGAGTTTCCCGTCTTCGAGGCGATCCCGGCATTGGCGCTGCCGGTCCATTTCGCCGCCGCCGAGGCATCGGAGCCCGATGTCGCCACCGATGCCGGTCCGGGCCGCGATGTCGCTTCGGCCAACACGGCTCCCGCCCCGACCGACTGCGCCCCGGCAGTGCAGGCCCGGACGACGGATGCGGCGATGGTCGCGCTCAGCGTGTCGGCGCCCTGCAACATCGACAGCCGGGGGACGCTGCATCACCACGGCATGATGTTCACCTTCCTCACCGACGAGGAGGGCACCGCCGAACTGGTCGTTCCCGCCCTTGTCGAGACCGCCGTCTTCATCGCCGAGATCGCGGGGGGCGAGAGTGCCCTCACGATGATCGAGGTGCCGGACGTGGCGCTCTACGACCGGGCCGTCCTGCAGTGGCAGGGCGAGGCCGGGCTCGAGCTTCATGCCCGCGAATTCGGCGCCGGTTACGGCGAGGCCGGCCATGTCTGGCAGGCCGCCGCCCGCGGCGCCGCGTCCGGCGATGCCGGAAGCGCGGGGTTCCTCGTCCGGCTTGGCGATGCCGCCGCCGAACAGGCGCTGATGGCCGATGTCTACACCTTCCCGCGCGGCATGGCGGCGCAGGAAGGGACCGTCGTGCTCACCGCCGAGATCGAGATCACCGCCGCGAACTGCGGCCGCGATATCGCCGCGCAGTCGCTCCAGATCGGCGCCGACAGCGAGCGGACCGCGCTCGACCTCACGCTGACCCTTCCCGGCTGCGACGCGACCGGCGATTTCCTGGTCCTGCAGAACATGTTCGAGGACCTGACGCTGGCGGCACGCTAGGCGCCGCACCGAGCGATCGTCGGAGTTCGGGGGCGTGCCGGGAGACCGGTGCGCCCCTTGCCCGTTCGACGCCACCCCGGTCACAACAGACCCTCGGCGCGAAAGCTGAGTTCGCCGCTGCGCCCGACGATGATGTGGTCGTGGACCGTGAGGCCGAGGGCCTGGGCGGCCTGCTCGATCGACGCGGTCATCGCGATGTCCTCGCGCGACGGGGACGGATCCCCCGACGGATGGTTGTGCACCAGGATCAGGGCCGACGCGTCGAGTTCGAGCGCCCGCTTCACCACTTCCCGCGGGTAGACCGGCACGTGATCCACCGTGCCCTGTCCCTGCGCCTCGTCCGCGATCAGCGCGTTCTTGCGGTCGAGATAGAGCACCCGGAACTGCTCGGTGCCGCGATGCGCCATCACCGTCCGGCAATAGGTCACGACCTGGGCCCAACCGGAAATGACATGTCGCTGCATCACCCGGGTCCGGGCCAGCCTATGCGACGCGGCCTCGACGATCTTCAGTTCGACGACCACCGCGTCGCCGACGCCGGTCACCTCGCGCAGCCGCGCCGGGGGCGCCGATACGACCTCGGAGAAATCGCCGAATTCCTCGATCAGCCGCCGCGCGAGCGGTTTGACGTCCTGCCGCGGGATCGCCCGGAACAGGACGAGTTCAAGCAGTTCGTAGTCCGGAACCGCGTCCGCGCCGCCGGACATGAACCGCTGGCGCAGGCGGGCGCGGTGGTCCCGGATGTAGGACGGCTGCCGCGGCGGCGGGGCCGCGGCGGCGATGTCGTCATCGTCCAGCCGGTCGAACAGGAGAGGGGCTTCGGCCATCGCGCGGGTCATGATCCGACCGTCGGGCGATTCTGGTAAACGGAGGGTTAAGTCCGCAGTTGGGGGGATGGACCGTGGCCCGGCGGCCAAATCAGCCCTTCATCGAGTCCCAGAACGACTTCACCGACCGGAAGAAGCTCGACGATTGCGGGCTGTTCTCGGCATCGACGCGATCGAATTCCCGCAGCAGTTCCTTCTGCCGCGCGGTCAGGTTGACCGGGGTCTCCACCGCCAGCTCGATGAACATGTCGCCCGCCGCGCCGCCCCGCAGGGCGGGCATCCCCTTGCCGCGCAGCCGCATCTGCCGGCCGGACTGGCTGCCCTCGGGCACCTTCACCCGGGACCGGCCGCCGTCGATCGTCGGCACCTCGATATCGCCGCCAAGGGCCGCCGTGGCCATCGACACCGGGACCCGGCAGAACAGGTTGGTGCCGTCGCGCTTGAACAGTTCGTGGTCGCGGACCTCGATGAAGATGTAGAGATCGCCGGTCGGGCCGCCGCGCAGGCCGGCCTCGCCCTCTCCGGCGAGCCGGATCCGGGTGCCGGTCTCGACCCCCGCGGGGATGTTGACCGACAGCGCGCGTTCCTTCTCGACCCGGCCCTGTCCGCGGCAGGTCTTGCAGGGATTCTTGATCGTCTGGCCGAGACCGCTGCAGGTCGGGCAGGTCTGTTCGACGGTGAAGAAACCCTGCTGCGCGCGAACCTTGCCCATGCCCGAGCAGGTCGGGCAGGTTTGCGGCTCCGCGCCGCCCTCGGCTCCGGTGCCGTTGCAGGTCGTGCAGCCGACCGCCGTCGGCACCGTGATGGTCTTGTGCAGGCCGGTGAATGCCTCTTCCAGCGAAACCCGCAGGTTGTAGCGCAGGTCGCTGCCCCGCGTCGCGCGCTGGCGGCCGGCACCACCGCCGCGGCGGCCGCCCATGAAGTCGCCGAACAGGTCGTCGAACACGTCGGAGAAGGCCGAGGCGAAATCGCCATGCCCGGAAAAGCCCCCGGCGCCGGGACGAGCGCCCCCGCCCATGCCGCCCTCGAAGGCGGCGTGGCCGAAACGGTCATAGGCGGCCTTCTTGTCGGCGTCCTTCAGGACATCGTAGGCCTCGTTGACTTCCTTGAACTGCGACTCGGCGTCGGGATTGTCGGAGTTGCGGTCAGGGTGCAGCGCCTTCGCCTTGCCGCGATAGGCCTTCTTGATCTCCTCGGCGCTGGCGCCGCGAGATACGCCAAGCACCTCGTAGTAGTCGCGTTTCGCCATCCGCATCGTCTCCCCTGAACGGGACGGGCCGGCCAGCCACGCGGGTGCCGGCCGGCCCGGGTATCACATCTGGCGCTTACGAGGCGCGCTTGTCGTCGTCGAGATCCTCGAAGTCGGCGTCGACGATGTTGTCGTCATCCGCCGCCCGCGGACCGTCCCGATCGGAGTCGGCATCGGCGTCGCCAGCTTCCGCCGCCTGCGCCTTGTAGATCGCCTCGCCAAGCTTCATCGCCGCTTCGGTGACGTTCTGGATGCCCGACTTGATCTTGCCGGCATCCTCGCCCTCGAGCTCGTCCTTGAGCGCCGCGATGGCCAGTTCGATCGCCTCGATGGTGGTCGGGTCGACCTTGTCTCCATGCTCTTCCATCGACTTCTCGGTCGAGTGGATGAGGCTCTCGGCCTGGTTGCGGGCCTCGACCAGTTCGCGGCGGGCCTTGTCGGCCTCGGCGTTCTCCTCGGCGTCGCGGACCATCTTCTCGATGTCCTCGTCCGACAGGCCGCCCGAAGCCTGGATGGTGATCTTCTGCTCCTTGTTGGTGCCCTTGTCCTTGGCGGACACAGACACGATGCCGTTTGCGTCGATGTCGAAGGTCACCTCGATCTGCGGCATTCCGCGGGGCGCCGGCGGGATGTCCTCGAGATTGAACTGGCCGAGCAGCTTGTTGTTCGCGGCCATCTCGCGCTCGCCCTGGAAGACCCGGATCGTCACCGCGTTCTGGTTGTCCTCGGCGGTCGAGAAGATCTGGCTCTTCTTCGTCGGGATCGTCGTGTTGCGGTCGATCAGCCGGGTGAACACGCCGCCCAGGGTCTCGATGCCGAGCGACAGCGGGGTCACGTCGAGCAGGACCACGTCCTTCACGTCACCCTGCAGCACGCCGGCCTGGATCGCGGCGCCCATGGCCACGACTTCGTCCGGGTTCACGCCCTTGTGCGGCTCCTTGCCGAAGAACTTGGTCACTTCCTCGATGACCTTCGGCATCCGGGTCATGCCGCCCACGAGAACCACCTCGTCGATGTCCGACGTGGACAGGCCGGCATCCTTCAGCGCCGCCTTGCAGGGGTCCATCGACCGCTTGATGAGGTCGGACACGAGCGATTCGAGCTTCGCCCGGGTCAGCTTCATCACCATGTGCAGCGGCTGGCCGTTGGCGCCCATCGAGATGAACGGCTGGTTGATCTCGGTCTGCGACGAGGAGGACAGTTCGATCTTGGCCTTTTCGGCGGCTTCCTTGAGCCGCTGCAGGGCCATCTTGTCGCCGGTCAGGTCGACGCCGTGCTCTTTCTTGAACTCGTCGGCGAGGTAGTTGACGATCCGCATGTCGAAGTCCTCGCCGCCGAGGAAGGTGTCCCCGTTGGTGGACTTCACCTCGAACAGGCCGTCGTCGATTTCCAGGATCGTCACGTCGAAGGTGCCGCCGCCGAGGTCGTAGACCGCGATCGTCCGCGATTCCTTCTTGTCGAGACCGTAGGCCAGCGCCGCGGCGGTCGGCTCGTTGATGATGCGCAGCACCTCGAGACCGGCGATCTTGCCGGCGTCCTTGGTGGCCTGGCGCTGGGCGTCGTTGAAGTAGGCGGGCACGGTGATGACGGCCTGCGT
>JBFKOW010000131.1:0-10246 GCA_041628615.1 Paracoccaceae bacterium | reverse complement strand
GTGGAATCCTTTACCGCGACGAAGCGACCGAATTCTTTCCTCACGTGGTGCAGGGACAGATCGGCCATTCAGCTCTCCGGAAAATGGCTGACCACGATGAACATCACCGTACCGACGAGGATCGTGATGAACGAGTACGTGTAGAGCACGAGTGCGAACGGTTGCATGAGCATGAACACGCCGACCACGATCACCGTGCAGGCAACGCCTTCCCAGGGGCCGCGGCGGAATCGCCGGAGGCGAGACAGCGTGCTGCGCAGGGCCGAGCTCATTTGCGCACCGCTCCGAAGGTGATGCCGCGAAGCAGCTGCTTGCGCAGCAAGACGGTGAAAAACAGCACCGGCAGCAGGAACAAGGTCGCACCGGCGGCAACCGCGGGCCAGTCGAGTCCGCCTTCACCGATGATGGTGGGAATGAAGGGCGGCGCGGTCTGGGCATTGCCGGAGGTGAGCAGGAGTGCGAACGCATACTCGTTCCACGCGAAGATGAGGCAGAAGATGGCGGTCGCCGCGATCCCCGTGACCGCCTGGGGAAGGACCACCTTCACGAACGCGCCGAAGCGGGTGTAGCCGTCGATCATGGCCGCTTCCTCGTACTCTCGCGGGATCTCGTCGATGAAGCCCTTCAGCAGCCAGACCGCGAGGCTGATGTTCACCGCGGTGTAGAGCACGATCATCCCGAGGTGGGTGTCCGACAGGCCGAGGCTGCGGAACATCAGGAAGATCGGGATCGCCACCGCGATCGGCGGCATCATCCGGGTCGACAGGATGAAGAACATCAGGTCGTCCTTCAGCGGCACCTTGAACCGGCTGAAGGCATAGGCCGCGAGGGTGCCGAGGAAGATGCTGAGGAAGGTCGAGCCGAAGCCGATGATGACCGAGTTCAGGAACCGCTCGCCGTAGCGCGAGGGGCCGGCGATGACCATGTCGTACTTGCGGACGATCTCCTCGTACCAGGTCTGGGGCGGGTTGGCGGCGAGGTATTCCGCGGTCTGCCGGGTGCGGGTGGTGAACAGGTTGACGTAGCCCTCCAGCGTCGGCTCGAAGATCACCTTGGGCGGATAGGAGATCGCGTCCGAGGGCGACTTGAAGCCGGTCATCAGGATCCAGACCAGCGGCAGGATGGTGACCAGCGCGTAGCCGATCACCAGCACCCCGGCGACCCACTTGGTGCGGGCAGAGGGCTCGGTGATGGAATAGGCGCTCATCTTTCCTTCACCTTGTTCAGCGCCTTCACGTAGATCGAGGCGAGCCCGAAGACGGTGACGAAGAGAATGATGGCGTAGGCCGAGGAATAGCCGGTGCGCCACTTCTCGAAGGCCTCGCGCTTGAGGTTGATCGAGGTGAGTTCGGTCACCGAGCCGGGGCCGCCGCCGGTGAGCTGGACCACGAGGTCGAACATCTTGAAGTTCTCGATGCCGCGGAACAGCACCGCCAGCATCAGGAAGGGCAGCACCATCGGCACCGTGATGGTCCAGAACTGGCGCCACTTCGAGGCGCGGTCGATCTCGGCCGCCTCGTAGATGTAGTCGGGGATCGAGCGCAGCCCGGCGAGGCAGATCAGCATCACGAAGGGCGTCCACATCCAGGTGTCGACGATCACGATGGACCAGGGCGCCAGCGCGACGTCGCCGATCATCTGGAACGACGAGGCCGGAATGCCGGTGAAGAACTCGACGATGTAATTGAACAGGCCGATCTGCGGCTGGTAGAGGAAGGTCCAGAAGTTCCCCACGACCGCCGGCGACAGCATCATCGGCAGCACGATGATGGTGGTCCACAGGTCGTTGCCGTGGAACTTCTTGTTGATCAGCCAGGCCAGGGTGAAGCCGATCAGGACCTGGAAGAAGATGGTCCAGAACAGGAAATGCGCCGTCGCCTGCATCGTCAGCCAGATGTCGCTGTCGGTCAGGATCCGCTCGTAGTTGCGCAGGCCGATCCACTCGACCTCGCGGCTGCGGTTGGCCTTGAAGTCGGTGAAGGACAGCCGGATCGTCCAGATCAGCGGGAAGATGTTCACCGCCAGCAGCAGGAAGATCGTCGGCGCGACGAAGATCCAGGCGATGGCGCGGTCGCTCAGCCCCCGGATCCGGCGGGCGACCCGGGGCGGGGTGGCGCGGGCGGCGCGGTCTAGCGGGGTGTCGGACATCGTCCGTCCATCCTTCCTGCGGCTGGAGCGGTGGCGGCAGCGGCGCTGCCGGCGCGGGATCGGGGAGCCCGCCCGCCCCGCCGGGAGAGGGCGGGGCGGGCGGGACCGGGCGGCCCTAGAGCTTGCCCTCGTCCTCGAAGACCTCGGTCCAGTCCTCGATGAGCTTGTTCAGCGCCTCCTCGGCGGTGCCCACGTCGGCCACCACGTAGTCATGCAGCCGCTTCTGCATCGCCAGCAGCAGTTCGGCGTAGGCCGGCTCCTGCCAGAAGTCCTGCACCGAGCCCATCGCCTCGAGGAAGTCGGCCGCGAAGGGCGCGCTGTCGACGAAGCCGGGATCGTTCAGCACCGAGTTGTGGCAGGAATAGCCGCCCAGCGCCCACCACTTGGCCTGCACGTCGGGCTGCGCGAACCACTTGATGTATTCGAGGGCCGCGTCCTGCTTCTCGGAATAGGCGACCACCGAGATGCCCTGCCCGCCGAGGGTCGAGGCTTCGATGTTCTGGCCCGGGTTCGGGAAGAAGCCGATCTTGTCGCCGCCCACGTCGGGATCGGCGTAGAGGCCGGGGAAGAAGGCGAACCAGTTCATCGCCATCGCCACCTGCCCCGACTTGAAGGCGTCGAGTCCCTGCTCCATGTAGCTGTCGGTGTAGCCCGGCGGGGTCGCCGTCTGGTAGAATTCCTTGTAGAATTCAAGCGCTTCGACAGCCTCGGGCGAATTCACCGCGCCGTCCATCTGATAGCTGCCCGGCTCGGTCTCGTACTTGAAGCCCCAGGCGTAGAGCGCCCCGGTGGCGCCCATGGTGATCCCTTCCGAGCCCCGCTCGGTGAAGATCGCGGCGCCGTAGCGGGTCTGGCCGTCGATCTCGCGGCCCTGGAAGAACTGCGCGATCTGCAGCAGTTCGCGCTGGGTCTCGGGTTCGCGCAGGTCCTCGCCGGTGGCCTCCTTGTAGGCGGCCTGGATGTCGGGGTTCTCGAACCAGTCGCGGCGGTAGAACCAGCCGTTGGCGTCGCCCATCGCCGGCAGCGCGTAGTAGTTCGGCGTGCCCTTGGGCCAGGTCGAGTAGGCATAGACGGTCGCCGGGGCGAAATCGTCCATGCTGATGCCTTCGGCGTCGAAGAAGTCGTTGAGCTTCACGTAGTGGCCGTTCTCGGCGCCGCCGCCGATCCACTGGCTGTCGCCGATCAGCAGGTCGCAGAGCTTGCCGCCCGAGTTCAGCTCGTTCAGCATCCGGTCGGCGAAGTTGGGCCAGGGCACGAATTCGAAGTTCATCGTGTGGCCCGACTGCGCCTCGAAATCCTTGGACAGTTCGACCAGCGCGTTGGCCGGGTCCCAGGCCGCCCAGCAGAGCGTCAGTTCCTCGGCCTGCGCCGCGGTCACGGCCAGCGTGGAAACCGCCGTCAGCGCGGTGGCCGCAAGCAATCTGGTGGTCTTCATGGATTGATCCTCCCATCACAACAACCCGCGCGCCGGACTCTTGCGGCCCTGTCGTCGCACATCGGGTGTCGGAAGATTAGATGAGGGACGTACCTCAGAGCAAGGAAATTTTCTGAGGTACGTTCATCAATTTGCGATAGCTGCGGCACCGGGGCGATCCGCGCCCGCCGGCCCCGATCGGCGCCGGCGGGCAAGTCCCTGAACTCAAACGGCCGGGGTCACCCAGGCGCCGCTGCGCGCCGCGGACCGCACGCAGGCATCGACGAAGGCCATGCCGTCCAGCCCGTCCCAAGCCGTCGGGAACACCACTTCTGGCGGGATCGGCTCGCCCCGCGCGCGGGCGCGAATCGCCGCCGCCGCCTCGGCGTAGATGTTGGCGAAGCCCTCGAGGTATCCCTCCGGGTGCCCGGGCGGGATCCGCGTCATCCGCGCCGCCGCCGCCCCGGTCCCGGCATTGCCGCGGGTGAGCTTGCGCGGCGGTGCCCCGAACGGTGCGTGCCAGAGCGTGTTGGGTTCTTCCTGCCGCCAGTCGAGCCCGCCCTTGTCGCCGTAAACCCGCAGCCGCAGCGCGTTCTCGTTGCCCGGTGCGACCTGGCTCGACCACAGCATCCCCCGCGCCCCGCCGTCGAAGCGCAGCATCACGTGGGCGTTGTCGTCCAGCCGCCGCCCCGCCACGAAGCTGTGCAGGTCGGCCGCCAGCGCCTCGAGCCGCAGCCCGGTGACGAAGCAGGCGAGGTTGTAGGCATGGGTGCCGATGTCGCCGATCGACCCGCCCGCCCCGGACCGCGCCGGGTCGACCCGCCAGGACGCCTGTTTCTGGCCGGTCGCCTCGGTCGCCTCGGTCAGCCAGTCCTGCGGGTATTCGACCTGCACCACCCGGACGGTGCCGATCTCGCCGGCGGCGACCATCTCGCGGGCCTGCCGGACCATCGGGTAGCCGGTGTAGTTGTGGGTCAGCACGAAGAGCGCCTCGGCCTTCCCGGCCGCCGCCGCCAGCCGCTTCGCGTCGGCCAGCGTGGAGGTCAGCGGCTTGTCGCAGATGACGTGGATGCCGCGTTTCAGGAACGGCTTCGCGGCGGCGTAGTGGACGTGGTTCGGGGTGACGATGGCCACCGCCTCGATCCCCGCCTTGAGCCGCGCCTCGCGCTTCGCCATCTCCTCGAAGTCGTCATAGACCCGGTCCGCCGCGATCCCGAGGTCGGCGCCCGAGGCGCGGGACTTCTCGGGGGTGGAGCTGAAGCAGCCGGCGACCAGTTCGAAATGGTCGTCGATCCGGCTGGCGATCCGGTGCACGCCGCCGATGAAGGCGTCGCGCCCGCCGCCGACCATGCCCAGCCGGATCCGCCGGCCGCCGATATCGGTCTTTCCCTCGATCGCCATGTCAGCCCCCGATCCCCAGCATCCGCCGGTTCGCCGCGTCGTCCGCGCCGCTGTCGGCGAAGTCGTCGAACGCCTTCTCGGTCACCCGGATGATGTGGTCGCGGACGAAGGCCGCGCCTTCCCGCGCGCCGTCCTCGGGGTGCTTCATCGCGCATTCCCATTCGACCACCGCCCAGCCGTCGAAGTCGTATTGCGTGAGCTTCGAGAACACCGCGCCGAAATCGACCTGCCCGTCGCCCAGGCTGCGGAACCGCCCGGCCCGGTTCACCCAGGACTGGTAGCCGCCATAGACCCCCTGCCGCCCGGTCGGGTTCAGTTCGGCGTCCTTGACGTGGAACATGCCGATCCGGTCGTGGTAGATGTCGATGTTGTCGAGGTGGTCGAGCGCCTGCAGCACGTAGTGCGACGGATCGTAGAGCATCCGCGCCCGGTCATGGTTGCCGGTCCGTTCGAGGAACATCTCGTAGGTCACCCCGTCGTGCAGGTCCTCGCCCGGGTGGATCTCGTAGCAGACATCGACGCCGCACGCGTCGGCGTGGTCGAGGATCGGCCGCCAGCGGGCGGCGAGTTCGTCGAAGGCGGCCTCGACCAGCCCCGCCGGCCGCTGCGGCCAGGGATAGACGTAGGGCCAGGCCAGCGCGCCCGAGAAGGTGGCGTGGGCGGTCAGCCCGAGGTTGCGGCTGGCGGTCAGCGCCATCTTCACCTGCTCGACCGCCCAGGCCTGCCGGGCCTTCGGGTTGCCCCGCACCGACGGGTCGGCGAAGCCGTCGAAGGCCTCGTCATAGGCCGGGTGGACGGCGACGAGCTGGCCCTGAAGGTGGGTCGACAGCTCGGTCACCGCGATCCCGCTGGCGGCGGCGATGCCGGTGAACTCGTCGCAATAGTCCTTCGACTCCGCCGCCTTGGCGAGATCGAACAGCCGGCCGTCCCAGCTCGGCACCTGCACCCCGGCATAGCCGCAATCGGCGGCCCAGCGGGTGATCGCCTCCCACGAGTTGAACGGCGCCTCGTCGCCGGCGAATTGCGCCAGGAACAGCGCCGGCCCCTTGATCGTCTTCATCTGTCTTCCTCCCTCGTTACTCCCCGCGCCGGTTCGCTCCGGCCTAGGGCAGGTTCTCGCGGATCACGATATCGGTTCGTATGCGCTCCTGCGCCTCGAAAATCGGCAGCCCGTCGGATTTCGCCCGCAGCACCCGCAGCGCGCTGCGCACGAGGTGGCCGACGTTCTGGGTGATCAGCGCGTCTATCTCGCCGTCGATCACCCCCTGCCGGGTGACCGGGGTCAGTTCGTGCGCGATCACCACGAGATCGCCGCACCGCCCGGCGGACCGGATCCCGCGCAGCATCGCCGCGTTGCCGGAGCCCATCGAATAGACCCCGACGATATCGGGATGGGCGGCGACGTTGCGCCGGATGCTGTCGGTCATCCGGTCCGGATCGTCGTAGGATTCCAGGGTCGGCAGCGGCCGCAGGTTCGGGAAGTCCTGCCCCATCACCTCGTCGAACCCGAGCCTCCGCTCCAGGCTGTCGCGCGCCTGCAGCGAGTTCGTCACCACCAGGACACGCCCCCGCCGCGGCCCGACGAAGCGCCCCATCAGAACCCCGGCGGTGCGCCCGGCCGAGTGGTTGTTGATCCCCACGAAGTAGTCCCGCGCCGAGTTCGGCAGGTCCGAGGCGACCGCCACCACCGGCAGCGCGGCCTGTTTCAGGTGGGCGATGGCGTCGCGGACCTGCGGCGTTTCGGGCACGAGGATCGCCACCCCGTCGCAGCGCGCCGGGTTGATCGCCTCCAGCGTCCGGGCTACCGCGTGCGGGTCGTGCACCGGCACCGGCAGCACCGACGCGGTGATCCGCTCGGCCTGCTGCGCGTCGACCGCCTCGGCGATGGCGGCCCGCAGGGTGCCGACGAACTGGCCGGAGCCTTCCGGCAGCACGAAGGCGAAACGGTAGGTCCGTTGCCGGGCGAGGTTGGCGGCGTGGGTGTCGCGGACATAGCCGAGCCGGGCCACCGCCTCCTGCACCCGCGCGACCGTCCTGTCCCGCACGCCGGGCCGGGCGTTGAGCACGCGGTCCACCGTCGCCAGGCTGACCCCGGCCTCCCTGGCGATGTCGTGGACGGTCGGCTTGCCCAACTCAGCGGTCCTTTCCGGAGCGCAGCTTCGCCGCAATCCTGAGGTACGTCAATCACGGCCGGACCGTGGCGGCGGGGCCGGACCGGGCGCGGGCTGTGCAACGGCGGGCAAAGGGCTGTAGTCTGGCCGCGACCAGCCGGGCCGGGGAAGGGAACGCGCCGCATGATCGCTTATGTCACCGTCGGGGCGGACGACATCGCCCGCGCGAAGCGGTTCTACTGCGCCTTCCTGCCGGATCTCGGCTACGGGCTGACCGAGGGGCACGAGGGCCTGAGCTTCGCGTTGCCGGTGCCCGAGGGCCAGCGCCCCGTCCTGCCGGATTTCTACGTCAAGCCGCCCTTCGACGGCCGCCCGGCCTCGGCCGGGAACGGCGCGATGGTCGCCTTCGAGGCGCAGAGCCAGGCGCAGGTCCGCGCGCTCCACGCCGCCGCGCTGGACGCCGGCGGGTCGGACGAGGGCGCGCCCGGATTCCGGGACGCCTACGGCCCGCATTTCTACGTCGGCTACCTGCGCGACCCGCAGGGCAACAAGGTCGCGCTGTTCTCCTGCGACCCGGCCGAGCCCGGCCGCGACGGCTGACCCCGGCTCAGCCCCGCTCCGGAAGCTCGGGGCGGATCTGGGCATAGGCCAGCATCGTGAACACCGCCGTCCCGCCGAGGATGTTGCCCACCAGCACCGGCAGGAAGAACCCGAAGACCGCCGGCCCGAACCCGAGGTCGCCCTGCACCATCAGCACCGCCATCTCGACCGAGCCGGCGATGATGTGGGTGAAGTCCCCCAGCGCGATGAGCCAGGTGAAGATCACGATCAGCAGCACCTCGTTGTTCTGCGCCGAAGGCAGCATCCAGACGATGGCGGCGATCAGGATGCCGGCGGGAATGCCGCGGATCAGGCTCTGCAGCGGCGGCATCCCGGTGGCGTGGTGGCTCAGGTCGACGACGGCCGCCATGATCTCGGGCGGCAGGGCGGGGCTGTGGACGAGGAACAGCGCGCTGGCGAAGGCCCCCGCGACGTTGGCCAGAAGGACGATGCCCCACAGCGTTGCCACCCGCAGCACAGTCTGCCGGCAGGGGTCGAGCATCACCGGCACCACGGTGGTGATCGTGTTCTCGGTGAACAGCTGCATCCGGCCGAGGATCACCAGCAGGAAGCCCAGCGAATAGCCCAGGTTCTCGACGAGGTAGCGCCAGTCGGCGTCGGGCAGGTGCGCGCGCAGGAAGGCTTCGCCCAGCACCGAGAAGCTGATCAGCAGGCCGGCGGCGAGGCCGGACCAGAACAGCGCCCGGATCGGGCGACCCAGCTCCTCTTTGCCGTTGCGGCGGATGGTCTCGAAGATCAGCCGCGGCGACAGGCCCGAGGCTTCCTCGATGGTCTGGTCCTCGCGCCGGTCCTCGCTCAGGTCGGAGGTGCCGTGGTCGGGTCTGGTGAAGGTCATGGGTCCTCTCGGAATCGTTTCGGAATCGACGTCGGTGAAGGGGAGGCGGCGGACAGGGCCGCGCGCTCAGGCGGTGAGGCGGTCGCGCAGCCGGACCGGGTCGGGCAGCAGCCCGGTCCGCCGGGCGCAGACGGCGGCCCCCGCGACGGCGCCAAGATTGGCGACCACCGCGGCGGCGAGGATGCCGTCGTATCCGGCAGCCCAGACGCCCGCCCAGGCCAGCGGCAGGTAGAGCCCGAAGATCCGCCCGAGGCTGAGCCCGGTCGACCACAGCGCCCTGGACCGTGCGTTCATCGCCGCGTTGGCGGTGACGAGGATGCCGTAGCCGAACAGGCTCCAGCCCACGACCGCGAGGTAGCGCGCGGCGTAGCCGGCCGCCTCGGCCGCCGGGGCGATGGCCGCCGCGATCGGCCCGGCCAGCGCCGTCAGCCCGACCGCCAGCACCAGCCCGTAGCCAAGGCAGAAACCCCACGCGACGACGAGCGCGGCCTGCGCCCTGTCGCGCCGGTCCGCGCCCCAGTTCTGGCCGACCACCGGACCGATCCCCGCCGACAGCGCAAGCAGCGCGACGATCGCCACGGACTGCACTCGCGTCGCGGCGCCGAAGCCCGCCACCGCGGCATCGCCCAGCGTCGCCACCGCCGCCGTGACGAGCGCCATGCCTGCCGGATTGATCGCGTTGGAGAAGGCCGCCGGCGCGCCCACCTCGCCCAGCGCGCGCAGGTTCCGCGCCAGGCCGGTCCGCAGCGCGCCGCAGCGCCGCAAGTGCCCGGCGCCCAGCGCCGCCGCCAGTGCCGCCGCCGCGGCCAGCATCCGGCCGATCAGGGTGGCGAGCGCGGCGCCGGCCGTCCCCTGCCCCTCGATCGGTCCCCATCCGAAGATCAGCAGCGGGTTCAGCGCGATGTTGACCGCCGCCGCCAGCACCATGAAGGCCGAGGCCCGCACCGCGTCGCCGTGGGCCCGGAACAGCGCGTTGCAGGTCATCAGCAGGACGAGGAACGGGAAGGACAGCGCCCAGAGCGGCGCGTAGGCGCCGATCTCGGCCATCACCTCGGGTCCCGCCCCCATCGCGGCGAAGACCGCCGGGTGGACTGCCGCGAACGCCGCCGCGGCCGCCGCCGCGAGCGCCAGACCGAGCCCGAGCGCATGCAGGCCCAGCCGCGCCACGTCCCGCGCCCGGTCGCCCCGGCCCAGCGCCTGCGACACCGCCGCGTTGGCCCCCGCCGACAGGCCGATCGCCAGCGAGGTGATCGCCACGGTGACCGGATAGATGTAGCCCACCGCGGCGAGCGGCGCGCCGCCCAGCCGCCCGAGGAAGTAGGCGTCGGCAAGGCCCACCGAGAGCACGGCAAGGATGCCCACCGACATCGGCGCGGAGGTGGCGGCCAGCGCCCGCCACACCGGTCCCCTGGTCAGGTCGCGGGCGGCCATCAGGACGCTTCCGCGGCAGGTGCGGCGAACGGGGCGGGCCGGCGTCGGCGGTATCGGATCATGCGGTCCTCGGGATCGGCCGGCCCGATGCGGCCGACGCTGCTCAACGCCCCCGGACGGTGCCGGTTCCCTGCCCAGCCGCTCGCGATGTCGTGATCGCCCGCCGCACCGCCGCCGGAACCGGCCGGGCGCGGGGACGTTGAGCGGCCAACGTAACGACACAACCGGAAAGGCAGATCATGTCAGCTCCCGAAACCAACATCGAGAAGCAGAAGCGGCGGCACC
>JBFKOW010000130.1:0-10279 GCA_041628615.1 Paracoccaceae bacterium | reverse complement strand
TTGGCCACGAAGGGCACGGTGCGGGAGGCGCGCGGGTTCACCTCGATCAGGTAGACTTCGGGGCCGCCGGGGCCGTCCTTGACCGCGAACTGCACGTTCATCAGTCCGACGACCTTCAGCGCCCGGGCCAGCGCCACCGCCTGCCGTTCCATCTCGGCGACCACGTCCGCCGGCAGGGAATGTGGCGGCAGGCAGCAGGCGCTGTCGCCGGAATGCACCCCGGCCTCCTCGATGTGCTGCATGATCCCGGCGACATGCACGTTCTCGCCGTCGCAGAGCGCGTCCACGTCGACCTCCACCGCGCCGGCGAGGTAGCTGTCGAGCAGCACCGGGCTCTTGCCCGAGACCACCACCGCCTCGGAAATGTAGCGTTCGAGCCCGGCCCGGTCGCGGACGATCTCCATCGCCCGGCCGCCGAGCACGTAGGAGGGCCGGATCACCAGCGGGAAGCCGATCTCGTCGGCGATGGCGAGCGCCTCGGCGTCGGAATGGGCGATGCCGTTCTTCGGCTGTTTCAGGCCCAGTTCGTTGACCAGCGCCTGGAACCGTTCCCGGTCCTCGGCGAGGTCGATGGCGTCGGGCGTGGTGCCGAGGATCGGGATGCCCGCCTCGTGCAGCGCGTTGGCGAGCTTGAGCGGCGTCTGGCCGCCGAACTGGACGATGACGCCGTGCAGGGTGCCCTTCTCCTGCTCGACCCGCAGGATTTCCATCACGTGCTCGAAGGTCAGCGGCTCGAAATACAGCCGGTCCGAGGTGTCGTAGTCGGTGCTGACGGTCTCGGGATTGCAGTTGACCATGATGGTCTCGTAGCCGGCGTCCGACAGCGCGTAGCAGGCGTGACAGCAGCAGTAGTCGAACTCGATCCCCTGGCCGATCCGGTTCGGGCCGCCGCCGAGGATGACGACCTTCTTCCGCGCCGTCGGCCGCGCCTCGCATTCCGGGGTCCCCATGATCGGGGTCTCGTAGGTGGAATACATGTAGGGGGTCTGCGCCTCGAACTCGGCGGCGCAGGTGTCGATCCGCTTGAACTGGGCGGTGACGCCGAGGTTCTCGCGGGCGCGGCGGACCTGCCCTTCGTCGCGGCCGGTGAGGGTGGCGAGCCGGGCATCGGTGAAGCCCAGCATCTTGAGCCGGCGCAGGCCGTGCTCGGTCGTCGGCAGGCCGTCGCGCCGGATCTCGGCCTCGGTTTCGACGATCTCGCGGATCCGGGCGAGGAACCACGGGTCGAAGCGGGTGACGGCGGCGATGTCGTCGTCGGACAGGCCGTGCCGCATCGCCTGGGCGATGACCCGGATCCGGTCCGGGGTCTGGGCCGACAGCGCCTTGGTGATCGCCGCCGGGTCGGGCGCGCCGGGGATCGCGATCTCGTCGAAGCCGGTGAGCCCGGTCTCCATCGAGGCGAGCGCCTTCTGCACCGATTCGTGGAAGGTCCGGCCGATCGCCATCGCCTCGCCCACCGATTTCATCGCCGTGGTCAGTTCCGGTTTCGCGCCGGGGAACTTCTCGAAGGCGAAGCGCGGGATCTTGGTCACCACGTAGTCGATGGTCGGCTCGAAGGACGCGGGCGTGACCTTGGTGATGTCGTTGTCGAGTTCGTCGAGCGTGTAGCCGACGGCAAGTTTCGCGGCGATCTTGGCGATGGGAAAGCCGGTGGCCTTGGAAGCCAGCGCCGAGGACCGGCTGACCCGTGGGTTCATCTCGATCACCACCATGCGGCCGTCCTGGGGGTTGATCGCCCACTGGACGTTCGACCCGCCGGTTGCGACCCCGATTTCGCGCAGCACGGCGATGGAGCCGTTGCGCATCGCCTGGTATTCCTTGTCGGTCAGGGTCAGGGCCGGGGCGACGGTGATCGAGTCGCCGGTATGGACCCCCATCGGGTCCACGTTCTCGATCGAGCAGACGATGATCGCGTTGTCCGCCTTGTCGCGGACCACCTCCATCTCGAATTCCTTCCAGCCGAGCAGGCTCTCGTCGACGAGGATCTGCCCGACCGGCGAGGCGTCCATGCCGGAGCGGCAATAGTGGATGTAGTCCTCGCGGTTGTAGGCCACGCCGCCACCGGTGCCGCCGAGGGTGAAGGCGGGCCGGATGATCGCCGGCAGGCCGATCTCCTCCAGCGCGTCGAGGGCGAGCCGGACCCCGGCGTCGAGGTCGGTCTTGCCGTTCTTCTTCGGCGCGGTGACGATGGTGGCGCGGGGGTTCTCGATGCCCAGCCGGTCCATCGCCTCGCGGAACAGCTTGCGGTCCTCGGCCATCTCGATGGCGGCCCGCTTGGCGCCGATCATCTCGACCCCGAATTCGTCCAGCACCCCCATGTCGGCCAGCGCCAGCGCGGTGTTGAGCCCGGTCTGCCCGCCCATCGTCGGCAACAGCGCGTCGGGGCGCTCCTTCTCGATGATCTTGGCGACCACCTCGGGGGTGATCGGCTCGATGTAGGTGGCGTCGGCGAGGCCCGGGTCGGTCATGATCGTCGCCGGGTTCGAGTTCACCAGGATCACCCGGTAGCCTTCTTCTCGCAGCGCCTTGCAGGCCTGCGCCCCGGAATAGTCGAACTCGCAGGCCTGGCCGATGACGATGGGCCCCGCACCGATGATCATGATGGACTGGATATCGGTGCGTTTCGGCATGGGCGGCCCCCCGGCTGACGGCTGATCCTGTGCAAATTGCCGCGTCTTATAGGGAAGGCGGGGCGAGGCTCAAGGGGGCCGGGGCCGGAAAACACCGCCTCGTGCCAGAGTCTCTACCACCGGCGAGAACGGCAGGACGCCGGCTTGTCAAGTCCGGCTGCCCCGTCTGGACCGGATCGGCGGCCTGCGGCAGGGTTTTCCTGCGGTTGCCGTGGGGTCGAAGGGCTTGATGGGGCCGATAACGGTGTTGGTAGCGAGTTTCGGGGGCGTAGGGTTACCCTGTGGGTGGCGAGTGCGGCAAGGTCCGGCGCGGACAAGCGCCACGGCCGAAGCCGGGTTAAATCGTCTTGCGACGAACGCTTCCGATGGCCGGTCCGCTGGCGTGTCACCCGGGTCGTGCGGGTCCTTGTGGCCTGTCGCGGCTCGCCGCCGGCGGGCCGGCTTCGCTGCCTTCAACGCATGGATGACGGGCGCCGGAACGGCAAGACCGCCGGCGCCGGGAGAGACGCGGCGGGCGGTCGTTGCGCGGGCGCGGGGGCGCGCCGGGTGCGGCTCAGCCGAACAGTCGGCCGAACAGCGATTTCTTCTGCGGCGCCGCGGGGCGCGGCGTCAGGTCCACCGGACCGGACAGGGCCGGGGGCGTGCGCAGGTTGCTGGGCGTCTGCGGCGCGACGGGCTGGGGCGCCGTTTCGATGGTCGCGCGCCGGGCGATCCGGGCCCCGACCGGCTCGGCCGGCCGCTGCGGCAGGGGCTGCGGCTTCTGGGTCAGCGGCTTGATCGCGGCCTCGGCGACGAGGTCCTTGATCGAGCGCAGCAGCATCGCGGTGTTCTCGCGGGCGTTGCGGCCTTCGATTTCGCTGAGGTGTTTCGTCATCTCTCGGTCTCTCCTTCGGGGTCGGCGTCGCGGCCCGGACGGCGGGGGAAGGGGGGATTCGTCGAGGCCCGGCGCCGAAGGTCTTAATGATCGGTTATCAATCTGCGCGCCGGATGAGGCGAAAGCGTGTGGAGAATGTGGCAGGAATCTGCGTTCTTTGCCCGTTCCCGGGCCAGAGCGTTGCCGGATCGCGGACAGTTGCGCGTCACCCCGCCTGACGCGGGCCGCTTGTCCACCCGAGCGCGACAACCATGACCAGAACCGCCAGCGTTCCGCTCAATTGCAACGGTTCCGCGACCGGCAGCACCGCCCGCCACAACGGGATCGCCGGGAAGGACAGCGTCCCGGCCACCGTGGCCGTCAGCGCGCCGCCACGCCACGGCCCGAACCGGTCGATCAGCGCCGGCAGCGCGGCCATCGTGGCAAGATAGTGGAACGACCAGCTTACCGGCGTCATCAGCGACACCGCGCCGGCCAGAACCAGCCAGAGCAGCGGATCGCCCGCGGGGCCGCCTTGGGCCGCCCGCCGCCACCCGGCCAGCAGCACCGCCGCCAACCCGATCCCCGAGGCGATCCCCAGCCAGCCGGGGCGCGGCGCGACGTAGACCTCGGCCGGCAGCCCGTTCCAGTGGAAGATCGACGTCAGGTCCCCGGCGAGCCCGAGATTGGCCGCCAGCGCCGGCAGGTTCAGCGTCACCGAGGTCAGCAGGGCGGTATCGGCGATCTGCCGCAGCTGGGACAGGAAGGCGGCGTGCATCTCCCACCCGGCGAGCGCCAGCGACAGCCCGCCCAGCGCCGCGCCGCCGAGCCCGAATGCCGCCAGCGCCCGCCAGTCCCGCTGGCCGATCCAGATCACCGCAAGCAGCACCGGGTAGCTTTTCAGCGCCGCCGCCAGCGCCAGCGCCAGACCGGCGGCGACCGGGGCGCGGGCGCCGGTCCGTTCGGCGGCGAGCAGGATCAGGAAGGCCACCGCGATCTGCACCTGGTTCTGGTAGAGCGCCAGCCCGCCGACATAGCCTCCGGCGAGCGCCGCGAGCCCGATCAGCAGGAAGGCCGGTGCGGGAAGCCCGGCCGTTCCGCCCGGGCCGGACCGTCGCGCCAGCCGCCAGGCCAGCAGCACCATCCCCGGCAGCATCAGGTTGTTGGCCCATGTCGCGGCGAGCAGGAACGGCTCCGGTCCCGAAACGGCGGTCAGCGGCGCCAGCAGGGCAAGCCAGAGCGGCGCGTAGATGTAGGCATAGCGGGGCTCGTCATAGCCGATCCGCTCGAAGGCGGTGTGCAGCGCGGGCGGGGCGAGGGTGTCGAAGGGCGCGTCGTGCAGCCCGTAGACCGCCGGGCCGGCGCCGTCCGCGTAGGCCAGCGCCGCCGCCCAGGCCGCCATCAGGTCGGGGTTCGCCAGTCCGCTGAAGGCCGGCACCGCCAGCACCAGGTAGATGGCCAGCAGGATCGCTGTCAGGGCGGTGTCGCGGCGGGGCATGGGGCTCGATCTCGCAAGGTCCCGCTTGGGTAGCCGCTTTCGGCCCGGCCGGTCCAGCCCGCATCGGGCGGCTTGACCGAAAGTGTCAACCTGGCGTGTTTGATCTGTGTCAATCTAAATTGACAGAATGGCGCGTAGCCTGACCGCATTGGGGTCTGGCCCGGAGTTTCCCATGCGCATTCTCTTCATCCATCCGAACTACCGTTCCGGCGGCGCCGAGATCGCCGGCACCTGGCCGCCCGCCTGGGTCGCCTACCTGACCGGCTCGCTGCGCCGGGCCGGGTTCGACGACATCCACTTCGTCGACGCCATGACCCATGACCTCGACGACGACACGGTCCGCGCCCGGATCGCCGACCTGCGCCCCGACGTGGTGGGCGTCACCGCCATCACCCCGTCGATCTACCGCGCCGAGCGGGTGCTGGAGATCGCGCAGGAAGTGGCCCCCGGGGCGCTGCGGGTGCTGGGCGGGGTCCACGCCACCTTCATGTTCAAGCAGGTCCTGTCCGAGGCGCCCTGGGTTGACGTGATCGTCCGCGGCGAGGGCGAGGAGATCATGACCGCCCTGATGAGCGCGGTCCGCGACGGCCGCTGGCCCGCCGACCGGCGGCGAATCCACGGGCTTGCCTTCATCGACGGCGACGAGATCGTCGCCACCCAGGCCGCGTCGACGGTGAAGGATCTCGACGGGCTCGACCCGGACTGGTCGATCCTCGACTGGGAGGCCTACAGGTACATCCCGCTGAACTGCAAGGTGGCGATCCCGAACATGGCCCGGGGCTGTCCGTTCACCTGCTCGTTCTGCTCGCAGTGGAAGTTCTGGCGCGACTACCGGGTCCGCGACCCCAGGCGGGTCGCCGACGAGATCGAGAGGCTGGTCGAGGAGCAGGGCATCGGCTTTTTCATCCTCGCCGACGAGGAACCCACCATCAACCGCAGGAAGTTCGTCGAGTTCTGCCAGGAGCTGATCGACCGGGGCCTGCCGGACAAGGTGAAGTGGGGCATCAACACCCGCGTCACCGACATCTGGCGCGACCGCGACCTGCTCAAGTTCTACCGCAAGGCGGGACTGGTCCACGTGTCCCTCGGCACCGAGGCGGCGGCGCAGATGAAGCTCGACCAGTTCAACAAGGAAACGAAGGTCGAGGAGAACAAGACCGCGATCCGGCTGCTGCGCGAGGCCGACATCCTCGTCGAGGCGCAGTTCATCGTCGGGCTGGACAACGAGACCCGCGAGACGCTGGACGAGACCTACCGGATGGCCTGGGACTGGCAGCCAGACCTCGCCAACTGGGCGATGTATACGCCCTGGCCCTTCACCCCGCTGTTCCAGGAGTTGCGCGACAAGGTCGAGGTCTTCGACTTCTCGAAATACAACTTCGTCACCCCGATCATGAAGCCGAAGGCGATGGAGCGGGGCGAATTGCTCGACGGGGTGATGAACAACTACCGGCGGTTCTACATGCGCAAGGCGCTGTTCCACTACCCGTGGCGCGGCACCGGGTTCCGCCGCCGCTACCTGCTGGGCTGTCTCAAGGCGTTCCTCAAGGCCGGGTTCCAGCGCACCTTCTACGATCTCGGCAAGGCCGGCTACTGGGGGCCGCAGTCGAAGGGCAAGGTGGATTTCCAGTTCGACACCTCGCGGCAACTGGCCGAGGCGCAGCTCGACGACTGGGAGGCCGCCGCCGACCGTGCGGCGCGGGCCGCCGAGCGCCGGGAAGCGGTGCGCGCGCAGATGAAGGACCGGGCGAAGGATCGCGCGGACGGCGGCGGAGGCGCCGGGGCGCGGCCGTTCAGCCTGCCCGACGGGGCCGGGGTCCGCGTCTGCGGCGGCGGAAGCCGGCAGATGGAAGAACCGGCAGATGTCTGACGCGGCCGGGCCCCGGGCAACGGGGCTGATCGGGCCGAACGCGGTGCTGCAGCTTGTCCCGGTGATCGAGCGGGCGGGCGGGCGCGACCTGCGCGACCGGCTGCTGGCGGCGGCCGGGATCGCCGAGATGCCCTCCGAGGCCGGGCTGATGCCCGAGATGCCCGCCGCCCGGCTGCACCGGGCGCTGCGCGAGGTGACGCCGGACCTCGCCCCGGCGCTGTCCCGGGAGGCCGGCCGCCGCACCGCCGGCTACATCCTGAACCACCGGATCCCGGCCCCGGCGCAATGGCTGCTGCGGGCGCTGCCCGCGCCGCTGGCCGCGCCGCTGCTGGCCCGCGCGATCGAGCGCCACGCCTGGACCTTCGCCGGATCGGGCCGGTTCCGCCGCGACGGCGCGACGGGCTTCGAGATCGCCGACAACCCGATGGTCGCGGGCGAGGTGTCGGACCGGCCGCTGTGCCATTGGCACGCGGCGGTGTTCGAGACCCTCTACCGCCGGTTGGTCAGCCCCGCCGCCACCTGCCGGGAGGTCGCCTGCTGTGCCGCCGGGTCGCCGGTCTGCCGGTTCGACCTGGCCCTGCACGGCGATTCCGGCGGGCCGGCGGCCCTTGAAATGTCTATTTGAGTTTACATATTTAGTGTCAATTAGCGGTTGCGCCTGTGCCCCGGCACCGGTTGACTCGGAGAGGGAGCGCAACCGCTTCCGTCGATCTGAGAGATCGCGATGCCCGCTGCGAGGACATGGCCGCTGAGACGACCCGGACGGACCGGGTTCGTCGGGCCGCACATGGCCACCGCGCTGGTCGACGCGATCCGCGAGCGCAAGGGCGAGGCCGTCGCCGCCGAGCTTCTGGCCGAGGCGGGCCTGCCCCGGTCGCCCAGTCCCGACGATCCCGTCCGCGAGGCCCGCGCCGCGATCCTGCACCGCGCCCTGCGCGACCGCTGGCCGGACGAGGCCGTCGAACTGGGCCGCACCAGCGGCAGGCGGGCCGGGCAGGCCCTGCTGGAGAAACAGCTTCCGAAACGGGCGCGGTCCCTGCTGAGCAACGCGCCCTGGACGATCTCGGCCTGGATGCTCAGCCGGGCGATGACCCAGCACGCGTGGTTCTTCACCGGCTCCGGGGCGTTCGAGGTCGCCGACGGGATGCGCTTCGTGATCCGGGCCAACCCGCTGATCCGGGGCGAAAGCGCCGACCGGCCGATCTGCGCGTTCCACGCCGCGATGTTCGAGGCGCTCTATGCCTCGCTCGTCGACCGGCGGCTGATCTGCGAGGAAGCGACCTGCGAGGCGGCCGGCGACGATGCCTGCCGGTTCAGCTTCGGTCTCGACCCGTCGCTGAGCGCGACGCCGTCCGACCGGCCGGGGCTGGTCCCGTTCCCGGTCCCGCCCGGCCCGCTCGGGACGACGCTGAGGCTGCGACGGGGCGCTTGACTTCCCGGGCCGCGCGCGATGTATCGGCGCGACCCGCGGAACGCCGAGATACTCGAAGGACACAGCCGATGCACCCCTACCGCAGCCACACCTGCGCCGCCCTGACCCGCGAGCACGTGGGCCGGACCGTCCGCCTGTCGGGCTGGGTGCACCGGGTGCGCGACCACGGCGGCGTCCTGTTCATCGACCTGCGCGACCATTACGGCGTGACCCAAGTGCTGTGCGACCCCGACAGCCCCGTCTTCGCCGAGGTCGAGAAGGTCCGCGCCGAATGGTGCATCCGCATCGACGGCGAGGTGAAGGCGCGCGACGCGAGCCTCGTGAACCCCAAGATCCCGACCGGCGAGATCGAGGTCTTCGTGCGCGACATCGAGGTGCTGGGCGGGGTCAAGGGCGAGCTGCCGCTGCAGGTCTTCGGCGATCAGGAGTATCCCGAGGAAACCCGCCTGCGCTATCGCTACCTCGACCTGCGGCGCGAGGGGATGCAGCGCAACATCACCCTGCGCTCGGACGTGGTGGCCTCGATCCGCCGCCGGATGTGGGGGCAGGGATTCCGCGAATACCAGACCCCGATCATCACCGCCTCGTCGCCCGAGGGCGCGCGCGACTTCCTGGTCCCGTCCCGCCTGCATCCGGGCAAGTTCTACGCCCTGCCGCAGGCCCCCCAGCTGTTCAAGCAGCTGATCATGGTGTCGGGCTTCGACCGCTATTTCCAGATCGCGCCCTGCTTCCGCGACGAGGACCCGCGCGCCGACCGCTCGCCGACCGATTTCTACCAGCTCGACATGGAGATGTCCTTCGTCGAGCAGCAGGACGTGTTCGACGCCGTCGCCCCGGTGATCGCCGGCGTGTTCGAGGAGTTCGGCGGCGGCCGCAAGGTGGATGCGCCCGAAAGCTGGCCGCAGATCCCCTATGCCGAGGCGATGGCCCGCTACGGCACCGACAAGCCCGACCTGCGCAACCCGATCGAGATGCAGGATTGCTCCGAGCATTTCCGCGGCTCGGGCTTCGCGATCTTCGCGAAGCTGCTGGAACAGGAGGGCACCGAGGTCCGCGCGATCCCCGCGCCGGGCGGCGGCAGCCGCAAGTTCTGCGACCGGATGAACGCCTTCGCGCAGAAGGAAGGGCTGCCGGGGATGGGCTACATCTTCTGGCGCGAGGCCGAGGGCGGCATGGAAGCCGCCGGCCCGCTGGCCAAGAACATCGGCCCCGAGCGCACCGAGGCGATCCGGCAGCAGTTGGGCCTCGGCGTCGGCGACGCGGCGTTCTTCCTCGGCGGCAAGCCGGCCTCCTTCGTCCGCGTCGCGGCGAAGGCCCGCGACGTGATCGGGCAGGAGCTGAACCTCACCGAACAGGACCGCTTCGCCTTCGCCTGGATCGTCGACTTCCCGATCTACGAGAAGGACGCCGACACCGGCGAGATCGATTTCGAGCACAACCCCTTCTCCATGCCGCAGGGCGGGATGGAAGCTCTTTCGGGCGACCCGCTGGCGGTGAAGGGCTACCAGTACGACCTCGCCTGCAACGGCTACGAGCTGGTCTCGGGCGCGATCCGCAACCACGTTCCCGAGGTGATGCTGAAGGCGTTCGAGATCGCCGGCTACGGCGAGGCCGAGGTGAAGGCCCGGTTCGGCGGTCTCTACACCGCGTTCCAGTACGGCGCCCCGCCCCACGGCGGCTGTGCGCTGGGCATCGACCGGGCGGTGATGCTGCTGGCCGACGAGGAGAACATCCGCGAGGTCATCATGTTCCCGATGAACCAGCGGGCCGAGGACCTGATGATGGGCGCCCCCTCGGAGCCCACCAACGAGCAGTTGCGCGAGCTGAACATCCGGGTGCTGCCGAAGGAAGAATAGCCCGGGCGGCGGGTCGGGTTTCCCTGACCCGTGCAGATCCGGGTTTGGCGGGACGGGTGATTCTGGGGCAGGATGGACGCGCATTTTGCAGCGTCCATTTCTTCCCAGAGGTGCATTGACATGGCCCTGACCTCGCCCCG
>JBFKOW010000129.1:0-10482 GCA_041628615.1 Paracoccaceae bacterium | reverse complement strand
GCCGGCGGCCTTGCGGGCGCGGGCCAGCAGCCGGTCGCGCCTGAGCCGGGACAGCCGGTGGAAATACATCCGCCCGGCGAGGTGGTCGATCTGGTGCTGCACCGAGGTGGCCCAGAGCCCGTCGAAGGCGCGCTCCTCCTCTGCCCCCGCCTCGTTCAGGAACCGCACCGTGACGCGGGCCGGGCGGGCGATGTCGGCGCTGACGCCGGGCAGGCAGGGCGAGGCTTCCTCGTGCTCGCGCATCTCGTCCGAGGCGGCGACGATCTCGGGATTGGCGAGCCTGACGGCCTGTCCCCGCCCGGTGCTGGCATCGACCACGGCGAGCCGGAACGGCACGCCGATCTGCACCGCGGCAAGGCCGAGGCCGGGCATCGCCTCCATCACCGCGATCATCTCGTCCCAGGTGGCGCGGGTGGCGTCGGTCACCGCCGCCACCTCGGCGGCGGGGCGGCGCAGCAGCGGGTGGGGCCAGCGCAGGATCGGGCGGGTCACGCCTCGGTCCCGTGATCGCTGATCAGCACCCCGTCGAGGTGGTCGTATTCGTGGCAGGCGATCCGGCTCTCGACCGCCCAGAGCTTCGTCGACTGCCGGACCCCGTTGGGCGAGATCCACTTCAGTTCGGTGATCATCGGCCGGCCGACCCGGTAGGCCACGCCCGGCAGCGACAGGCAGGCTTCGGTATCGACGATCATCGGCGGTTCGGTGGACAGGATCTCGGGATTGACCACGGCGAGCGGCTGCGGATTGCCCTCCTTCCAGCTCGCGTCCATCACGAAGACCCGCTGCGACACGCCGACCTGCGGCGCGGCAAGGCCGCGGCCCTGCGCCTCGTACATCGTGTCGAACAGGTCCCGGACCAGGTCGCGCAGGCCATCGTCGAACATCGTCACCGTCGCCGCCTTGCGCCGCAGCACCGGGTCGTCGCCGGTGACGATCGGGCGGACCGTCACGCGCGGGCCCTTTCCCGCTTCAGCTTCTGCATCTTGCGGGTGATCATCTGCCGCCGCAGCGGCCTCAGGTAGTCGATGAACAGCTTGCCGTCGAGGTGGTCGATCTCGTGCTGCACGCAGGTCGCCCAGAGGCCGGTGAAATGCTCCTGCATCTCGGACCCGTCCAGCGCGGTCCAGCGCACCGTCACCTCGGCGGGACGCTCGACCTCGGCGTATTGCTCGGGAATCGACAGGCAGCCCTCCTCGTAGACGCGGGTGGCCTCGGAGGCGAAGGTGATCTCGGGATTGATCAGGACCATCGGCCGCGGCGGCCCGTCCTCGTCCTTCACGCAGTCCATCACCAGCATCCGCGCCAGCACCCCGACCTGCGGCGCGGCGAGGCCGATGCCGGGGGCGTCGTACATGGTTTCCAGCATGTCGTCGGCCAGCCGGCGCAGGTCGTCGGTGATCCCGGCGACCGGGTCGGTGCGGGTCTTCAGCCGGGGGTCGGGATGGATCAGGATGGGGCGGATCGACATGCCCGCCATGTAGGCCAAGGCGGGGGTGCTTGCAACCGACGCGGCGGGCGCTAGGGTGCGCCGCCGGGACGGCAGCAGAGGCGCGAATGGACGGCATGGCAGGGACGGCAAGCGGCTTCGATTTCGACGCCCCGCGCGCGATGCGCGGATCGGGGTCGAGCAAGTGGGACCTCGCCCACCTGATGCTGGGCCGGGACGATCCCGACGCCCTGCCGATGTGGATCGCGCAGATGGATTTCGCCCCCGCCCCCTGCCTCGTGCGCGCCGCCGAGGCCGAGGTGGCCCGCGGCCAGTGGGGCTATTTCACCGGGATCGAGGCGATGTTCGACCGGGTCGCGTGGTGGTGCGACACCCGCTGGGGCTGGCGTCCCGACCCGGCGGCGATGCGGGCGACCCACGGGCTGGGAAATGCCATCGGCCTGTGCATCCAGACCTACTCGGACCCCGGCGACCGGGTCATCATCTTCACCCCGGTCTACCACGAGTTCACCCAGAAGGTGCGGCGCAACGGCCGCGAGGTGCTGGAAAGCCCGCTGCGCGTCGGCCCGGACGGCCGGTTCGAGCTCGACCTCGACGGGCTGGAGCCGAAGCTGAACGGGCGCGAGCGGATCATGCTGATCTCGCAGCCGCACAACCCGGCGGGCCGGATCTGGACCGAAGCCGAGATGACGGCGATGGGCGATTTCTGCGCCCGGCACGGCCTGATCCTGATCTCGGACGAGATCCACGCCGACCTCGTGCATCCCGGCTTCGCCCATGTCCCGGCCGGAACGGCCGTGCCGCAGCACCTCGACCGGACGGTGATCCTGACCGCCGCCTCCAAGACCTTCGACACCGCCGGGCTGCGGGTCGGCACCACGATCCTGCCCGACGCCGGGCTGCGCGCGCGGTTCGACGTGCTGCACCGGGGGCTCGACATCCAGCCGAACCGGATGGGGGTGGCCCTGACCGCGGCCGCCTACAGCCCCGAGGGCGGCGCCTGGGTCGACGACCTGCGCGTCTACATCGCCGGCAACGCCGCGGTGCTGGCCGAGGCGGTGGCGGCGATCCCCGGCGCGGCGATGATGCCGATGGAGGGCACCTACCTGGCCTGGGTGGAGTTCGCCGGGACCGGGATGACCACCGCCGAGATCGCCCGGCGGGTGCAGGACGGGGCGCGGATCGTCGCCTCGCCCGGACCGGCCTTCGGCACCGGCGGCGAGACCGGGCTGCGGTTCAACATCGGGACCCGGCGCGCAAATGTGGCCGAGGCCGGGGCGCGGCTGCGCGCCGCCTTCGCCGACCTTCAGTAGCGCGGCAGGAGACCGGCGGGCGCGTCCGCCGGCCGCTCGAAATCGAGCGGGGCGGCGTCGGCGGCGGCGGTGCTGCGCTTGAACTCGTAGACCCGCTCGCCGTCCTCCTCGCGGTCGGTGACGATCAGCGCCTGGCAGACGTGGCGGGACCCGTCATAGAGATCGACCAGCCCGCGCAGCGCCGGCACGCTGTCGGCCGCGACGGCAAAGCCGCGCGACCAGAGCCGCAGCACCCGGTGCCTGGCGTCCCCCGACACCACCGTCAGCCGGGACTTGCGCAGATCCCGCGCGCGCCGCGCATCGCGCAGGAGATCGCCGACCCCCGACGGAAATTCCTCGAACATGAACCCTTCCTCCTTCCGCGGAGGATGGCCCGGTCCTGGCTAAAATCAAGTTTACGCTGGTTTTTTCTGCACCGCGGCGCGGCCTTTCGTGGACGTTGGCCGCAACAGGTGGGGCTTTGTTGCATCATACAGCGCCGAATCCGGAAAGCCGTGACCGCCGCCCAGCGCCGGTCCGACGAGAATCAGCGCGGTGCGGGTGATCTTCGCCGCGCGGACCTTACCGTGGATGTCCGACAGGGTGCCCCGGAGGATCCGCTGGTCCGGCCAGCCGACCCGGTAGACCACCGCCACCGGGCAATCCGGGCCGTAATGCGGGACCAGCACCCGCTCGATCTCGCGCAGCGCCCGGATCCCGAGATGGATCGCCAGGGTCGCGCCGGTGCGGGCGAAATTGTCCAGCGTCTCGCCCGCCGGCATCGCGGTGGACTTCATCGACATCCGGGTGAGGACGATGGACTGCGCCACCTCCGGGATCGTCAGTTCCTGGCCCAGCGCGGCGGCGGCGGCGGTGTAGGCGGGGACGCCGGGGACGATCGCGTAGGGGATGCCGTCGGCCTTGAGACGGCGGATCTGCTCGGCGATCGCGCCGTAGAGCGAGGGATCGCCGGAATGGACCCGGGCCACGTCCTCGCCGCGGGCATGGGCGGCGGCGATCTCGGCATGGGTCTCGTCGAGGGTCATCGCGGCGGTGTCGCGGACAAGGGCGCCGGGCGGGGCGATGGCGACGACCTCGGCCGGGACCAGCGAACCGGCGTAGAGACAGACCGGGCAGGCGGCGATCAGCCGCGCGGCCTTCAGGGTCAGGAGCTCGGGATCGCCGGGACCGGCGCCGATGAAATGGACGGTCATCTGCAAACCTCCGGAGTCCGGGCCAGGGGCGCCGCGGGATGGCGGGTGGGGCGTCGCCGCAGGCGCACGTCAGCCGCCTCCCGCCGCGAGGTCGCCGTCGATCTTGCGGGCATAGCCGCGCGGGGTGAACATCCGCGGCCCCTCGCCCAGCGCCGCGAGCCGGGTGTTGGACGACCCGACGAGAACCACCGTCAGCATGTCCACCTCGTCCACCCGCAGCGCGTCGAGCCGCCGGAAGGTCACCGATTCGCCCGGCCGGCCGAGGTCGCGGGCCAGGCAGACCGGCGTGTCGGCGGGGCGGTGGCGCAGCAGGATGTCCCGCGCCGCCGCCAGCAGGTCGCGCCGGGTCCGAGACACCGGGTTGTAGAAGCCGATCACGAAATCGCCCTCGGCGGCGGCCCGGACCCGGCGCAGGATGTCCTCGCGCGGCGTCAGCAGGTCCGACAGCGAGATGGCGCAGAAATCGTGGCCCAGCGGCGCGCCGGCCCGGTTCGCCGCCGCCTGCATCGCGGTCACGCCGGGGGAACAGATCACCTCGGCCCGCCGCGCCGCCTCCGACACGCCGCCCGCCGCCGCGTCGCGGTCCAAGAGTTCGAAGACCAGCGCCGCCATCGCGTAGATCCCGGCATCGCCGGAACAGACCAGCGCCACCCGGCGGCCCTCGCCCGCCCGTTCGAGCGCGTAGCGGCAGCGCGCCTCCTCGCCGCCGAGCGGGAAGTCGGCCCGCGGCTTGCCCGCCGCCAGCGGGCCCAGCAGGTCGATGTAAAGGCCGTAGCCCACCAGTTCCTCGGCCTCGGCCACGAGCCGCGACACCTCGGGCGTGCGCCAGCCGGACTGCCCCGGCCCGATCCCCACCACCGCCAGCCGGCCCCGCGCCCGGCCCGCCGGCGCGGCGATCGGCTCGGGCGCGGCGGCCAGCGCGCAGGTCGCCTGCCCGGTCTTGCGCTTCGGCTCGACCAGTTGCGCCGCGGCGCTGCCGGTCGCCGCAAGCGCCGCCGCCTCGGACACCCCGTGACAGCCGACTTCGGCGAACACCACCTCCGACGGGGTGGCAAGCCGCGGCGTGAGCGCCTCCAGCTCCGCCGCGGTGAACAGCCGCAACGGCCGGTCCAGCCGCTCGGCCAGCCGCAGCACCGCCGGCTCGTCGGCCTTCAGGACCAGCGTGGCGACCGCCGCCAGCGCCCCGGCGGCGATCCCCGCTTCCGCCAGCAGACCCGTGGCCAGCGCGACCAGCTCATCGGGCGGGCAGTTCCGGGCACAGCCGACCCCCAGCACGTGCCGTTGCGGGTGGAAGGTCAGCACGCCGGGCGCGGGCGGCGCCGCGGTGCAGGCGACGACCACCCGGTCGCCGGTCCAGTCCGGCCCCGCCAGCGGCAGCGGGTCGAGCCAGCCGGCCTCCGCCGCCGCCTCGCCCCGCAATTCGGCCCGCGCCCCCGACAGAAGCCGGGCCATGGCCCCGCGCGCGAGGTCCGGGGTGCCCAGCGTCCAGCCCGCCGGCGGCTCGTCCAGCGCGAGGCCGAGGGCCACGTCGCCCGCGGTGGTGACGGCGGCGCGCGCGCCCAGCGCCTCAGCGATCCGCCGCGCCAGCCGGTTCGCGCCGCGGTGACCGCCCAGCAGCGGCACCACCACCGCGCCGTCGTCCGAGACCGACAGCACCGGCGGCTCGGCGGTCTTGTCGGCCAGCAACGGCGCCACCGCCCGGATCAGGATCCCCGCGGCGCAGACCCCGACCACCGGCACCCCGGCGGCGAACAGGTCGCGGACATGGACCAGCGCGTCGGGAAAGGTGGCGTCGGCGGCGTCCACCCGGCCGGCCCGGCCATGCACCGGCGCGCCGAGGGCGCGGGCGAGGCGGTGGGCGACGGCTTCTCCCGCGCGGTTCAGGCAGACGACGACCGGAGCGGCCTCGGGGCGGGTCACAGCCACGGATCGGCCTCCTTCGACACCAGGATGAGCGAGAAATACGGCGCGCTGTCCGGCGCCTCGGCGAGCGGCCGGACGATCTCGCCCGGCAGGGTGGCGCGCTCGACATAGACCGCCCGGCCGGTGAGGCCGAGCCGGTCCAGCACGGCGCGGATCCGCGGCAGGTGGCGGCCGACCTTCATGATCGCCACCGCCTCGGCCCCGGCGATCCGCTCCGACAGGACCGCGTCGTCGAGCGGCCCCGGCAGCACCGTCAGCCGGGCGTTGCGGGCCACCAGCGGGCGGCCGGCGGCGGCGGCGCAGGCGGTGACCGAGGTCACGCCGGGGATCACCTCGGTCTCGTAGCGGCCGGACAGGCGGGCATGGAGATACATGAACGAGCCGTAGAAGAACGGGTCGCCCTCGCAGAGCACCACCACGTCGCGGCCGGCGTCGAGCCGCTCGGCGATCCGGGCGGCGCCGGCGTCGTAGGCGGACTGGGCCGGGGCGCGGGCGGTGGACATCGGCACCTCGATGACGATCTCCTCCGCGCCGGCGGGGATCAGGTCGGCGACGATGGAGCGGGCGAAACTGCCGGTGCCGGGCAGCGCCGGATAGGCGATCACCCGCGCCGCGCCGACCGCGCGGGCGGCGCGCAGGGTGAGCAGGTCCGGCGCACCGGGACCGACGCCGACGCCGATCAGGCGGCCGGTCATCGCCGGCCGCCCCGGCGCGGGCCGCGGGACGGCGGGCGGGGCGATCGGCGCGGCATCGCCGCGGCGGAGCGTCGTCCCGCCGTCATCGCTTCACCAGGCTCCACTGGGTCACCGTCATCTGCGGCTGCCAGCCGGTCAGCCGGCCCACCGGGCGGGCGCGCTCGACGCCGATCTTCACGAGGTCGCCGCCATGCCGGGCGCGCAGGCCGATCAGCCGGGCCTCGCTCTCCAGCGTCACCGCGTTGGCGACCAGCCGGCCCAGCGGGCGCAGCGCCGCCCAGGCGGCGTCGAACACCGCATCGCTCAGCCCGCCGCCGATGAACACCGCGTCCGGGGCCGGCAGGCCGTCCAGCGCCGCCGGGGCCTCGCCCTCGACGATCTCGAGCTTCGGCGTGCCCAGCGCCAGCGCGTTGGCGGCGGCCATCGCCCGGCGGTCGGCGCGCGGCTCGATGCCGATGGCGCGGGCATAGCGGGCCGCGCGCATCCACTCGATCGCCACCGACCCGCAGCCGGTGCCGATGTCCCACAAGAGCGCCCCGCGCATCGGCATCAGCCGGGCCACGGTGACCGCCCGGACCTCGGACTTGGTCATCGTGCCGTCGGACCGGAACAGCGCGTCGTCGAGCCCCGGCACCCGCGGCAGCAGCGCCGCGTCGGGGTCGGCCACGCAGTCCACCGCGAGGGTGTTGAACTCGGGCACCGCGTGGGACCAGCTTTCCGCGATCCCGTCGAAGCGCGCCTCCTCGGCGCCGCCCATCGCCGCCAGCACCGTCATCGGCGACCGGCCGAAGCCGCGCTCGGTCAGGAACCGGGCGATCCTGGCCGGCGTCTCCGCCCCGGTGGTCAGCACCAGCAGCCGCTGGTCGGGCTGGATGAAGGCGATCATCTGCTCCACCGGGCGGCCGTGCACGGTCAGGGTCTCGACATCGGCGAGGCTCCAGCCCATCCGCGCGGCGGCAAGCTGGAATGCCGACAATTGCGGGTGATAGACGATCTCGGCGGGCGGGATCGCCCGGCCGATCCGGGCCCCGACCGAGAACCACAGCGGGTCGCCGGTGACCAGCACCACCGCGCGGCGGCCCTTCAGCCCGCGCAGGGTGTCGATCATCGCGTCGAAGGGCGACGGCCAGGCGATCCGCTCGGCGGTCACCGCGTCCGACAGCCGGTGGTGGCGGTCGCCGCCGACGATGACCTCGGCGGCCTCGACGATGGTGCGGGTCGCGGGGGCGAGCCCGGCAAGCCCGTCCTCGCCGATGCCGACGACATGCAGCCAGGGGGCCGCGGCAGCCGCGCCGCCGGCGGTCATGCCGCCTCTCCCGCCGCGGCCAGCGCGTTCACCGCCGCCGAGGCCAGCGCCGATCCGCCCCGGCGGCCCCGCAGCGCGATGAAGTCGCAGCCGCGCGGGTCCGCCGCCAGTTCCGCCTTCGATTCGGCGGCGCCGACGAAGCCCACCGGGAAGCCGAGGATCAGCGCCGGGCGGGGCCAGCCGCCGTCGAGCAGTTCGAGCAGGTGGAACAGCGCCGTGGGGGCGTTGCCGATGGCGACCACCGCGCCCTCGATCCGGTCGGCCCAGAATTCCACCGCCGCCGCCGACCGGGTGTTGCCGATCGCCCGCGCCCGGTCCGGCACCGCCGGGTCGTTCAGGGTGACCACGACATCGTTAGCGGCGGGCAGCCGGCGGCGGATGACGCCCGCCGCCACCATCTCGCAATCGCAGAGCACCGGCGCCCCGGCCGCCAGCGCCGCCCGCCCGGCCTCGGCCGCGGCGGCGGAATGGGCAATCCGGTCGGCGATCTCGACCATGCCGCAGGCATGGATCAGCCGGGTCACCACCGGCTCCATCGCCGCCGGGAACCGGCCCAGCCGGGCCTCGCGCCGGACGGTGGCAAAGCTCTCGGCGTAGATCGCGGCGGGGTCCTTCTCGTAGCGGCGCATCGCGGTCACCCGTCCGCGCGCCGCGGAGAGGCGGCGCCGGTCATTTCGCCCCCGCCGGGGACTTGCGCAGCTTGCGGGCGCTTTCCGGGCCGTGCGGATGCGCGGCGTGGGGATAGGGGGCGTGGTGGTGATGGGGGGGACCGTCGCCGTGATCGTGGGGATGAACGTGATCGTGGTGATGATGATCGTGGTGGTGGTCGTGGTGGTGATGGTCGTGGCCGTGGTGGTCGTGGCCGTGGGAATGACCGTGGCCGTGGCCGTGGTGGTGGTGGTGATGATGATGCCGGTCCGCCGCCTCCAGCCGGCACAGCCCGGTGCAGAAGCTGTCGCACAGCGCGCAGTCGACCACGTTCGACCCCGGCGCCGACGCGCCCTGCCCCTCGACATGGTGATGGTGGCTTTCCTGCACCGCGCCGACCTCGGCCTCGAAGCCGAGCACGGCGGTGCGGTACTTGCACATCACGCAGGTCGGCGGCGGCACCGCGCCGAAGGCGGGGTGGGCGCGCTCGGCGGCGGTGATCTCGCGGGTCTCGCCGGTCTCCAGCGCCAGCACCTGGTTGCGGTAGCCGCAGATGCCGCAGTTCGGCGGCGGCGCCGCGCCGACCAGTTCGGTGACCCGCTCGGCGAAGGTCTCGAGGACCTTGGGATGGTCGCCGAGATAGCCGGCCTTGCGGAACTCGATCTCCGGGTGGTCGGCGGCGACCATGTCGGTGAAGCCGTAGATCCGGTCGATCAGGATGCCCGAGAACAGGAAGTAGGGAAACACCACGACCCGCCGGTAGCCCAGCTTCGCGACATGCCGCAGGCAGGGCTCGACCAGCGGGAAGGTGACGCCGGAAAAGCCCACCTCGCACCAGCCGAAGCCCATCCCCTCGTGCAGCAGCCGGGCGACCTTGGCGACGTTGCCGTTGGCGTCGGGGTCGGACGCGCCGCGGCCGATCACCACGAGACAGGTCTCGTGCCGCGGCACCGCGTCGTCCAGCGCCTCCTCGATCCGGGCGGCGGCGGCGGCGATCATCCTGGGATCGATGCCCAGTTCGCGGCCGTAGCGCACCTCGATCCCGTAGGTCGCGGCGTAGGTGTTCAACACCGTGGGAATGTCGTTCTTGGCGTGCATCGCGGCGAACAGCATCCCCGGCACCGCGAGGATCCGGTCGCAGCCCGCGGCGCGCAGCCGGTCGAGCCCGTCGCGCAGCACAGGGTTGGCGAATTCGAGGTAGCCGTAGTCGGTGATCCAGTCCGGCGGCAGCAGCGCGGGAAGCTTCTCGGCCAGCCGGGCGAACTCGTCCACCGCCGATTGCGAGCGCGAGCCGTGCCCGCAGATCATCACGCCGGTCGTCATCGGGACGGGTCCGGGGTTGCCGGGGTCCGGGTCTGGCAGGGGATTGGGCGCATGGCTCATCCGATCGGTCGGGGCCGGGAGAGCCGCGGAGCGGATCTGTCAACGACGGCGCAGCTGGCCCCCTGTCTGGGTCGGCCCGGTCGCGCCCTCCTGTCCGGCCCGGGTTGCGGGCATCGTCGCCCTTCCTTTAGCCGCCGGGGCGCTGCGGGGCAAACCGATTTCCGGCGCTCCGCGGCCTCCCGGCGACCCCGCGCGCCGCCGTCCGGACCGCCGCGGCGCGAGGCGCGGAGGCGGCGTTGTGCGCCGAGGCGGACCCCGCTGCGCGCGGCCCGAGGCTGGTCAGGCGGGCGCGAAGGGTCCATTTGGGACAGGGAACGGAACGGAGAGAGACATGGGACAGCTGGTCGACGGGGTCTGGCAGGACACCTGGTATGACACCAAATCCACCGGCGGCGCCTTCCAGCGCAGCACCGCGAAATACCGCAACTGGATCACCGCCGACGGCCGCGCCGGCCCCAGCGGCGAGGGCGGCTTCGCGGCCGAGAGCGGGCGCTACCACCTCTACGTCTCCTATGCCTGTCCCTGGGCGCACCGGACGCTGATCTTCCGGGCGCTGAAGGGGCTCGCGGACCAT